>NZ_JBEOYU010000014.1:0-156736 GCF_040297265.1 Streptomyces sp. NPDC001832
CCTGGCCAACAGCAAACACGGCCGGTACGTTCTCGCCTCCAAGGTCGCCTTCGCGCACCGCGGGGACGAGTGGCGCGACCGCACCGAGGCCAACCGTGCTGTCGCCTACCGCATCCACTATCACGTCGAGCGGGGCCGCTGGTACCTCACCGCTTCGTGGATCAGGCCCGTCGTCCAGACGATGCCGCTGGCCACCGCCTGCGCCCAGGGCATGGTCGGCGTCGACACGAACGCCGACCACTTCGCCGCCTACCGGCTCGACCGGCACGGCAACCCGGTCGGCGACCCGCGCCGCTTCCCCTACGACCTGTCCGGCACCGCCGACCACCGCGACGCCCAGATCCGGCACGCCCTCACCCGCCTGCTGCACTGGACCAAGCAGACCGGCGCACAGCCGATCGGCATCGAGAACCTGGACTTCTCCGCCGAGAAGACCCGTGAGAAGCACGGCCGCAAGAAGCGTTTCCGGCAACTCATCTCCGGTATGCCCACCGGCAAGCTCAAGGCCCGCATCGTCTCCATGGCCGCCGAACACGGCATCGCCGTCGTCGCCGTCGACCCGGCATACACCTCGATGTGGGGCGACCAGCACTGGCGCAAGCCCCTGAACAGCAAGACTCGCACCATGACTCGCCATGACGCCGCCTCGGTGGCCATCGGCAGGCGCGCCCTCGGGCACCCGATCCGGCGAAGGACGGCACCGCCCCGGCATCACCAGAGTGATGGTGCCGGGCATCGGACCGTCCAGGCCGATCATGGTGACCGAGGGCGTGAGGAATCCCGCCGCCCCGTCGCGGAGCGTGCACACGATGCGCGTTGCCGGACAGGGACAACGAGAACGCGGGGGACCAGCGCACCCAAAACCGTTCGGGATGCGCGCAGTTCCGGGACGTGGACACAAGACTCACTCCTGGACACTGTTTAGGAACGGTTCTGGCCCGGTCCGCCCGGTGCGTAACCCGGCTGTCCCTGCCCCTGCCACTGTCCCTGCGCCTGCCCGAACGGATTTCCGTCCTGCGAGGCGGCGTGCTGCGCCAGCAGCTGTTCGGCCTGCTCCTTGGGGATCTGCTGCTCCCCGCCGCAGAACGTGCACTGCGTCGCGAACTTCGTCGAGAACGGGAACAGCGGCACGAAGAACAGCGTGAACTTGGTGACCCGCTTGCGCAGCGTGTGCGCGGCCGGATTGCCGCACCAGCCGCAGACCATCGTCAGGATGGCCAGTTGGTACAGATAACCCCGCGTACCGAAAATGATCATGTTGTGGGTTCCTTCCCCGTATTGCCCAAAAGCGCCTGCCGGCAGAGCGCCAGCAGCTTTTCGTCCTCGTACGTGTCGTGGCTGCCGTATCCACCGTCCACCGCGTTGTGACGGCGTACGGAGGCGAGTTCGGCGCGCAGCACATGTGCCGCGTCCGACCCTGCACCAGCCACACCCATCCGCGCCAGACATTCCGCCACCCGGACCCGGGCATGGCGGTTCTTCTCCCAGGCAGCCAGGAGCACCGGCACGGACTCCTCGGCCCGTCCGGACACGTCGAACAGCGCGATCGCCGCATCCACCCGCAGCCACAGCTCCTCGTGCCCGAGCAGTGCGCGCAGCCGGGGCGCGGTCACCGCCGCCCGCGTCCCGAGCCTGCCCAGCGCGTTGACCGCCAAGCGCAGCTCGTGGACACGCTCCGCCTGCAGGCCCTCGATCAGCACCGGCAGCACGGCGTCGGCATCCCCGTCGACCGCCCACAGAGCCTGGGCGGCCTCCGTTGCCGAGGTGTTCCCCGGGCGGCGCAGCAGCGCACGCAGCTCCGGTACGGCACTGTGCGCCGCGGGCCCGAACGAACCGAGCGCCCGCAGCGCCGCCGTACGCAGCCATTCGCCCCGGTACTCCGGCGCACCGCGCAGCACGCGCAGCACCTCCGGTATCGCCTCGTGTGCCCGCAGCGCGGTCAGCCCCGTGAGCAGCGGGCTCGCCCGGTCGTACGCCCCCTCGTCGAGCCGGACCTCACCCAGCCCGCGGCGCAGCGCAGCGGTCAGCGGGGCCGCTGCCGCCCCCAGACAGCCGATGGCGAACCCCACATCGTGCGGCACCTCGGGCCGCTCCAGCGCGGCGGCCAGCGCGGGCACGGCACGGGCATCGCCCAGCCTGGCCAGCGCCTTCACCGCACTGCCGAGAGCCGGAGGCCCGCTCGGCCAGTCCTGAACCCATGCGCCGGGGTCCGCCGCCACCCGCGCCGCCAGCGCATCGGCGGCGGGCGCGGCGAGGCCGAAAAGATCCTCCAGGACATGCGCTGCGGCCCCGGCCAGCCGTGGCTCAGGGGTGGCGAGCTGCTCTCCCACCAGCCGGACCAGCTCCTCGTACGAGCCGCGCCAGGCCTGGATCAGCCCGCTGCTCATCCGGAGCGCATCGATCCGCTGCTGGTGGTCGGGACTGCGCAGCTGATCCGTCAGCAGCGCCGTCCGCTCGGCGACCCGGTCGTCGAGCCCGACATGCAGCGTCCTCAGCAGGTCCGCCGTCCACGGGGCGGAACGCCCCGAAGTCTCCTGGTCGGACAGCGCCCGCAACTGCCCGACCAGGGTCACAGGCGCGGCCCGCTCCTCGACGGAAGGCTCCCCGGCCGCCTCCGAATGCGCGTCGACAGCCGCGACCGCCTCGACCGGACCGGCCTGCGCATCGACCGCGGGAGCCGTCTGGGCCCGACGCACGGGCACCGAGCGCAGCTGCCGCAGCAGCCCCGTCACCACCCGCACGACATCGCCCGGCAGGGCATCCGGTGCGCACCGCGCCAGCTGTGCCAGCGCGGCCAGTCGCAGCCCCGGCGGAAACCCCTCACCTGTCAGCCGGGTCAGCCAGGCGGCCGCCTGCCCGGCCAGCTCACGATGGCGCAGAGCCACCCGCCCGGCGGCCTCGACCAGGGCGAGCCGTACCTCCTCGGCCGGCTCCACCGGCAACCGCTCCCGCAACAGCGCGAGAACCCGCACCGGGTGGCTGTGGAGCGTGGCCAGTGCCAGGGGCGCGGAGAGCCGCACGCCCGGGTCCTCATCCGCCATCAGCTCGCAGAACGCCCCGGCGCCCGCGGTGACGGCGGTCGCCGCCATCGCGTAGTTCGCCGCGCCCTCGATCTCCTCCTCGTCGAGCTCGTCCTCGTCGTCCCCGTCCAGATCGATGCCGCCGATGCTGGTGAGCAGCTCGACGATGCTGCCCCGGTCCTGAATTCCCGGATCCACGACCAGCTCGAAGAGAAAGGGAATGCAAGCCAACGTGCAGGCGTACACATCGCCCTGGTGGTGGACGGCCCCGTACATGCCGTCCAGCGCCGCCTCGCGCTCCGCCGGATCGGCGGACGCGAGACCGCGCAGCATCACCGGCACATCATCGGCAGGCCCGTAGGCATGCTCCATCGAGGCCCAGTCGACCTCGTCGATCCCTGCGAACATGCCGTCGCCTCCCCACACGATTCCACGAAGCAGTGTCTGCGAGGAGTGTGCACCACGGCTCGGACGCTCCGCCCTCCGCATGCGGTCTTTTCCCTACGGACATGACAAGATCATCCGTCATGCGCCATGCGCTTCGGGGGCGAATTTCGGACGCGTCAACCAACCATTGGAATCAGCCCGTCCGGCGATCGAGGACAGCACGGCAGCCACCCCCACCCGGACCCCTGCCCGCCCTACCGCCCAGCAGTCGGCAACCGCCGAGCCCGGTCCGGATCGACGAGCGGCCCCAGCAGGTCTCCGTACCGCTCCAGCCGCGCCCCCATGTCACCGGCCAGGAAGACCAGCTTCCCCGGCGCCCCGCACTCCTCGATCTCCGCCCAGGTGACGGGCGCCGAGACGGTCGGTTCGGGCCGGGCGCGCAGCGTATAGGGCGTGGCGGTCGTCTTCGCCGCCGCATTCTGGCTGAAGTCGACGAACACCTTCCCCGGCCGCAGCGCCCGCGTCATCCGGTGCACGACCAGCTCCGGAAGGTCCTGCTCCGCCTCGACCGCGAGTCCTTTGGCGTACGCCGACACCCGATCGGCGGGGGTCGGCTCAATTGGTACGAGCAGATGCAGCCCCTTCGACCCCGAGGTCTTCCCGTACGCGAGCAACTCGTCCGCCGCCAGCCGTTCGCGCAGCCACAGCGCCACCGTGCAGCACTCCACCACGGTCGCGGGCGCGCCGGGATCCAGGTCGAACACCATCCGGTCGGCGATTCCGGGCGCGTCCGCCTGCCATTGCGGGGTGTGGAATTCCACCACCAGATTGGCCGCCCACATCAGCGAGGCGAGGTCCTGTACGACCACCTGTCTGGCCTGTTCGCCCTTATGGTGCGGCACGGCGGCGGTGCGTACCCAGGACGGCGTACCCGGCGGCGGATTCTTGGTGAAGAAGCGCTGCCCGCCCGGCCCGTCCGGATAGCGCAGGAAGGAGACGGGCCGGTTGCGTAGATGCGTGAGCAGGGCCCCCGCCGCGGTGGCCGCGTAGTAGTGGAGCACCTCGCCCTTGGTGGTTCCGGTGGCCGGATACAGCACCTTGTCGAGATTGCTGAGCGCCAGCCGCCGCCCCTCCACCTCTGTGATAGGCGTCATACGATAACAATCACACGCTTTCTGTATGTATAGGCCTCTATACGGACGCAAGGGGTGAACAGTGCGGTCCATTTGGAACGGCGCCATCTCCTTCGGGCTGGTCAGCATCCCGATCAAGCTGGTCAACGCCACCGAGAACCATTCGGTCTCCTTCCGCCAGATCCACCTTGCCGACGGCGGACGGATCCGCTACCGGAAGGTCTGCGAGATCGACGAGCAGGAGGTCACCGCGACCGACATCGGCAAGGCGTACGAGGACGCCGACGGCTCGGTGATCCCGATCACCGACGAGGACCTCAGCTCCCTCCCGATCCCCACCGCCAAGACCATCGAGATCGTCGCCTTCGTGCCGGCCGACTCCATCGACCCGCTCCAGATGGACGCGGCGTACTACCTCTGTGCCAACGGGGTCCCGGCGGCCAAGCCGTACACCCTGCTGCGTGAGGCGCTGAAGCGGAGCAAGAAGGTCGCCGTGGCGAAATACGCGCTGCGCGGGCGCGAACGGCTCGGCATGCTGCGGGTGGTCGACGATGTGATCGCCATGCACGGTCTGCTCTGGCCGGACGAGATCCGCAGCCCCGAGGGTGTCGCCCCGGAGATCGAGGTCACGGTCCGCGACGCCGAACTCGACCTGGCCGACGCGCTGATGGCCACCCTCGGCGAGGTCGACATGGACTCGCTCCACGACGACTACCGCGAGGCGGTCGAGGAACTCATCGCGGCGAAGGCGGAGGGCCGGACCCTGGAGCCGGCGGGGGCGGACGTCTCGGGCGCCGGCAAGGTCATCGACCTGATCGCAGCGTTGGAGAACAGCGTCCGGGCCGCGAAGGAGGCCCGCGGCGAGGAGCCGGAGACCGCCGAGGAATCGGCAAACGCCTCCGTCGCCAAGGTTTCCTCGCTCACCGACCGCAAGAAGTCGGGCGGAACCGGAGCGAAGAAGAAGGCCACCGCGTCCGCCAACAAGACGGCCGCGAAGAAGTCGACGCCGAGCAGGACACCCGCCAAGAAGACCGCCGCACGGTCGACGGCGAAGTCGTCCGCCAAGACGACGGCGAAGAAGACCACCGCGAAGTCGGACACGAAGCCGAAGAAGGAGGCTGCTCGTCGCAAGCGCGCCTCGGCCTGAAATACGGATGATGGGGTGCACCCCCCGCCGACACCGTGCACGAGCCCGGGCCGCCGCACGGACACGCCGGCCCCCGGCCGAAGGTGCAGCGACCGGGGAAGCTGGACAAAGGCGGGCGCGGGCTCCTGCTCGTCGAGACCCTGACTCACCGTTGGGACGTGGACGAACAGACGTCACGCCGCAGCGGGCACCTTGGGCTTACGCAGAGTCAGATAGAGGGCCAGAGCCCAGCCCACAAGCGTCGCGCCGAATACAACGTTGATGACGAGGATCAACCACCGGTCCTTGTTGCTCCGGTTGAAGGCGATCAGCGACGGCAGAAGGTACAACGCCGCGCCGATCACTACGACGATCACGGTCAACACCGTTCCCATAACGGTCCTTTGCTCGAAGAATCGGGACCGGTAACTCTATATGGCCGGGGAGCTGAGGCTGCTGCGGCCGCGTCCCCTGTGCGGGCACAGGCTCGGCCTCCTCGTCCTGGTCTGAACCGGACCGGCAAAGACGCGACGGCGCGAAGGACCGAGCGCCCACAGGTTGCACGGTTACGCGCCTATGCTCACGGGATGGAGCAGAGCGAAGTGGTGAAGCGTGTCGTGGGAATCCTCACGGAGGCGGGCGAGATCCGCCGGCTCCTCGAAGAGAACGCGGACCGCGACTATGTGGAAACCGATCCGAGCGTGGTGACCGCGCTCCTGAACGAGACGATGCCCCGGATCTCGATCCCCGAGGACGCCTCGATCGAAGAGGTCGCGGCCCTGGTCGGCCGGGAGGTCGGCGGCGCGGTGGAGCAGCTGGTCGGCGCGTTCACCCTGGCCTTCGCCATGCTGGCCCAGGTGCACGACTCCGGGCAGACGGACGTGTCCTCCGCCGACGTGCTGCAGGACCTGGCGCTGCGAGCAGAGCAGATCGGCTCGGGCGGCCCGGAGGATGAGGACTCGTAGCCCCACACGCAGGCTGTCACCCGCGCGGCCACTGACGCCCGTCGACGCTCTCGATATCGCGGTTGAAGCGGCTGAGATGGGCGGCGAAATCGGCAACTTCCTCCGGCGTCCAGTCGGCCATCACCTTCAGCAGGCCGTTGACGTTCCGGGCCCGGTCGGCCTCCAGGCGGCGCTCGCCCTCGTGTGTGATGGCGAACTTGCGCGCGATGCCGCCTTCGGGGTCGGGTACGCGCTCGACCACCCCGGCACGCAGCATGGCGGCCGTCTGCCGATTGAGGGTCGAGGCATCGAGGCCGAAGGCGGCGCTGAGCTCGCCGATGGTCATCGGCCCCTGCGTCTGGATGCGGCTCAGCAGAAGATAGGCGCTGCGGTCGAGCCGATCGGTGCACCCTCGTGCGCGTGGCGTCAGCAGATGCATGTACCGCCCGAGCAGCATGGTCTCGAATTCGATCAAATCAACGGGCTTGTCCATGCGACTTCCTTCGACTCCCGGGCGGCCTCCCATTCCGCGAAGCCGCCTTGCAGCAGGTATACCACGTGCAATATGTGTCATACATACAAGATGTACGATGCACATCGCGTGTATCGCGCAACTCGGCCTGCGTGCCGGGACCACCAAGAGGGAGTGCCTGTGGACCGTTCCAAAGCCGAAACCCGCAGCGGCGGTGTTGTCGGCATCCTCGCCCTGGCGGGCATCGTGGCCGCGATCACGCAGACTCTCGTGGTGCCGCTGATCGGCGACCTGCCGAAGATCCTCGGCACCACCGCCTCGAACGCCTCGTGGGTCATCACGGCCACGCTGCTGGCGGCGGCCGTCGCGACCCCCGTGGCCGGACGCCTCGGCGACATGTACGGCAAGCGCCGCATGCTGCTGGTCTCCACGGTTCCGCTGATCGCGGGCTCCGTGATCTGCGCACTCTCGTCCTCCGTCGCCCCGATGATCATCGGGCGCGGCCTGCAGGGCGCGGGCATGGGCATGGTCCCCCTGGGGATCAGCCTGCTGCGCGACGTCGTGCCGCCGGAGCGGCTCGGATCCTCCATCGCGATCATGAGCGCGTCCATGGGTGTGGGAGGCGCACTCGGCCTGCCGTTCTCCGCCGCGATTGCCGAGAACGCGAGCTGGCGCGTGTTGTTCTGGGTCGTTGCCGCGCTGAGCCTGCTGATCTGCATCCTCATCTGGCGCCTGGTGCCCGCGGACCGTGTCACTGCCGACGCGGGCGGCTTCGATCTGCTCGGTGCGGTCGGTCTCGGCGCCGCGCTGGTCTCCCTGCTCCTTGCGGTCTCCAAGGGTGCCGACTGGGGCTGGTCGAGCGGCACCACGCTCGGCCTGTTCGCCGCGACGGTCGTGATACTGCTCGCCTGGGGCTGGTGGGAGTTGCGCAGCAGCGAGCCGCTGGTCGACCTGCGCGTGACCGCCCGCCCTCAGATCCTGATGACGAACGCGGCCTCGATCCTGGTCGGATTCGCCATGTACGCACAGTCCCTGGTGGTGCCTCAGCTGCTGCAGCTGCCCGAGGCCACCGGGTACGGTCTGGGACAGTCGATGCTGGCCATGGGCCTGTGGATGGCCCCGGCAGGGCTGATGATGATGGTGGTGTCGCCCATCGGCGCCAAGCTCTCCGCCGCCTACGGCCCCAAGGTCACCCTGGCGGTGGGCAGCCTCGTCATCGCCGTCGGCTACGGCATCTCCCTGCCGCTCCTTGGTTCCACCTGGGGGCTGTTGGTCGTGACCATCGTGGGCAGCTCGGGCATCGGCTTCGCGTACGGGGCGATGCCCGCCCTGATCATGGGCGCGGTGCCCCAGTCGGAGACCGCGTCGGCCAACAGCTTCAACACGCTGATGCGTTCGATCGGCAGCTCGGTGTCGGCCGCCGTGATCGGTGTGGTCCTGGCCCAGATGACCACGGAGTTCGGTGGTTACGTCCTGCCCTCCGAGAACGGTTTCCGTGCCGCCATGCTGATCGGCTGCGGGGTGGGTGTTGCGGCCGCGATCGTCGCGTTCCTCATCCCGGTCCGGCCGGCTTCCGCGCTAGACGCCGTCCCCGACTCGGCCCAGGCGCCGACGGAGGCCAAGGTCTGACCCACGGCCCCACGCGGCCACGCGGAGCCGAGGTCGCCTTGCGTCCTGCGAGCCCGCGGGCCGCGCCCGCGTCGGCGTCGGCGGCGCGGACCTGGCGGGCGGTGGAGAACGCCGGCGGGCGGCGTACGCCGACGCGGTGTCGGGGTACGCCGCCACGGAGTGGGACGAGTTGGGGGGCGCGGTCCCCTACTTCGGGTCGCGGTTGAACAGCGACTTGGACCAGACGTAGCCGAGCACGGCCAGCCCCAGGCACCAGGCCACGGCCAGCCACCCGTTGTTGCCGATCTCGCTGCCGAGCAGCAGGCCGCGCAGCGTCTCGATGGCCGGGGTGAACGGCTGGTACTCGGCGATCGGCTGGAACCAGCCCGGCATCGCGTCGACCGGCACGAAGGCGCTGGAGAGGAGCGGCAGGACCATCAGCGGCATCGCGCTGTTGCTGGCCGCCTCGGCGTTCGGGCTGGACAGGCCTATCCCGAACGCGATCCAGGTGAGCGCCAGGGAGACGAGCGCCAGCAGTCCGACCGCCAGGATCCACTCCAGGACGGTGGCATCCTTGGCCCGGAACCCGATGGCCGCGGCGACGGCCCCGACGAGCACCACGCTCATCACGCACTGGAGCACGCTGCCGACGACGTGCCCGATGAGCACCGAGCCGCGGTGGATCGCCATCGTGCGGAAGCGGGCGATGATGCCCTCGGTCATATCCGTGGCGACGGATACCGCGCTGCCGATCGTGGTGCCGCCGATGGTCAGCAGCAGGATGCCCGGGACGAGATAAGCGATGTACTCGGACCGGTCGGCATCGCCGTCCCCGATGCCGGCGCTCATCGCATCGCCGAAGATGTAGACGAACAGCAACAGCAGCATGACCGGCGTTAACAGCAGGTTCAGCGTCATGGACGGGTAGCGGCGCGCATGCAGCAGGTTGCGGCGCAGCATCGTGGACGAGTCGCGCACGGCAAGAGTGAGGGAGCTCATCGGACAGCCTCCTTGGGCTGCTTCGGCTGGTTCGGCTGGTTGGTGCTGCCGGTCAGGGCGAAGAACACGTCGTCGAGGTCGGGGGTGTGCACGGTCAGCTCGTCCGCCTGGATGCCGGCCGAGTCCAGCCAGTCGAGGATGGAGCGCAGCTCGCGCTGGCTGCCGTCGCTGGGGATCTGCAGTGCCAGCGCCTCGTCGATGGGGGTACCCCCTGCTCGAGCGAAGCCGAGAGCTTGGGGGAGGGTGACGTCGCGCAGAGCGGAGGCGGCGCTCTGGTACGCGGCCGGGTCGGAGAAGCGCAGCCGCACGTGTCCGCCGGGGATGAGCCGCTTCAGCTCTTCGGCGGTGCCCTCGGCGGCGATCTTGCCGTCGTTGAGCACGGCGATGCGGTCGGCGAGCTCGTCGGCCTCCTCCAGGTACTGGGTGGTGAGGAAGACGGTGACGCCGCCCGTGACGAGCTCGCGGATGATCTGCCACATGTTGTGGCGGGAGCGCGGGTCGAGGCCGGTGGTCGGCTCGTCGAGGAAAATGATCCGCGGGTTGCCGACGAGGGTCATGGCGATGTCGAGGCGGCGCTTCATGCCGCCGGAGTAGCTCTGGGCGGGCTTCTTTGCGGCCTCGGTGAGGTCGAACCGCTCCAGCAGCTCGGCGGCGACGCGCCGTCCCTCGCGCTTGGACAGGTGGTGCAGGTCCGCCATGAGGAGCATGTTCTCCTCGCCGGTGATCAGCCCGTCGACGGCGGAGAACTGCCCGGTGACGCCGATCGCTGCACGCACCCCGTCCGGTGACGTGGCGACGTCGTGGCCCGCGACCAGGGCCTGCCCGCCGTCGGCGGTGATGAGCGTGGACAGGATCTTCACGGCGGTGGTCTTGCCGGCGCCGTTGGGTCCGAGCAGTGCGAACACGGACCCGGCCGGGATATGCAGATCGATGCCGTCGAGGACGGTCTTGTCGCCGTACGACTTGCGCAGACCGGCGGTGGAGACGGCGGCCGACGTCGGGTGACCGTCGACACGCCTGGAGGTGGGCATGACAGAAGAAGGCATGGAGCCCTCCAATCGAAGGCTGAAGTGCGTGGGAGAGGGGGCCGGTTGAGGATGCGGCGCTCAGGCCTTGGCGCGACGGATGTCGATGTTGCCGTACCGGGTGCGGGCGCGGACCTTGACGGTGTCCTCGGTCTTCTCCGGGATCTCGGACGCGGTGAGGGTGTTGCGCACCTGGCCGGAGCCCGAGCTGACGTCGAGCCAGGCGGCCGTGCCCTCACGGACGCCGACCTCGATGGCGCCGTAGGAGGTCTCCAACTGGACGGTGCCGCCGGCCACTTCGCCCACGCGCAGGGCGCCGCGGGCGGTGGTGGCGGTGACCGAGTCCTCGGCGCGCCGGATCTCGATGTCGCCGTTGGCGCCGCTCACCCGCAGCTCGCCGGTTGCGGCGCCGACGGTCGTGGTGCCGTGCGAGTTCTTCAGGACGGCGGGGCCGTCGACGAGGCCGACGCGCAGGCTGCCGGAGCTGGTGGTGATCTCGGCCATGCCCTCGACCCGGTCCACGGTGATCGAGCCGTGCGACGCCTTCAGCTGGAGGGGGCCGGTGGTGTCGAGGCGGACGTCACCGGACGAGGTCTTCACGTGGACCTCGCCGAGTCGGCCCTCGCCGAGCACCTGGGTCCAGGCGCCGGTCATGTCGATGCGCGAGCCCGTGGGCAGTTCGACCGTCACGTCGACGGTGCCGGTGCGGCCGAACATATTGGACTTGGGCGTCCTGACGGTCAGTACGCCGCTCGCGTACGTGACCTCGGTCTGGTCGGCCGCCCGCACGTCCAGGTCCCGCTTCGGGTCGCGGGGCCGCACCTCGACGACGGTGTCGAGGCGGTCGCCCGCGGTGAACTGGATGGAACCGGCCTCCACGCGCGCGGTGACCGAGATCGGTTCGGGAGTGTCGAAAGAAGGCATGGCTGTCCCGTCCTCTTGGGTCTTCAGGACGTCCCTGCTGGTGGGACGTGGTGTGGGTGAAGTGGTGCGGGTGAAGGGTGAAGTGGTGCCGGCGGGGGCGCGGTCAGCGCACCCAGCCCGTGAAGCTCTGTCCGATGGTGCGGGTCTTCTCCGGCGTATGCGGCCGGGTACCGCCGTCGACCGCGGCCGACACGGCGCGCACCAGCCACGCGTTGACCGACAGGCCCTCGCGGTTCGCGGCCTCCTCGGCGCGGGCCTTGAGGCGGGCCGGCAGACGCAGGTTGACGCGGGCGGTGCCGCCCTCGTCGCCGTCGGCCGGGGCCGGGGTCCTGAACGGTTCGACAGTCGCGGCCGGCTCCGCGGGAGCTCCGCCGTCGGTGGGCGGCGGGGTCACCACGAAGTCGGGGTCGAGCCCGCGCAGCCGTACGTCGACCGAGCCGGGGGCGAGTTCGCGGGTGATCTCGTCCATCGCGGCGGAGAGCACGTTGAGCATGGTCAGCCGGGTCGCCGACTCCAGGGGAGCGGTAAGCCTCTCGGCCAGCTCGCGGGCTTCGTCGCCGCCGGCTTCGGCGGCCACCGCGAGTTCGCGGCGGAGGGTGTCGACATACGGGGTGAGGTCCATGGCGCCATCATGGCGCCATGGGTGTGCCACATGCAAGCCTAGGTGGCACCTTGCGTGGGCCGGGCTCCTGGGTGGTCGCTCTACCTGCGGAAATGTGAAGAGGGAGCCCCGAGTCATTGTGGCGCCATGCGTGCTCACGTGCTTTTGGGGGCTTGGAATGGCGCCGGATGGTGCCGGGGTGGTGCCAAGTGAGTTCGCCCGCGAAACGTGCGACCAACTGACGGTTGGTTGTGGTGGCGTAGTCGGCGACGGCGACGGCGACGGCGACGGCGACGGCGGCGTCGTGGTCGGGGAACTCGTCGACGACGTCCTGCGAGAACGGCAGTTTCTGGGATCGTGGGTGCCGCTACGTTGCGGCTCGACTTGTGCGCGAGGAGTTGGGCGGTATGGACGTCCTTGGGGTTGACGCCTGCGGTAAGCAGGGGTGGGTCGGGATCAGACTCACGGACGGCGCGTACGCGGGCAGCCTGGTGGATCCCCGGCTCGAGAGGCTGATCGAGCGCGCCGCCGAGGTGGATACGATCGCCGTGGACATGCCGTTGGGTCTGGTCGAGAAGGGCTGGCGCGCCGCAGATCTCGCGGCCAGGGCGCTGCTCGGGGTGCGGCGCAGCAGCGTTTTCCCCGTGGCGCCAAGAATGGCGTGGCAGGAGCAGGACTACAGGGCGGCCGCCGACCGGTGCCAGGAGCTCACCGGTAATCGGCTGAGCCGGCAGGCGTGGGCGCTGAGACCGAAGCTGCTTGAGGCGCGGGCGTGTTGGCTCGCCGATGAGCGGATCCACGAGGTGCACCCCGAGGTGTCCTTCTACGCCTTGGCCCACGGAGTGCCGCTGGCTTACGCCAAGAAGACCTGGCGCGGCCAGAACCTGCGCCGCTCCCTGCTGGCCGAGGCCGGCCTCGTGCTCCCGGACGAGCTTGGCGAGGCGGACCGCATTCCCGTGGACGACGTGCTCGACGCCGCTGTCGCGGCCTGGTCGGCGCACCGGATCGCGCTCGGGACAGCGAACCGGGTTCCCGAGACGCCCGAGTTGGATGCAGAAGGGCGCCTCGTCGAGATTCGATACTGATGCGTACGCTCCGGCGACGACCCCGATCCGCCCGGCCGCACCCGTCGCGTCCGCGCGCCCGCCCCGGCTCCCTGCGGCCCTCCTGCCTCCGCCGCCGTCCACCTCGGCCCCCGAGGAACTGCTCGCGGGCGCGGACCGGTTGCTCGGCCCACTCGCACTGTCGTCATACGCGTATTACGGTGCCTCCGTGGCAAAGGCGCGCATCACTATCAGCTTGGAGCAGGACCAGGCTGAACGCATTAGGCAGCACGCGGAACGGGCGGGCATGGACGTCTCGGCATACCTGGTGCATGCCGCAACGCGCCAGATGGCTGAGAGCGATGTCATAGAGGAACAGTTCGCCGAGGTGGACGCACTCATCGCCCGGGCGGAGCGGGCAGCGGACGGGCTGCCCGCCGAACCCGCCCCGGAACCGGCCGCGGAACTGACGGAGCAGGAACGCCGCGAGGTCGAGGAAGCCCTGGGTCTCGTCCAGGGCCGGGACCGGCAAGGCCATCGTCCGGGACAGCCGCGTGAGCGCACGGGTGCCGGTCTACGACACCGGCATGCTCATCGCACTCGCTGACCGCAAGGCGAAGGCGGTGGCTCTCCACGAGGGACCGCGTACGGTCCCGCACCGGGCGCTGGTGCTCGGACCGGTCCTCGCCCAGGTGTGGCGCCCCCAGCCGGCGCTGGTGCACGCCCTGTCCGGCGTCCTGAAGGATTGCACGGTCCCTCAGACCCGTACGTCCGAGCCACCCAGGCGTGAGACGAAGGCGGGCCGTTCGGAGTGTCTGGCCTGTGCGACGGGCCCGGACCTCGCGGACTGGCGGCGCATCGGCACCGCGCTGGGGCAGGCGGCCCTGCCGGCGAAGAAGCGGCCGGATGCTGTGGACGCCTGGGTGGCTCTGGCAGCGGCCCGGCACGGCAGCGCGGTGATCTTCACCACCGACCCCGGGGACATCCACGCCTACCTGACGGTCCTCGCGCCGACGGACGTGCACGTGGTTGCCATCTGACGAGCGACTGTCACGCGTGTTCGTCCGTCGTGCACGTCCGGACCGAGACCTCGCAGGCACACTCGGCCCAGACCGTCCTACCGCCGGGCGGGCACGGCTCGACGCCCCAGCGGTCGGGGGCACTGCGGAAGGCCGTCGAAGTACGTGACACGGGGTATGAGCTCACCGAGCGGGGAAGGTGAGCCGCAGAACGATCTCGCCGTCGTCGATCTCCCCGGTGGGCTCGAACCCGAACTTCTGGTAGAAGGGCCACGGTTCGCCGTCGCCGGGCTCGTAGCTGGTCAGCAGCTCGGTGGCGTCGTCCGCGCGAACCAGGGCTTCGATCTGCGTGAGCGCCTCTCGGCCGATCCCTCGCCCCTGGTGCCGCTTGTCGACGAGGAAGCGCCAGATGAAGTGCCGCCCTTTGTAAGGACCAGCCGGCGGCTTCCACGACAGCATCACGAAGCCGACCGGCTCGTCGCCGCGGTACATGGCGCGGTACCAGGGATTGGCCTCCGGTTTCTTTGTCGCCTCCTTGAGCGACTTGGAGACGGAGGCGACGAACTGCTTCTGGTCACGTCGGACGCGGAGGGCACAAACGGCATCCCGGTTGTCGTCGGTGATCTCCCGCAGGTGCACGCCTGGGGACGTCATGCCACACCCCTTCCTGCATCCGGCAGCTGCGCCATCCGGGCCGACATGAAGAGCCGCTGCCGTGCGCAGTCCGCCGTGTGTACGCAATATCAAGGACGCCAGGTTGGACGTCTTCGCAGCGTATTCGACGCAGCGGAACTGGAGCGGGACTGGCACGCCGGGCTGTGTCCGCGTCCGAGGTAGCTGCTTTGACCTGGGCAGACGCTCCAAGACCCTGTCCAGACGGCGTCATAGGGTCGCTCAGGGCGGCACACGCCTGCACATACGCGATGACCTCGTCCTCAGCGTTCTCGCTGGTGGCGGGGCCTTTGGGTACCTTCTTCGAGGTTCCCCCGGCGGGGGAGGACCTAGTCGATCCGACAGTCCCTTCGAGGCTGGCTGGAGAGTGAGTGGCAGCGTTGGCGGAAAGCCTGAGTGTGTAAGTGAATCGGCTGGGCGGCAATGTCAACAACACCAAAGAACCCGGCAGCGCCGGACTTCACAAGGAAATCGTCGCATCTGCAAGCTAATAC
Organism: Streptomyces sp. NPDC001832; assembly: GCF_040297265.1. NCBI lineage: Bacteria > Bacillati > Actinomycetota > Actinomycetes > Kitasatosporales > Streptomycetaceae > Streptomyces > Streptomyces sp. NPDC001832. Next base: position 15,468 of record NZ_JBEOYU010000014.1, read on the forward strand.
TCCAGCTGTAGATCGTGATCTTCATGTCTGGGATGCGGCTTGTCGTCGGTAATGGCTGGTGCGGGAGCGGGCTTGGTGGCGGCGTCGCCAGTCGGACCAGCCGAGCCGGTGGGCTGCGTGGTGGACCGGCTGGACGACGAGCGTGATGAACAGGCGCTGGATTTCGTTGCAGGACAGCGCAACCAGGTCGGCAGGTCCGGGACGGCGGGTGTGTTCGTCGGCACGGACGACGGCGAGGAAGGCATGGGCGAGCATGGCGAGGGTGCCCCAGCGGGTCCAGGAGGGGTAGCTGCGGACCTGGTGCTCATCGAGCCCGGTCAGCCCCTTCTCACTCTGGAAGGTTTCCTCCACCCGCCATCTGGATCCGGCGACCCGCACCAGTTCGGCCGGCGGCACCGGCCGGGGTGAGAAGCAGCGGTAGTAGGCGAGTTCGCCGGTGGTGCGGTTGCGGCGGATCAGCAGCTGGTGGTGGCCCGGTGCCGCTTCGGCGAGGTCGATGACCGCCCAGTCGTAGAAGCGGTGCCCCTTCGCGCCGCGTTCAGCCCCCTCCCGGTGGCTCCTTCGTCGTCACCGGACTGAGAGAAGCCCCGCTGGGCCGCCGGTGTCCCGGGCGGCTGCTCCTGCGGGACTGGTCGTGCGCACGGCGCTGGCCTGCACATGCGGGGCGATCATGCGTGGTGTGGGGTCGCTCTGGAGCTCAGCCGCGCGGGTGGTCTCGGGGCGGAAGCCTGCGGACGGGGGAGTGGCGTTGTTACCGGAGGCCGTGGTGGTCAAGGCGGTGAATGAGGCCGGGGCGGCGCTGGTAGTCCTCGCGCAGGTTGGTGAGGCGCTCTCGGAAGTCCGTGCTCCGTCCGGTGTGGTCGTACGCGTCGCGTAGTTCCGCGAGGAGGGTGACGGCCTGGTCGTAGGCGTTGGTCTTCTTGGTGGCGATGTGCGCCTCGACCTGCTGCCAGATGTGTTCGGCCTCGCCTGCGAGGGCGGTCAGGTGCTGGTTGCGGGCTGCGGCTCGCTCGCGTTCGGCGCGCTGCCGGCGTTCGGTGCGCCGTGTGTGGGCGGCGTCCAGGAGGTGGGCCGCTGATAGGCGCCCGGGGACCGTGGTGGGGGTTGTGGTGCCGCGCAGGCGGTGCAGGAGTTCGGTGCGCAACCCGGTTTCCGGGCCGAGGGCGAGCCGCAGCAGCAGAGCGTCCTTTTCCTTCTGCGGGAGGGCGGCGATCAGCGGGGCGAGTTCCTTCTTCGTGGGTTTGACCGGCTCCTTGGGTGCGGTGGGACTGGCCTGGGCCGCTACTGCCAGCATGTCGTCATCTACGCGCAGGAAGTCCGCGAGCGCGCGCTGCGGGGCGGTCAGTTCGCCGAGCCCGGCCGGGACGGGCGGCTCGGGGCAGGTCTGGTACTCCTCTTCTTCGTCGTCTTCGAGTTCCCAGGCGGTGAGCGCGGAGAGCCAGGCGAGGTAGAGAGGGCGCAGGTCGCCGGTGGCGAGTTCGTCGCGTACGCCGATGAGGGCGGCCAGGGAGTCGTCGGCGTCCTCGACCCAGTCGCCGCCCTCGTCCGCGCTGGTGAGGTCGAGTAGGAGGTGGGTGCGGGTGGTCCAGGCGTCGACGTGGTGGTCGAGGCAGTACGGCTTCACCGTGGGCAAGGTCAGGGCTTCCTTGGGCAGGCGCAGCATCAGCTGGTGGGTGCCCCAGTTCGTGACGTACAGGTGGGCGTCGAAGTAGCGCTCGACCATGCGGCGTGGACTGCCGCTCAAGTCGCCCCAGTTGTAGGTGTTGGTGAAGCTGGTGGACGTGATCCGGGCACGCGTGGAGAGGGCCCGCAGCTGCTCCTGCTCCTCGCGGCTCAGCGGTCGATCGAGGGCCTGGAACTCGTAGTACTGGTACTCGCTCACGGGGTGGACCCTATCGCCGCCGCGGGTGGGTGCGGACGCGGAGCCGAAGGGACGCCGTACCCAGACGCCGTAGCTGAAAGAGGCCGTCGCCGACGAGGGCCTGGGTCAGATCTTGATCACGGTGGCCTGGCCGCTGCACAGGGCGGTCAGGTCCTCGGGGTCCGAGGTGAGGATCGTGACGGGGCCGGGGGCGGCGAGGGCGGTGGCGCTGAGCATGGCGTCGATGGCGTACTTGTGGCCGTGCAGGCCGGTGCCGGCAAGGAGGGCGGCGGCGTGCCGGGCGATCGGCTCGGTGACCGGCTCCACGATGAGGCGGGAGAGGGTCCACTCCAGGGCGGGGCGATTGATCCGGGGATGGACCACCTCGACCAGGGTGGCCGCGGACGTGATCACCCTCAGGTCGTCGGCGCGGGCCAGGGCGAACCAGCCGGTGACCGTACGGTCGCGCAGCACGGCCTTGGACAGCCCCTCGCTGTCGAGGACCAAGGTTCCGCCGGGTACGGCGGGAGAGCGGGTCACGCCGCGTCCGCCCTGCCGCGGGTCTGCTCGAGGCGGGCCTGGTGGAGCTGGTCGCGCAGCGCCTGGATCTCCTCGTCGGTGACGGGGCCGTGCTCGGCCTCGGCGACCTGGATGAGTTCGTTGAGGTTGTCGCGTTCGATCTGCCGGGCGACGGCTGCGGCCACGTAGGCGGACAGGCCGGAGGGGCCACTGCGGGCCTTGGCGGCCTCTGCGATGTCGCGCGGCATGGTGATCGAGTACTTGCCGGTAGGCTCGCTCATGCCCTTTATCCTACCGCCAGCCATCCTTGGTGGGTGTCCATCCATCTGCCCGCTATGGGGTGACCCCGTTGCGCAGGATTGACCGAGGACGCGGACTGTCGGAACGCCGTGATCTCAGTGATCACTTGGAGTGTCGACGCGCACGTCGGATACTGGCCATACCCGGCCAAGCATCGATGTGCTGGGGGTTACGCATGATCCGACGTGATGCGCTGGCGGAGTACGTTCGCGGGTCGCTGTGGGTGCTTCCCACTCTGTCCGTGGTGGCCGCACTGGTCACCGGGTCGCTGCTGTCCCTCGTCAAGACCGGCTCGGGCTCGCCGCTGGCGTTTCAGGGGACCGTCGACGATGCCCGGACGCTGCTGATCGGGATCTCCGGGACGATGGTGACGGTCATCGCCGTGCTGCTGGGCCTGGCCGTGGTCGCGCTGCAACTGTCGTCCACCCAGTTCTCGCCGCGGCTGCTGCGCAACTTTCTCCGCGACCGGCCCAATCAGATCGTGCTCAGCGTCTTCGTGGCCACCTTCGCCTACAGCGCGGCCGGTCTCTACACGGTCGGTGTTTCGGGAGGGGGCCGCTCCGAGAACTTTCCCCGGTTTGCGGTGAGCGGCGCGCTCGTCCTGCTGTTCGTCAGCCTCGGCCTGCTGGTGTTCTTCGCCGACCATCTGGTGCACTCCATCCAGGTCGACGCGATCATGCGCGTGGTGGAGCGCAACACCGTCCGGGTGATCCGCGATGGGGTGTTCGCGGGTGGCGAGGATGTCGTCAACGTGCCGGAGTGGGCCGTGGCCATTGCCTCCCACCGGTCCGGGTACGTACAGGTGGTGCGCCCGCACCTGCTGCTGCGGACCGCGGCCGAGCACGGTGTCTGTCTGCGGCTACGGCCCCGGGTGGGCGAACACGTCGTCGCGGGAACGACACTGGCGTGGATCTGGCGGGCTTCACCGCATGACCCCGCTCCGGCCCCTCAGGAGTTCTCGCAGGTGATGGACGCCAGTGTCCGTATCGGATTCGAGCGCACCCTGGAACAGGACGCTGCGCTCGGAATCCGGCAACTGGTCGACGTCGCCTGCAAGGCGCTGTCTCCGGCGGTCAACGATCCGTACACGGCGGTGCAGGCCATCGACCACCTGTCCGTGATCTTCTGTGTGCTCGCCCGGCGCCCCCTGGGCAACCACGTCGTCCGCGACGCCGGCGGGGCCGCCGTGATCATTCCCGGGCGGCGGTTTCCGGAATACCTCGCCGTGATGTGCGGGCTCATCCGACGCTACGGGGCCCGTGAACCGACCGTCGCCCATGCTCTGCTCCGCCTGCTGTACAACTGCGCCGCCGTGGTCGCCGACGATGCCGAGCGGTTGGCGGCGATCGAGGAACAGGCCCGCATCGTCATCGCCGACGCCGAGCGAGAGGTGGCGCAGCCGACCGACCTCGCCCTCGCCCACGCGGAGGCGGTAGCCGTGCGCCGGCAAGTGGCCAGGAATCGTTCGACCGTTCACACCCCCGACAACCGACCAGACGGGCCACCAACTCCCTGACCACGTCGGCAGGCAATGCCGGCAGTCCTGCAGCGCCACGGCTTGAGCACTCGCCCGCCGCTTCTGTGAGCGCCTCCAGCTTCCGGTGCCACGACCTGTCCGCTGCGAGGGCGGAGATCCGTCAGGGGGTAATGGGCGGTACGGGGTGGCGCACGGTAGCACAGGAAGCACAGCGCGAGGAGCGCGTTGATGGAGATGGTGGCCCGTGCGGCAGACTGGGTGTCGCTCATGCCATCCCCGACCGAACGAGAGAGTTCCGCACCTGTGACCGACGAGTCCGCGGCCCCGGAATCCGCCGACGAGGACGCCTTCGGTATCGACGCGTTCACCCTGGACGACCGGCTGCGGCTGTTCCATTTCGCCGCCGCTGAGAAACGCCACGAATATCTGTGGCTGTTGCGTGCTTTCGACCGGGGGCGGGCCAACTACCAGGTGCTGCTGCACGCCTCGGACGCGGCGGAGCTCCTGAATCGGCTCGCCGCCGACCACCCTGGCGTGGCGGCCGTCGGGGCCGTGCAGCCGCTGCTCGACGCGCTCGCTGACTGGCAGGTCCTCGACCGGTCGTACGACGGGACGCGCGCCGCGAATCTCGCCGAGTACCGCAACCGCCACTACGTCTACCAGTTCACCCAGGCGGGCTACCGGGCGTACCGGGCCGTGGAAGACGTACTCGGCGCGCGGCTGGAGGACGCCCAGCTCTCCCGGCTCGTCTTCCCCGACATCCTCACCGACCTTCACGCGCTGGCCGACGCCAACGCCGCCGGCGACGCCGAGGAGGTGTACCGCAAGCTCAGCCGCCTGGACTCCGTACTGGGCGAGATGGCGCAGCGCGCCGCCCGGTTCTACCTGATGCTCGGCGACCTGGCACGGACCAACGACACCCGGCCCGAGGTGTTCCTCGCCCACAAGGACGCCCTGCTCACGCACATGCGGGAGTTCACCGCCGAACTCGGCCGCTACGCCCCGCTGCTCGCCGAGGCCGTCGAGAAGAACGCCGCCATCGGCGTCGACCGGATGATCGAGCACGCCGCCGAGGCCGACGAACGGCTCTTCCGCAGCCCCGCCGAACGCCTCGAGGACTGGCGGCAGCGGTGGCAGGGCATTGTCCACTGGTTCGCGGAGCGCGAGCACAGCGAGGCCGAGCGGCTGCAGGACGCCACCGTCACCGCCATCCGCTCCGTCCTTGCCCTGCTGCGCCGGGTCACCGAGGCCCGCCGCGGCGGGGTGAGCCGGGAGAGCCAACTGCGGCACCTCGCCCAGTGGTTCACCTCCTGCGAGAGCGACGAGGACGCGCACGCCCTCTTCCAGGCCGCCTTCGGGCTCGGCGCGCCCCGCCACATCGCCGTCCCGTACGCCGACCCCGAGCTGATCCCGGGACGTACGTCCTGGTGGGAGGCCGAACCGGTCGAGCTGGCGCGCACCCTGGTCCAGTCCGGCCGCAACCCCGGCCTGCACGGACCCGGCCGCATCGAACGCAACGACGCCCAGCGGGAACGGCTACGTGCCGAGCAGCTGAAGCAGCAGGCCGAGCGCCGCACGGCCGCCGCCTCGCTCGCTGCGGACGGAGCGCACGGCAGGGTGTTGGACGAGGCCGAGACGCGGGTCCTGCTGGCGCTGATGGACGTGGCGCTCGCCGCTCGCCTCCCGGCCAGCCGCAGCGTCTGCGCCGCCTCCGGCTCCGCCCACGGCGTACGCCTCACCGTCACCCCCGTCGAGGGTTCCACCACCGTGCACACCGTCCTCGGCAACCTGCACCTGGACGGACTGCGACTGGAGGTCACGGCATGAGCGCAGCACCAAGCACCTCCGCCCCGGGCGGCGGTGGGCGACGGGCGGGGGAGCGTGTCGCCGAGCACGTTTCACCTCTCGAACTCGCCGACTACCAGAAGGCCGTACGGCTGGTCCTGCGGCATCCGCTGATCACATCCTCGTACCCGGACCGGGCGGCCCTGCCGACCGTGCGCCGCTGGGCCGAGCAGCTGCGCATCGACCTCATGGAGGTCCTCGGCCACCGCCTCGTCACCACGGCCGACACCGCCCGGCTGCTGCGCGTGCAGGACCACCTGGACGCGACGCGGCCCGCCCTCACCCGCGCCGGCCGCCCCTTCGACCGGCGCCGCTATGCCTTCCTCGTCCTCACCCTCGCCGCCCTCGGCCGCCACGGTGCGCAGGTCGCCCTCGGCGAACTCGCCGACGCGGTCTCCGCCGACGCCGCGCGCATCGACGGCCTCGGCCTGGACACCACGCGCAAGACCGACCGGGACGCCTTCGTCGACGCCGTCACCTGGCTCACCGAGCGCGGCGCCCTCGCCCTCACCGACGGGTCCGCCACCGCCTGGGCCGGCGACCCCGAGCGTGCGGAGGCCCTGTACGACATCGACCGCGAGATTCTCACCGCCGTCCACCAGCCCACCCGAGTCCTGCAGCACCTCACCTCGGTGACCGCGCTCCTCGATTCCGGCAGCGCGCTGGGCCTGGCCACGGGCCGCCACGCGCAGCGCCGCGATCAGGCCCGCCGTGCTCGCCGTCTCGTCCTGGAGAACCCGGTCGCGTACTACGCCGACGCCGAGGCCGAGTTGCTCGGCCAGCTGCGTGCCCCCTCACTCGCCGAGGATCTGGAGCGTCTGACCGGCCTTGCTGTGGAGCGCCGTGCCGAGGGCGTCGCGCTCGTCGACACCTCCGGCAAGCTGTCCGACATCCGTTTCCCCGGCGGCGGCACGGTCGCCCAGGCCGCGCTGCTCCTCGGCGCCCGCATCAGCGAGGCCGCCCGGCGCACCGGGCGGCACGCCCCCGACCTGCTGCCCGCCCCGACGGCCGCCGAACGCCTCGCCGCCCGGGCCCGCCGCATCGACGCGGCCCTCCCGGCGCGCGGACTGCTCTCGGAGCTCTCCGCACCCGAGGAGTCGCTGTACGAGGCCGTTGACGAGGAGGGCGACGAGCGGGAGGAGACCCGCTACCCCTTCGTCACCGACTCCTGGCTGCGCGGCAGACTGAAGGAGATCATCGGCGAGTACGGCAAGGGCTTCGCCGCCGACCTGCGCGAGGACCCGGACCGGCTGCTCGCCCAGGTCCTGGACCTGCTGGCCGCCCTGTCGCTGGTCGCCCGCGTCGACGGCGGAGTGCTCGTGCTTCCGCTCCTTGCCCGCTACCGCGGCGTCAGCGTCCGCGTGAAGTCCCGCGTGCCCGCCCCGCGGCCCGCCGCCCAGACCACCCTGTCCGCCGACGACACTGTGAAGGAACCGACGCCGTGAGCATCCCGGCTCCCGCCCCGGCCAGCACCCTCGCTCCGACCCCGGCCACCCGTTACGTCCCCACTCGCGCCGGGATCGTCAACCTCTGGGACTACCGGGACGAGGAGTTCTCCTTCGCCGGCGGCTGGCTGGTGCTGCGCGGACCCAACGGCTCCGGCAAGACCAAGGCCCTCGAAGTGCTCTTCCCGTTCGTCCTCGACGGCCGTATCGATCCCAAGCGGCTCAACCCGTTCGCGGCCGAGGACCGCACGATGAAGTCCAACCTGCTCTTCCGCGGGCAGGACAGCGCACTCGGCTACGTCTGGATCGAGTTCACCCACCGCACCAGTGGCGAGGCCGTCACCTGCGGCATCGGCCTGCACGCCCAGCGCCACCGCGACACCCCGGCCCGCTGGCACTTCGTCACCGACGGCCGCGTCGGCGAGGACTTCTCCCTCCTCACCGACGACGACCGGCCGATGACGAAGAAGCAGCTCGCCGCCGAGCTCGGCCACGAGCTGATCGCTTCCCCGACCGACTACCGCGCTGCCGTCGACCAGCGACTCTTCGGCCTCGGCCGGGAGCGGTACGAGCAACTGCTCACCCTCATCCTCACGCTGCGCCGCCCGCAGCTCGCCAAGAACCTCGACCCGGCCAAGCTCTCCGACACCCTCACCGAGGGCCTGCGCCCGCTGGACGACGACCTCATCGCCGAAGCCGCGCGCTCCTTCGACGACATGGAGTCCGTGCAACGCACCCTGGAGGGACTGACCGCCGCCGACGACGCCACCCGGGCCTTCCTCGCCGGCTACTCCACCTACCTGCGGGTCCACGCCCGCGTGGCCGCCGACCGACTCACCGCCCGCCGCACCGAGACCGCTGCCCGCACCGCCGCCCTGGACAACGCCGTGGCGGAGCTGGCGGCAGCCCGCGAGCAGCAGGCCGCTACCGAAACCCGCGCTGAGACCGCTGACGCCGCGCTCACCGCCCTGCGCGCCCGCCTCGACCAGCTGCGCTCCTCCGCCGCGTACCAGGCCATCGAGCAGCTCGCCGACCTGGAACGTCTGGTGCGTACCTGCGAGCACACCGCCCGGCAGGCCACCGCCGAACGCGAACGCCGCACCGCCGCCACCGGCCGCGCCCGCGCCGAAGCCGAACACGCGGCCCAGCTCGCCGCCGAGCTCGAGGGCGCCGCCTCCCGTGACGCCGCCGCCGTCGCCGACCACGCCCGCACTGCGGGCCTTGCCTGGACCCCGGTTGACGCCGAGCCCGCCCGGCTCGCCGAGCGGTCCGCCGCGCTCGCCACCGCTCGCCACGACGGCGTGCGGGCCCTGCGCGCCGCCCAGCAGGACTGCCGCAGCGCCGAGCAGACCCGCGACCTCGCCCGCAGCGCCCTCGACCGCGCCCGGGACGCGGTCAGTGGCGCCGAAACCGCCGGAACCGAAGCCGAGCGGGCGGTCGAGGCCGCCCGCACCACGGCGCGGGAGGCACTCGCCCAGTGGACGCGGGACCATGGCCCGCTCCTCCCCGAGGGCGCCGCCGACCGCCTCGCCGAAGCCCTCGACCTCACCGGCGAGAACGTCACCGGCGAAGGGGAAACAGCCACCCTCGCCGACACCTACGCCGAGGCCGCCGCCCCCGCCGTGCAGGAGCTGCGCGACGCCCTGGCCGCCCTGCGCGGCCGGCGCACCGACCTCGAACGCCGCCGCGCCGAGACCAAGGCCGAGCGCGACCGCATCGCCGCCGAGCACGACGACGCTCCTCCCGCCGCCCGCGGCCGCACCGCCGACCGCACCCGGGACGGGGGCACCTCCCAGGCCCTCAAGGCACTGGGGGAGGGCGTACCGCTGTGGCAACTCGTCGACTTCGCCGAGCATCTGACTCAGGAGCAACAGGCCGGTCTGGAAGCAGCCCTGGAGGCCTCCGGCCTCCTCGACGCCCTCGTCACCGCCGAGGACACCCCCGTGCCAGCCGGGCACAGCGACGGCTACCTGCACGCCCGCACACCCGTCGACGGCCCCAGCCTGGCCGACCTGCTGCGCCCGGAGGACGGCACGCCGATCCCCGCCGCGCGCGTCACCGCCGTCCTGCGCTCCGTGGCCGTCACCTCCGACCCCGGCTCCGGCACCGCGCAGATCACCCCGGACGGCCGGTACGTCGCCGGCGTCCTCGTCGGCGCGCACATCAAGGAGCACGCCGAGTACGTCGGCGCCACCGCCCGCGAGCGCCGCCGCGCCGCCCGCATCGCGGCCTGTGAGGCCCTGCTCGCCGAACTCGCCGCCGAACTCGATGAGCTGGCACGTTCCCAGGCTCGTACCGACGCACGGCTGGAGGCGTATGCCGCCGCCCGTGCCGCCCTGCCCCGCACCACCGGCATCACCGCCGCGCTGCGCGAACTCGACAAGGCAGCGGCGCGGCTGCGTGCCACCCGCGAGGCCGCCGACGCCGCCCAGGTCTCGTACGACGAGGCCGTGGCAGCCTCTTCAGTCGCCGAGCGCGCCCTGCGCCGCACCGCCGCCGAGCACGGCATCGCCCCTGATCGTGTCGACGCCGTCGAGACCGCCACCCGCGCCTTCGAGACGGCGGTACGCGAACTCGCCGCCCGCCGCCGCGAACACACTCGGCAGGCACAGGCCGCCGAAGACGCCGCCGACCGGCTGAACGCGGCAGCCGAGGACGAGGAAGCCGCCCTGGACGCCGAGCGCGCCGCGCGCCGCCGCCACGCCGAGGAGGCGGCGGGGCTCGACGCCCTCCAGGAGGCCGTCGGCGCGGAGGCGCAGGACGTGATGTGCCAGGTGCATCAGGCCGAAGACGCCCTCGACGGGGCGGTCCGGGAGGCCGAGACGGCCACCGCCGCCCTGCATTCCGCCATCGCCGCCACCGCCTCCGCCGAGGCCCGGCGTACCGCGGCGGCCGAGGCCCGCTCCGTCGCCACCGCCGAGGAGAAGGAAACCGCCCGGGGCCTCGCCCCGTACGCGGCCCGTGAACTGCTCGACATCCTGCGCTGCCCGCCCGGCCTCAACTGGCCCGCCCAGGAGGCCGACTGGGCAGGCCAGGAGCTGCCCGCCGCAGCGGTAGCGGTCCACGAGGCGATCCAGGCCGCCACCCGCGACCTCGCCCCCACCGAGAACAGCGTCAAGCAGTCCGTCACCCGCCTGACCAAGGCCCTGGACGACCTGCAGGCCCAGCTCGCCGCCGCCGGACAGGACTACCGGCCCGAATGGGACGGCTCCGACGGCGTCATCGTCGTCCGCGTCGCCGACGAGGAAGGCCCGCTGCCCGTCGCCTCCTTCGCCGAAAAGATCGCCGAGCACCGCCGCGACCAGGCCGAGCTGCTCAGCGACTCCGAGCAGCGCATCCTCGAGGACGCCCTGCTCACCCGGCTCGCCCAGCAGATCCACGACCGCACGGTCGACGCCCGCGACCTCATCAGGCGCATGAACACCGACATGCGCGAACGCAGGATGTCCTCCGGCACCACGGTCGGTGTGAGCTGGCTGCTCGCCGACGGCCTCGACGACGAGCAGCGCGCCGTCTGCGCCCTCCTCGACGCGGACGCCGCGCGGCTCGGCCCCGACGGGCTCGCCCGGATCCGCGCCCACTTCGCCGCGCAGATCAAGAACGCCCGCGCCCGCCAGCGCGACCTGCCCTACCGCGAACTGCTCGCCCAGGTGCTGGACTACCGCCGCTGGCGGCAGTTCGCCTTCCAGTTGGTACGCCCTGACCGAAGCGAGGAGCGGCTCACCCGCGCCCGGCACAGTCGCCTCTCCGGCGGCGAGCAGTCCGTCTCGCTGCACCTGCCGCTGTTCGCCGCCGCGCACGCCATGCTCAACTCCGCACATCCGGGCGCCCCGCGGCTGCTCGCCCTGGACGAGGCGTTCGCCGGCGTCGACGACACCGGCCGCGGCGAACTGATGTCGCTGGCCGCGCAGTTCGACCTCGACCTGTTCATGACCGGCTACGACCTGTGGGCCGCACACGCCTCCGTTCCCGCCGCCGCCCACTACGACCTCGCGCACTCGGCGATCGACCACACCGTCTCCGCGCTGCTGCTCCTCTGGGACGGCGAGAAGCTGCTCGCCGACGACATCGACGACCTCACCGCCGCCCTCGGCTCACCCGGCACCCGCCGCGTACCCGGGCCGAAGGAGGCCGTCGTTGCCGACTGAACAGCACGGCTACGAGGAACTGCGCGGTGAGGGCTGGACCCGGCTGCTGGCCGCCGCCCGCCGCAAACTGGAACGTACCTCGGGCGCGCTCGACGGTGAGATCGGCCTCTCCACCCCCAGCGAGGCCGAGCGCCGTACCGTCATCGGCGTCACCGGCCGCTACCGTCCCGACACCGTCAAACGCCTCGCCGTCCCTCTCACCGCCCTCGACACCTACCTGTACGACCGCTACGGCACCGGCCTGCTCCAGACCCTCGGCCACCTGAACGGCCCCCTGCGCGACCGGCCCGCCGAACGCGCCGACGAGGAAACCCGCCGCGAACAGGTCCTGGCCTCGGCCCACTCCAGCCGCCTCGCCACCGAGACCTGGTTCGCGGCCTGGCTGGACCGCCTCGCCGCCGACGGCACCCTGACCCGCCTGCTGCGACGCGGGGACGCACCCCTGATCGACGCGGCGGTGCGCGTCCTGGAAAAACTCCCCGAGGACCCCTCCCGCATCCTGCCGCTTCCGGTCCTCGCCGAATGGGCCACCGGCGATACCAAAGCCCTCGTCCCCGGCACCCCGCTCGAACAGCTCATCCTGCGCGCCCTCGCCCAGCGCACAGGCGACGACGTCCCGCGCGAGAGGGCCGGACGCCGTGCCCTGTGGGAGAGCGCGGGCGCCATCGCCGACGACCTCGCCAGCCAGGTCCTCGTCCTGGGCATCCGCCCCGAGGGCGACACGGTGGTCTGCGACTGGCTGCGCGACGCCGCCGACTTCGGCATCCCGTTCCGGCTCACCCTCCACCAGCTCGCATCCGACCCCGTCATCCCCGCCGCCGGTGACATCTTCGTGTGCGAGAACCCGGCCGTCCTGCGCGCGGCCGCCGCCGAACTCGAAGCCGAAAGCGCGGCCCTGGTGTGCACCGAGGGCGTACCGTCCGCGGCCTGTCACAAACTGCTCGCCGACGCGGTACGCGCCGGAGCCCGGCTGCACTGGCGGGCCGACTTCGACTGGGTGGGCCTGCGCATCACCGCTACCGCCGTGGAACGCCACGGGGCCCGCCCCTGGCGCATGACCACAGCCGACTACCGGGAAGCCCTCGCCCAGGGCCAGACCACACCTCTCGCCGGCCCACCCACGACAAGCCCCTGGGACCCCCAACTGGCGCGGGCCATGGGGGAGTCGGGCCAAGCCGTCATGGAGGAGCGCCTGCTGCCCACGCTCCTGGCCGACCTCACCCGCACCTGACACCGATGACCGCCAGACCGGCTCGGATGATCAGGGGGCTGGCACACGCGGATGGTCTCGGGGCGGAGCCTGCGGACGGGGGAGTGGCGTTGTTACCGGAGGCCGTGGTGGTCGAGGCGGTGGATGAGGCCGGGGCGGCGCTGGTAGTCCTCGCGCAGGTTGGTGAGGCGCTCTCGGAAGTCCGTGCTCCGTCCGGTGTGTACGTACGCGTCGCGTAGTTCCGCGAGGAGGGCGACGGCCTGGTCGTAGGCGTTGGTCTTCTTGGTGGCGATGTGCGTTTCGACCTGCTGCCAGATGTGTTCGGCCTCGCCTGCGAGGGCGGTCAGGCGCTGGTTGCGGGCTGCGGCTCGTTCGCGTTCGGCGCGCTGTCGGCGTTCGGTGCGCCGTGTGTGGGCGGCGTCCAGGAGGTGGGCCGCTGACCGGCGCCCGGGGACCGCGGTGGGGGCTGTGGTGCCGCGCAGGCGGTGGAGGAGTTCGGTGCGCAACCCGGTTTCCGGGCCGAGGGCGAGCCGCAGCAGCAGAGCATCTTTTTCCTTCTGGGACAGGGCTGCGATCAGCGGGGCGAGTTCTTTCTTCGTGGGTTTGACCGGTTCCTTGGGCGCGGTGGGACTGGCCTGGGCCGCTACTGTCAGCAGGTCGTCATCTACGCGCAGGAAGTCCGCGAGCGCGCGCTGCGGGGCGGTCAGTTCGCCGAGCCCGGCCGGGACGGGCGGCTCGGGGCGGGTCCGGTACTCCACTTCTTCGTCGTCTTCGAGTTCCCAGGCGGCGAGTGCGGAGAGCCAGGCGAGGTAGAGAGGGCGCAGGTCGCCGGTGGCGAGTTCGTCGCGTACGCCGATGAGGGCGGCCAGGGAGTCGTCGGCGTCCTCGACCCAGTCGCCGCCCTCGTCCTCGCTGGTGAGGTCGAGTAGGAGGTGGGTGCGGGTGGTCCAGGCGTCGACGTGGTGGTCGAGGCAGTACGGCTTCACCGTGGGCAAGGTCAGGGCTTCCTTGGGCAGGCGCAGCATCAGCTGGTGGGTGCCCCAGTTTGTGACGTACAGGTGGGCGTCGAAGTAGCGCTCGACCATGCGGCGTGGACTGCCGCTCAAGTCGCCCCAGTTGTAGGTGTTGGTGAAGCTGGTGGACGTGATCCGGGCACGCGTGGAGAGGGCCCGCAGCTGCTCCTGCTCCTCGCGGCTCAGCGGTCGATCGAGGGTCTGGAACTCGTAGTACTGGTACTCGCTCACGGGGCGGAGCCTATCGCCGCCACGGGTGGGTGCGGACGCGAAGCCGGCCGAACGCCGTACCCAGGCGCCGTAGGTTGGGGTGCCTCTATGTCTTTCGTCAAGCAAGGCGACGGGTTCGGTGTTCGTAGAAGGTGCCGTCGCGGAGCGGAACTCGCGGCGGTGCCGCAACTGGCCGCCGCGGGCAGGCTGCGGTGCAGCGACAAGACGGAGCGCCCTTCGCGGCCACGGTCCACGCGCAGGGTGAGTCCTTACTGGTGGTGACCTCTACGAGGACGAGCCGGTCAGAGCCTCCGCCTGGCCGCTGCTGCTTCTCACGAACTGGCCATCCATCGACAGGAGTTGACCGCGTGGGACCGCAAGGCGCTGACCGAACCCAACGAGACGATCCGACACCTGTGGCTGCGAGCCGCACCGGGCTGTTGCGCTGCCACCGGGTGCTGCCCCGCCGGCCGGCGGCAGGGCGGTGCGGTAGAGGCGGATGTTGCTGTGGCGGCCGTTGGAGTATTCGCACGTAGGTGCCGGCGACGCCGACGCTGCTCCAGTCGCTGGTGGCGAGGGTGCCGTTGCAGGTGTTCGCGTGCGAGCTGGGCGCGAGGTGTCAGCCTCGGAACCAGGTGAAGTCCGTCACCGTGGAGTAGGTGTTGCCCTTCAGGGCCTCGATGAAGGTGGTGAAGGCTCCAGCCGGGACGGAGAGGGCGGCCCTGGCCGGGACCTTCGAGTCGCGGATGAATATGCGGGTGTGGCGATGTGCAACCTCCACGCAGGCGTCGCCCTGGCCACCGCCGGAGTAGGACGACTTTTGCCAGGCATTGGGGGACATCATGGACTCACAGCTCCTTCGTCCACCGGAGGATGAGGTCACGCGAACGCTTGGGTTTGAGCGATGCTGCTTCTACCCTACGGAAGAGCGTTCGGTAGCGGTCGAGTCGGGCTTCGGCGTCGATGAACGCAGGGCCATTGGGTCCGTCACGCACGACGGTGTCCAGTTTGGGGACCGGACCACCTGCATACACCATGGCGCTTCCTGCTCTGGCGAAGCCGTCCAGATCGAAGGGGACGACGCGTACGGTGACGTGATCGGCTTCGGACCCAGCCACGGCCTTGGCGCCGTAGGCGGCCGCGAGGACGTGCTGGGGGGTGTCGTCGTTGTGACGGCCGGAGGCCCAGACCTGGGCTCTGGAGTAGTAGAGCTGGAATCCGTTGGCGGCGCCACCGGCAGGATTCGAACCTGCGCACACGGCTCCGGAGGCCGTCGGTGTCTCCGCTGTTCCAGCAGGTTGCCTGGGATTGGCAGTGGCACGGTTCACCTCACAATCGGGGGTGATCAGCCGCAAGAAACGCACTGCGCTACGTCGTGCCCTCCACGACGCAAGACAGTCTGGGCCGACACGCTGACCGTGATCGATCTGGAAGGTGCCCTGGGAATGATGTTGTGGCCCGATCAAGTGCAGTGGCGCATCCCTGCCCCTGGCGAGGCCCCCGAGGGCTACAACGATGAGGCGGAGGGCCGCCCGCCGAAGGCTCGAGCACACCGGACAGCGCGGGGTAAGCGACGTCGCTAGGCCTCTGCTGGCGGCTGGGTGGGGCGGGAACGCCTTGTGGGAGCCCCACTGAGAGTGCCCGCCTGGCGAACTCAAGGCGAGCTATCGGACCTGCGTCCACGGCAGCTCACATCACGCCAGTGTTGTCTGGCACTCCTCGCATCGCCGTACCGCCTGCCGCGCGGTGTTTCCCTCTGTCGCGGTCGCCGGATAGCTGCTACTCAACCGGTCCCAGAGTCCGGCCGGAGGTGTGGGGATCCAGCCCCAGCGTGGTGCAGTTACCAGATTCTCGGTCAGGTGGGTACAGGCTCCGGGGAGGTGTGCGTACTGAGTCGGGGAGATCAGAATCGTGTCTGGAGAGAACTGTTGCCAATCCTGCCGGGGCGAGGCTGCGGGACGCACCTTTGGCGCGGATCCGTCGGGTGGGCACGCACAGCCCATTCCGATGACGAAGTCACACCGATCGCAACGTACTTCTGCCACAGCTCCGCCCCACCCTCACGTCGTATCAGTATCCATAAGATAGACAATCTTCCCGTCGAATTCCGCGAACCCAACGGGGTGCGATCCTGCGGCGTGAGCGGCTGTACCACTCGCACGTGATCGAGTGGCGCCAGGCCCGCGAGGCCGGCGCCCTGGACGCGCTGACCGACCGGCGGACCTCGGCGGTGCGGCCGAAGAAGGCGGCCGAGCAGGCCGAGCTGGAGCAGCTGCGCAAGAAGGTCGCCCGGCTGGAGAAGGACCTGGCTCGCCGGGACGCGGCCCTGGAGGTCATGGGAAAGGCCAACGCGCTCTTGGAACTGCTCTCCGAGAGCGCGGACTGAAGCATGCCGCCGCGCCCGTGATCGATGAGGCGTTCACGGGTGTCCAGGGGCAGTTGGGGACCGCTGCGGCCTGTCGGCTGACCGGGCGCGCCAAGAGCAATGAGATCACCGCGTTCCGGCCGCTGCTGGGCCCGCTGGACCTGACCAATCGGGTGTGACCTTCGATGCGCCGCTGACCCAGACCGACCAGGCGAGTTCCTGGCCGAGGAGAAGGACGCACACTGCATTGCCGTGCTCCGTCGGGGAGTTGTTAGGGTCCCGAGAGCGGTGGACGGAGCGGATCGCCATGTCCACCGC
Source organism: Streptomyces sp. NPDC001832 (assembly GCF_040297265.1). NCBI lineage: Bacteria > Bacillati > Actinomycetota > Actinomycetes > Kitasatosporales > Streptomycetaceae > Streptomyces > Streptomyces sp. NPDC001832. Next base: position 32,179 of record NZ_JBEOYU010000014.1, read on the forward strand.
ACGCGACGACGGGGAAGGACGGGGGCGTATGGCCTGGGAAGAGTGGGAGCGGGCCAAGGCGGCGGTGCAGGAGCGCCACGAAGCCCGGATGCGGCTGAATCAGGCCGCGCCTGGAAGCGGCGGCGGTGACGGGGATCTCGTCGTGCACCAGGACGACTTGGGGGCCGTGGGCCACGAGGCGTTCATCCTCCACGGCGAGCTGAAGAAGAGGGCCGATATAGCCGGGGCAGGTGCCGACAAGAGTGGAGCAGGGTCCACCATGCAGGCCGCCGCCGCGCTCAGGAGTCACAACCTGGGACTCGGCACGGAACTGGCGTCGACGGTCGAGGTCTGGAGCTCGCAGGTGAAGCACGTCCTGCAGGCGTGCGCGCACATCTCGAACCACCTCGACTACAGCAAGAAGCTGCACGCGCAGGAGGACGCGAGGATCGCCGCCGAGCTCCGCGGCCGGACAGGCCCCATGCCCGTCTCGGCGCTGAACGACTACTTCAAGTAGGAGGGTCCGTGCAAGACTTCTCGTACTCGAATCTCATGGCCCTGGACCTCACCAAGCTGGGTACCGCGGCGGCCGACTGGAAGACGATGGCCGGCGAACTGGCTAAGCTCGCGACCGACGTCCGGGACGGATTGACCAAGAAGTCGGACACGGCTCGCTGGCAGGGTGTCAATGCCACTGTGACCAGAGAGTTCGTCGGCAAGACGGCCAAGGAGTTCGCCGACCTCCAGACGGAGGCCGAGAGCATAGCGAGCGTCCTGGTGGACGCCCACACCGAGCTGACGCGGTACCAGAAGCAGGCGCAGACCCTCACCGAATCGGCCGGCAAGGGGGACCCGTCCCACCAGCCGCCGGACCCCGGTCTCCTGGTCTTCGACGGTCCGAACGGCACGGTGGGCGTCTCCGAGGCGATGTGCACCCCAGAGGGTACCGACCAGCGAACCAAGGACCGCATCCGGTGGTACGCGGACACCCTCACCGGCATCGTCCGGCACGCCGCCGAGGTCGACGCGGCAGCCGTACGCGCGCTTCGTAAGAGCCACGGCAACGACCCGGGCAACGCGGGCCACGCCCGGTACACCTCCCTCGACGAGGAACAACTGCCGCGCGCCAACGAACTCGCCGGTCTCGGCGAGGACGCGAATCCGCAGCAGCGGGCGGAACTGCGGCGCCTGTGGGAGTCCCTGAGCCCGGCGGCACGGGCCCAGCTCTGGCTGGCGCAGAAGGATGACCTGATGGCGGCGGGCATTCTCGGTCCGACCATGCCGCAGATCGCGGCGGACGCCGGGGCCGGGAAGCACGACTCCGAGTCGCCGGGCTTGGAGGAGTGGGCCACTGAGCAGAAGATGAAGCTGCTGGCGGAGGGCGCCGACTGGAAGGGCATGACGGACGCGTCCCGCCACATGGCGCACTATCTGGGCAACAGCGGCAGTCCCATGAACCTGCCGGTGGACAAGATGATGACGGACGTGCCCGGCTTCAAGTCGTACGTCGACGACATCGTCCGGATGAACCAGGACGACTGGCGCAAGCAGGCCCTGGAGGAGTTCCGGAAGAATGGTGGAAAGCCGGTCGCTTTCCCGGTCGAGGCGAAGGCGCCCGAGGGCTTCTACTTCTCCAAGGAGAATGAGAACTGGTTCTACGCCGTGGGCGGAGCCAACTCCAATGTCACCGGTGTGGTGACGGCGTTCCCGGACGCGAACGGCAACCCCAAGATCGGCATCGATTACCAGGCCAACGTCTGGGACCGCTACAACTGGGACGAGGGCAAGGGCGTCGAGATCGGTCCGATGGAGATTCCCGACGGACAGATGGCCAAGCTGCACCGGGTGGGACTCGCCCAGGAATTCGACATGTCCGGCAGCAGTGGTGTCCAGCACTACGACCTGGGCTCTGCGGAGCCCAACAACGACCCGCTCCCGGGTCCCGAAGAGAGCAGGGACGGACGGATGAATCCCGGTCGTGAGCAACAGCAGGACCGTACGACCGGGGTTCCGGGGAGAGGAAGCGGCCGATGAGGGAGTCCCCCACGGACAGCACCCGAACCGCCCGCGCCCGCCAGAGCGTCCGCACCGGCCACTTCGCGAGTCGTGGGCGGCTCATCGCATGGGCCGCAGCGGGAGTGATGGCCGTCTCGCTCGGAGTGGCGGGGTGCGGCGATCAAGGCAGTGGCGGAGGCGGCGGACGCACCACCCACGGCGGCGACCGCGAGGCGGAACAGGCGGCGGGCTCCACATGGGCCGCGGGCGTCACGCCGGAGTGGATGAGCGAGCAGATGGGCCTCACGGTGCCGACCACGGCGCAGTCGCCCAAGGCCGCGTACGAGATCACCTCCCGCTTCGACACGGGCCTGCTCACCTTCACGCTGACCAGGTCCGAGGCCGAGACGTACCTGAAGGAGAACCCTCCGGAGGGCAAGTGGCTGGAGCCCACGGCGGCCGCGACCGACGTCGAACCCCACGATTTCGCCCACTTCGGCCTCCCGGAGCCGGAGACGTTCAAGGACGGTGTGCGCTACAGCTACGTCTGCCCGAGCATCGGCGCCCCCCAGGCCACCGGGGCCCCTTCCGGCGCTTCCGAGGACCCGTTCGGCTCGTCCGACGCGTACGACATGTCCGATGAGCGCTGCGTCCGCCTGTACGCACACGAGTACTCCCCGGACCGCACCCGCATCTACCTCCGCGCCCACTACGAACCCGGGATCAGCCCCCTCCCGGCGGCTCCATCGTCGTCACCGGACTGAGAGAAGCCCCGCGGGGCCGCCGGTGTCCCGGGCGGCTGCTCCCGCGGGACTGTCCCGAGGCTTCGGCGTAGTCGCTCGACGTCCGGTTCATGAGGGCGTGGATCGAAGTCGTGACACAGCAGCACTTTGGGTTCCCCGCGGCATCGGCGAGCAACTCCTCGCAGAAGAGGGGAGGATGAAGGCGGTTGACCTGCTCTACGCAGCCGAGGACTGGGCCGCACCGACTTTCACTCTTCTTGCTGCCTGGCGACCAGAGAGCTCCGCAGTCGTGGCTTGAGGGCAGACCTGCACCTTCTCGATGCCCGTGGTCCAGAAAAACACACGATACGGGGACGTCGAAAGGCGGTGCCCCGGCGGGGACGCGGTGCATGGAAAAGGGAACAACCGGCGGGCCGGGGCGGCTGCTGGTGATCCAGACCTTCGTCCGGCTGAACCGGTCCGCAGCGGTGACCATCACCCCGAGCAGCAGGCCGAGGGTGTCCACCACGACGTGCCGCTTGCGGCCGTTGACCAGCTTGCCGCCGTCGAAGCCCTGGCTGTCCGATCCGTGCCTTCACCTGACTCGAGCAGGGCTGACCAGCGTCCGGGCCAGTTGGATCAGCGTTCTCCTGCCGTACGTCCCGGCCGCTCGCGGAACAGCTGGGATATTCTGAACAGTTCTGTCAGCAAAGGTTGTTGGGAGCGAAATGGGTAGCGGCGTGCAGGGGATGCCTCTTGAGGTGCAGCACATCAGGAAGGCGTTGCTCAGGGAGTTCCAAGGCCTGATCTCCATGGATGACTTTGAGAAGAAGGATCCCAAAGAGCGTGAGACGGCCCTGCTATCGAGGGCTGTGTCTGCCAAGGCGGCCCGGATTCTTGCCGACTGCACTTCGGAGGAGGCGGCGGCCGGGGTCATCGATGGCCGTGACGACTTCGGCATCGACTGTGTTGCGTTCTCTGCGTCGGGCTCCGAGATCTGGCTGATCCAGGCGAAGTGGAGAGACAAGGGGACGGCTGGCTTCGACACGGAGGCTGCCCTCAAACTGGTGCACGGGCTGAAGAAGCTCGACAACCGCGACCTCGACCACTTCAACGAGAGGCTGCAACTTCTCTCCGACCGTGTCCATGGCGTCCTTCAGCTGCCCACCTGCAAGGTGAACCTGGTCATCGCGCTCATGGGAGACGGCCGTCTGTCTCAGGAGACCCGCGACATACTCGACGAGGCGGCGCGCGAGTTCGGCGGGCTCGGGCGGACCGTTGCATATCGGGTGGTAAATCAGGCCAACTTCCACAGGGCGATCCGGGAGGATCTGGAGCCCCAGCCGATCACACTCAAGGCAACTATGAACCGGGAGTGGTATACGCGCGACACCCCCTTCAAAGCCGTGATCGGCGAGGTCAGCGCCGACCAACTGGCGCGCTGGTACGGGGGCAAGGGGGAGGGCGAGGGGCATGGCGAGCGCCTCTACGACCGCAACGTGCGTCGCTCGCTCGGGCTGACAGGGGTCAACCAGACCATGGTCGACTCGATGCTGGAGGACCCAGAGGGCTTTCTCTACCGCCACAACGGCATCACCGTGCAGTGCGACGAGATTGCGCAGGAATATCCCTTCAAGAGAGCGGTGGGGCAGCCAACCGTCCTCACCCTGACCAACGCCAGCGTTGTCAATGGCGCGCAGACGGTCACCTCCGCATTCCGGGCGTATGAGAAGAACGCCGATCTTGTCGCAGAGGCATACGTCATCGTGCGGATCATCTCCTTGGACGGAACGCCGGAGGGGTTCGGCCGGTCCATCACCAAGGCCACCAACACCCAGAACCACATGGAGCGCCGGGACTTCATCGCCATCGACCCCGTCCAGAGCGAGATCCAGAAGGACTTCCGACTGTCCCTCGACAAGGAGTACGTGTTCCGGCGGGGCGAGCTGGACCCCGCACCCGAGTCGGGCTGCTCGGTCACGGAGGCTGCGACGGCTCTTGCCTGCCTGCACCGGGACTCGTCGCTCGCCGTCCGGGTGAAAGGCTCCACCAATGCTCTGTGGAGCGAAGGGCATGGCGGCGCCTACACCCGCCTCTTCGGACAACAACCGAGCGCCCAGCAAGTCTGGCGTGCCGTCCAGGTGTTTCGGCTGGTACGTGACGAACTGACGACAACGCGGGCGAAGCTCAGCGGGCGTCCAGCCGCGGTGGCGGACAGCGGTGCGCTCCTCGTCGCCCACCTGGTCTTCCAGCGTATTGGCCGGGAACGGTTCGACGAGTCCGAGAGCGAATGGGAGAACACCCTAGCTGGGACTCCGGACCAGGTGCGGGCCGTGCTGGCCTGTCTCATCAGCATGGTTGACACCCTCTTCACCAACAAGAGTTTCATCACCAGCACCTTCGCGAATGAGGAACGCTGTGCGCGGCTGGTCGTGGCCGTGCTCGGGACGCTCGATCGGGGGGTCGGACCTGACTCCCCGATGAACCTCAAGGCCCTGATGGAGACGTCCGGCCGGAAGCGTCAGCGACGTCCTCAGACGGTGCGCCTGCTGGTTGACCACGATGCCATCGAGGAGGGCACACGCTTGGAATACGCCCCCAGCGCGGTGGAGGAGCTCGCCATCGGCGCATGGCTCGACGCCGATCCGCGCCGCCGTCGCGCAAGCTGGGTGAACGACCGCAAGTCACCGCTTATCTGGGAGGCCGACGGCCGACACTACTCGCCCACCGGACTGGTTTCCCAGATGTGGAATGCCGCTGACTGGAAGGAACAGTGGAGCGCGGTTCAGGGCCCCAAGCAGTGGCAGGTTCCGGGAGAAGGCACGCTGGTGGAAATTGCCGAGCGGCTCTGGCAGCGGATTTCCGATGGGGAGGAGCTGCTGGAGGAGTACGTGCCGTAGCCGAGCAGGAGCCTGTGCTTGGTCGATCACGTGCTGCCCATGGACGGGCCGGGCAGTTCAGCCCAGACGGTTTTTCCGGACGGAAAGCGAGGCTCGACGCCCCATCGGGAGGCGAGCACACCCACGAGGAGCAGCCCCCGTCCTTGCTCACTGTCCGGGCACGGCTCCGGCACCGGGGCGGGTAAGCGCTCGTCTCGGCAGTCGGCCACCTCGATCCGAAGGGTGCCAGGTGCGCCCTCCGGGCGAGTAGTCAGTGTCATCGCGAGCAGGAAGTCCCGCCCTCGTACGTGGCCGTGAGTGACGGCGTTCGAAGCGAGCTCGGCAACGACGTGTGCGGCAGCCGCCATCGGGTCGCCGTACCTGCCCCACCCCCACCCCACCAGTTGCTCGACCGCGAGCAGGCGGGCAAGGCGAGCCCCGCGCCGTGTCGCGCTGAACTGCTGGCGGAAGTGCGCTGGGTGAGGTGCAAGGGGAGACATAAGAGGAGTGCTACGGATTTCGTCTTTCACGTGACAGAGCGTGTCCGGTTGGTCGTACGCTGACCAGAGGAACCATCGGTACGGCACGGCCCTGTACCGCTGCTGAGGGTTGCGTGTCCGTGTTGACGGAAGTAACCGGGCGGTGCGCGGGCGGGTTGGGGGATGAGTGATGACATCAGGGTCCCGCCAGGGCGACAGCGAAGGCCGCCCCGATGCGTCGGCGGAGGAAACAGACGGTCTCGTCGACTTGAACCGAGCTGTGGGCAAGCAGGTCAAGTTGCTGCGGGAGCGGGCCGGCCTCACCCAGAAGGAATTGGGTGACCGCCTCGGGTATGGCGAGGACCTCGTCTCGTCCCTTGAGCGGGGCCGCAGGACGCCGCAGCCGGAGTTCTTGGACGCAGCGGACGATCTGCTCGGTGGCGGAGGGCTGCTGAAGGCGACCAAGGACGACGTAGCGCGGGCAAAGGCCAAGGCGAGGGTGCGGCATCCGGCGTGGTTCCGGGACTACGCGCGGCTGGAGGCGGAGGCGGTCGAGGCCAACTTCTATAACAACCACGACATTCCGGGGCTCTTTCAGACCGAACGGCGCACTCGCGCGTTATATGAGATGCGCAAACCGCTACTTGACGAAGAGACGATCGACCGGCGAGTGGCGTCAAGAATGGACCGCCAGCAGATTCTGACGCGTTGGCCTCGGCCCATCGTGACCGCCGTGGTGGAAGAAGTGGTACTGCGGCGGCCTGTCGGAGGGCTGGAGGCACACAAGGAGCAGTTGGAGCGACTGCTTGGGCTTGGTGAGCTGCGCACCGTCGAGTTGCAAGTGATGCCCACGAACCGAATCGAACATGCTGGCATGGGAGGCCCGTTCACCTTGCTCACACCCAAGGGGAAGCCGCAAGTGGGGTACACGGAAGTGCAGAACGTTGCACGACTGGCTGCAGACGTTGACGAGGTTCGTATCCTGGCCGCACGCTACGGCAGCATCAGGGCTCAGGCTCTCACCCCGAGCGAGTCCATGACCCTGATCGAGAGGATTCATACAAACGATGAGTACTGAGAGCTCCCGACGGCTTGTCTGGCGCAAGAGCAGCTACAGCGGCAACGAGGGGGGCGAGTGCATCGAAGTAGCCGTCACTCCGGCCGGCGTGTACGTACGCGATTCTAAGGACACACGCCGGCCACATCTCTCTGTACGGTCTGCTGGCTGGGCTTCGTTCGTGCAATTCGCGGCTGAAGGCTGAGAAGCCGCGGCTGACCACGGTGCACGCGGGGAGGTGTCGTTAGGTTCACGCTCGAACCCAACGACACCTCCCCGCGAACGTCGCGGCTACGGCAAGGCCTCCGCCACCTTGCGGAAGTGCGCGGCGGCCTTGTCGAGCTGGGCGGCGACTTCGATGGCGATGTCCTTCGGGGAGCCGAAGTCCTCAAGGTCCGGGGCGAGGTACGCCGGCAGGTCGAGGTTCGTCTTCGGGCGGTCCAGCAGGTCGTTCACCGGATAGCGGCGGAAACGTTTCGACTCGGTCCGTGCGGCGAAGCCGTCCGCGGGCAGACAGGCGGCGATGAAGTCGTCGAAGTCTTCTTCGGTCACCGGGTTGCCCGTGTCCGTGTAATGGTTTCCGGTGCGGGCGTCGTACACCCACAAGTCGCGCGTGACGGCCTTCTGATCCGGCCGGGGGGTGGACACGGTGAAGAAGAGAATGTTCGACTTCACGCCCTTGCGGTGGAACAGCCCGGTGGGCAGGCGAAGAAGCGTGTGCACATCGCAGTTCTTCAGCAGGGCCCGGCGGACGGTGGCCGCGGCGCCACTGCCGAACAGGACCCCGTCGGGTACGAACACAGCAGCTCGCGTGTCCTTGGGCAGGGTGACCATCAGGTGCTGGAGGAAGTTCGTGGGGAAGTCCCCGTAGGCCAGGAAATCGTCCCGCATGGTTGCGTCCGGCACCACGCCGTTGCTCTTGAACGGTGGGTTGCAGATCGCCACGGTGGGGACGACGCCGGACTCGGCCCGTACGATCGGAAACTTTCGCGTGAGCGTGTCCGCGAGCCGCACCGGGGCCGGGTCGGAGAAGGGGCGCACCGTGTTCAGCAGGATGTTCATCGTGGCGAGTCGGCACATCTGGGGGTCCAGATCGGCACCGGCGATCGCGGAGCGGTCATGGGACTGCATCGCCTTGTATGCCGCTATGAGCGTCGTGCCGGTGCCGCATGCCGGGTCGATGACGATGTCGTCCGGGCCCACGCCGAGCACCTTGTTGACAGCGTTCAGGACCGGGACGGGGGTCAGCGTCTGACCGGTATCGATCTTGCAGTCGATGTCCTCAGCGCAGTCACGCAGCATCGAGGAGAAGGCCTGGCCCAGTTCGGCTTGGGGGACGGTCCGCCACTGGTAGGGGTCAATCTCGTCGGTGATCAGCTGGGCGAGCTCCGCCATACGGTCAAGGGGCCAGGGCTGCGCGTCGCGGAAGACCATGCTTGCGGTCTGCCGGCCGGGGTGGTTGACCAGGTTCTGGTCGCCTAGATTTTTCATGAGGGAGGAGAGCCCGGTGTGCAGGGCCTCACCGCTGAGCAGCACCAGGTCCAGCCAGGCGTCGACAGGTGCTACTGGCTTCCGGGCGAACCTGCTGGAACGGTTGGCACGTTCGTGGTCCAGCTTGAGGAAGAGCAGATAGCCGATGTGCTCCACGAACTGGAGCTGGGTGATGGCGCGGGTGCTGGTCTTCTCGCGGTAGAACTTCCAGAGCCGTGCGGTGATACTCGCCTCTGTCCAGGAGCTCTCCGGCGGAATACCCGTTCCCGCTGCCGAACCGTTACTTTGGCCGAACCTGTTGACCATGTGTCACCCAGTCCCTGTGTCAGTACCGGTGAGCCTTCTGGGGCCGTACGGAGGTACGGCCCCAGAAGGCTCACAATCCCGGTCTCCGGAGCGGACTCCGGCACGGCCCCTTGGCCATGAGCCCGGTGTCAGGCATCCATGGGCGAGGGACTGGAGCCGGGCTACCGCTCTTGGTCTGCTTCTTCGGTGGTGCTGGAAGCGCTGCTCGGGTCCTTGTCCGCGGCCGGGGCGGTCGCAGCTTCGGTTGTCACACGGACGGTCTTCTTGAGGGCCTGTGCGACAGCGGTGAACTCGGCCAAGGCGGTCTCCAGTTCGTCCACAATCTCCTGGGCGATCACATCCGGCGGTGCAAGTGCAACGGAGGCGGAAGCTGGCTGAAGAACCGTCAGGTCAAGATTAACCTTGTCGCGAGCAACCAACTCATCGTACTCATACGACCGGAAGCGATCGCTGGGTTTCCGGGCGGAGTAGTCCGTGCCCCCCGAGTGGAAGGCGGCGACGAAGTCGTCCAGGTGTTTGCGGTGCAGGGCACGCTGCTTCAGCGTGAAACGCTGATCGGTGCGGAAGTCGTACACCCACAGCTGCTTGGTGGCGGGCTTGCCGCCTGGGCGAGGGGGAACCTTGTCGAAGAACAGCACATTGGCCTTGACCCCGTTGGCATAGAAGATGCCGGTGGGCAGCCGCAGCAGGGTGTGGACGTTGGTGAGGTCCAGCAGTCGGCGACGGATCTCCGCGCCGGCACCGCCCTCGAAGAGGACGTTGTCGGGCAGGACGAGCGCGGCCCGGCCGTTCGTCTTGAGCAGGGTGTAGATGTGCTGGACGAAGTTCAGCTGCTTGTTGGTGGTCTGGGTCCAGAAGTCCTTGCGCGCGCTGTATGCCTCGCCGGTGACCGATCCCACGCCGAAGGGCGGGTTGGCCAGGACGATGTCGTAGAACTTGTGTGGCGACTTGGCCAGAGAGTCCTGGAGCGTGATCAAAGGGCGGCCCTCGGACGTGCCGATGCCGTGCAGCAGCATGTTCATGAGGGCGAGCCGGGCGGTCTCCCGGACCAGCTCGTAGCCGGTGATGGCGCCGGTCTGGAGTTTGCGTGCCTGATCGCCGTACAGCTGGTCCTCGTAGTGCTCGGCGATGTGGGCGTGCGCCGCGATCAGGAAGCCGCCGGTGCCGCAGGCAGGGTCGGTGATCGACTCGCCGGGCCGGGGCTGCACACAGTCGACCATGGCGTCGATGAGCGGGCGGGGCGTGAAGTACTGGCCCGCGCCGGTCTTGCGGTCCTCGGCGCCACGCTGGAGGAGGCCTTCGTAGGCGTCGCCCTTGAGGTCCTGGTTCTCACGGGTCCAGGTGTAGGGGTCAATCAGATCCTTGACGAGCCGCTCCAGAACGGCAGGCTCATGGATCTTGTTCTGCGCCTTGGTGAAGACTTCGCCGAGCATGGTGCCGCCCTTGCGGCCCAGTTCCCGCAGGACGTGCTCGTAGTGCTCCAGCAGATCCTCGGCCGACCGGCTGGTGAGGCTTGGCCAGTCCAACCCTTCCGGGACGAGCGGCTCGTCCGGCATGTTCTTGCGGAACTTCGCCGGGCGGTTGGCGCGCTCGTGGGCCATCTTCAGGAAGAGGAGATAGGTCAACTGCTCGACGTAGTCGAGGGTGGAGACGCCTGAGTGCCGCAACAGCTCGCAGTACGACCAGAGGCGGTTGACGAGTGTCGAGGTCGTCTCCCCGGCAGACCGGGTGGGAGCGGTGGCGCTGTTCACTAGGGCGGGGGGGGTGCTCATGAGGGCAGTTCTTCCTGACCGGGCGGTGAGGGGCGGGGCTTGCGGGCCGCGCGCTTATGAGGGGCCTTCTTGGCCCGAGTCCCTTGCTCGGCGCGGACGCGGTCGAGCAGAGCCGATGCCGGTTCGTCGGCGGGGTCCTGGGGGACGAGGGCTCCGGTGAAGGCTGCGTGCAGGAGTGCGGCGCGGAGGTCTCGGGCACGGCTCAACGCACTCTCAGCTGTTGTCCGGGTGGCGGCCACGTGTTCCAGGTGCAACTCGATCGTCTTCACCAGCTGCTCCTGAACTTCGCGCGGAGGGATCGGCACGGGGAGAAGCTTAATCTTGCGGAGACTGATAGACGCCAGATTGACGGACTGGGTGCCGTTCCGATCGCACCACGTCTTGCCGAAACCATTGGCGTGCCAGGCCAGCAGCTTCGGATGAATTTCGTCCCAGGCTACCCGTGCACGGAACACGTGGTTTTGGTGGATGCATTTTTCTATTTGCCCTTCCCACACCCAGCCTCGTCCGAGCTTATCTCGGTCGCCGCCTTCGTTGAGGAGCACGTCACCGTGCTTCAGGTAAAGAGAGTCGGCCTTGGCAGGAGGAACGCGGATTGTAGTGACCTTGTCCAGTACCAGCTGTCCGCGTTGAACATTAGCGACGCGCAGGTAGGGGACTTCGATGTAGTCGGGGTCGTCTTGGCGTTTGCTGTCCTTGGTGACGCCGCCGACTACGGACGCGATCTCGCCGAGCCGGGCCCATCTCCAGCCAGCGGGGAGATCGGGAACCGGGCCATCGTCGATGTCCGCCTTCGGCAAGGTTCCCTGATAGAGCTCGACCTCTTCCAAGCAGCCGCGAGAGCCCTGGGTGGCGATTTGCTCTGCCAAGGTGGTGGCGTTTGCCAGCGCGGCGCGTGCCGCCGTCTCACCCGCCTCTATACGAGCGATCTGTTGCTCGATCGCGGCAATGATGCGACGCTGCTCCGGGATCGGTGGAACAGGGACCTCAAGAGATTCCAGGTAAGGGCGAGGGACGCGGCGCTGCCCCACTGCCCCAGACATATGGTGCTCGGCAGTGACTCGTACTGTGCGCTGCAGCAGATAGTGCATCAAGTATTCAGGGATGATTGCCCCGCGGGTGCGCAGTACGTGGAACTCGGTGCTTCCCAAAGCGTGGCCGCCAGCTAGTCCCAGAGCTTTCGCGATTTTCCCGTTTTCCATGCATGGCGTGATCTTCGCGAAAAGAACGTCGTTCTCCTGGAAGCGGGTCAGAGACTTCTTCTTGAGGTCTCCATACCGTGCACGCGTCGAAGCGTCCATACGCCCAGTTTCAGCTTCAACTGCGGCCATGGGAACCTGTGAAATGAAGTCGTCATCTTCAGGTTCCTCATCGAAGCCACGAGGATTCACATCGCACAGCTCAGCGATGGTCGCCCGAGCCCACCCCGCCGGAAGCTCCTCCGTGGATCCCCCAATAGGCCCGGCAGGCCCTCCAGCTCCGCCCCCTGCAGCCACATCCAGCTCCAGCGTCACGCGCCCAGCTCCCTGTCCAGTTCGTCGAGGATCTCTTCCGCCCTCGCCTCGCCGAACTCCGCGAGCAAGCCGTCCGTGCCGTTCCTCATAGTGAACGGGGCGTAATCGAGGTCGGCGGTGTCGAAGCGTACACGCTCGACCGTGGCACCGGCGATGTGGTCCAGCCACCACCGCTCGGCCTTGGTGAAGGTCACACCGGCCTGTTCCTGCTTGGCGAGCCAGGCCGCGTACCGCTCCCGTACCACCTCCGCGTGCGGGCGAGGTGGCTCGGTGCCCTGCTTCGCTCCCCCCGCCAGCTCGTACCGCAGCAGGGCGAGCAGATCGGCTGCTGTCCGGGCTGCGGAACGGTCCGCGGCCACGGCCTCGCCCACCTGCTCATAGGCGCGCCAGAGCCGGTCGGCCGTCCAAGCACGTGGTGGGCGGGAGATGGACCGGGCCAGGTCCTTGAGGCGCTTGAGGGCATCGCGAGGCGGGACCTGTGAATCGGCTGCGAAGGCGATGGAGAGCGCCGCGATCTCGTCTCGGTGCTCCTCTATGTAGGCACGCCAGTCCTGCACGGTGTCGTGCGCCGCCGACTCGTCCTCCGGAACGGCGCCGGCTGACACCAGAGCATCCCGGCTGTTCTCGTCGTACAGGATGTCCTTCGCCCGGCGCATCTCCAGCAGGCGGTTGCGCAGCTCGGGGTTGGACGCCAACGGCTTCAGGGCGCGCTCGACCGCGTCCCGGATGGCCCGCTCCGGATCGAGGCCCAGGCGTTCCGCGGCTTCGCGGGTCTTGGCCTGTCCGTCGACGGCGACGGCCTCGACCATGTTGTGCACGATGGTCTTCAGCGGCACGCCGCCGGTGAGACTCTCCGTCTCGGCCCGTTCCTCGTCCGTCATCTGGAGATCGAGCTTGGCGAGACGGGCGGCCAGGGTGGAGACATGCTCGTCCTCCGCGATGCCACGGGCGGTGAGGCGGAGGAGTTTCTCCAGGTTAAGGTCCTTCTCCGTGTGCCGCTCCAGTGGACCCGCATCCACCTTGTCCTTCCGGGTGACCCCCACCGCGTCGACGATCACGAAGCGCGTCTTGGGGCCGACGCCCGGAGTGACCCGCTCGAACTCGGTCAGCGACAGGGTCCGTGCACCCCGGCCCTTCATCTGCTCGAAGTACGCCCAGCTGTTGACGTCCCGCAGGAAGAGAAGGCACTCCAGCGGCTTGACGTCCGTGCCGGTCGCGATCATGTCCACGGTGACCGCGATACGCAGCTGAGGCAGGTTACGGAAGTCGGAGAGGCGTTCGGCGGGCCTCTTCGCGGCGTGCGTGATCTTCGCGCAGAAGTCGTCGCCCTTACCGAAGATGTCGCGGACGACTTCGACGATCTCCTCGGCGTGGTTGTCGTTCTTCGCGAAGATGAGCGTCTTCGGGACGTACATCTCGTCCCACAGCAGCTCGCCGGTCTGCTCATCGCGTTTGGCGCGCTCGGGGAAGATCTCGGTGAACAGTCGCTCGCGGAAGGTACGGATGACGGTCCGCAGCTGGTCCTTGCTGATCACGCCGACACCGACTTGCCCGGCGCTGTATGTGATGTCCTCGTCGAAGTCTTCGTAGCGCTGTCGGCGGGTGCGCCGGTCGCGGACTGGGATGGTGCCCTGGGCGATGACGCCGCCCTCACCCGTTATCCGGGTCAGGATTTCGTACACCTGGAAGTCGACGTTGACGCCGTCGGCGACGGCCTCCGGGTAGGTGTACTCGCTGACCAGGTTGCCGTTGAAGTAGCCGAAGGTCTGCGCGACGGGTGTCGCGGTCAGGCCGACGATCGGCGCGTCGAAGTACTCCAGGACGGAGCGCCACTTGCCGTAGATGGAGCGGTGGCATTCGTCGACGACGATCAGGTCGAAGGACTCGGGAGGGATGCCCTGGTTGTATCCGACGGTGATGTCGCCGGGCACTTCGTAGGAGTACTCCTCCTCGCCGTCCGCGCCGGTCCTTGTGGGCAGGCTTATACCCGTCAGCTCCATGTACAGGCGCTGCACCGTGGAGACGACGACTTTCGCGGACGCGTTCATGCCCTCGGCGCCAAGCCGCTGCACGTTGAACAGATCGGCAAAGACGCGGTTGGTATCCGGCGTGACGAAGTTCTCGAACTCGGTCTGCGCCTGGGCGCCCAGGTTGTTGCGGTCCACCAGGAACAGGACGCGCTCTGCCTGGGCATGCTTGAGCATCCGGTAGGCGAACGTAACGGCCGTGTACGTCTTACCTGCGCCGGTCGCCATCTGTACGAGGGAACGGGACTGGCCCGTTCCCTGCTGGCCCTTGCCCAGCGCGACGGACTCCTCGACCCCTTGCACCGCTTTGATCTGGGCGGGACGGAGCGGGCGTTCGTCGAGCTCGGGCATCCGGGTCCGCAGCCGCGCCCGGTACGAGGGCGCCTGCGGGTCCTGCTCCGCCTGGCGAATCCACCGGGCCAGAGTGCGCGGCTGATGGAAGGAGAAGATCCGCCGGGTGCGCGAGTCCGGGTCGAGGGTGTTGCGGAACCGCGTCTCGCCGCCGTCCGAGACATAGCGGAACGGAAGCGGAGTGCGCCAGGCGATGAGGCGCTGTTGTGCGTCGGTGGGGTGATCCGCGTACCGGTCGGCCTGCTCCTGGGCAGCGGTCAGATCTGCGCCCTCACGCTTGGCCTCGATCACCCCAACAAGCTTGTGCTCCACGTACAGGGCGTAGTCCGCGCGGCCCGTCGCGGTGGTCGTCTCACGGACCGCGACACCACTGCCACGCCGGTCGCCCTGTACGTACAGGTTGAGGTCGGCCCCGGCGTCCTGGACGCTCCAGCCGGCCTCGATGAGCATCTCGTCCAGGCGCGTGCGCACCTGGGCCTCCGTGAGGGGCTCGCGGGCGGCCTGCTCGGCGTTGTCCAGCAGACGGGCGCGTTCCGCCACCGCCTTGGAGGCGGCAGTGCGGTCGACGGCCTGCGCACGAAGCACCCGGGCGTCGCCCTCGGACTGCGCCTGCTGGAGCGCCGCGAGCCGGTCGCGCATGGCTTCGACTTGGCGGGCCAGATCCTCACGCTCGGCGGTGGCGGCGGCCAGCTCCCGTTCGGCGGCGGCGCGTGCGGCTTGCTCGGCCTGCGCCTGCGAAGCCTGCCCCTCGTAACTGAGGCGGGCCTCTTCCAGAGCACGACGGGCCTCCGCCACCTGTGTGCGCAGGGCCCGGTTCTCTCCGGCCGGGGTGCGCGCCGGGTCCGGCGGCACGAAGGTCTGCTGGTCGCGGGAGGCGGTGAGGAGGCGGTAGTACCAGACGCCCAGCCGGTGGCAGGTCCGCAGCGCCCGGAAGGCGTCGCCGGGGTTGTCGTAGCCATCATGATTGGCCTTGTTGCCCAGGACGCGGACCTCGTGGAAGGCGTCTTTCACGTTGCCGTGCAGATAGCCCTCGCGGTCCAGGGCCGCCAGGCGCTCGATCTGCTTGCTGCCGGAGTACTGGACGCGGCCCCGGAGAACGAGATCGGAGGCGAGGGCTTCGCCGAACTGGCGGGACTTGAGCAGGGAGGTGTTGGGATCGGTGAAGACATGGGCCTCGGCGGCGGCGCCGTAGGCGACGAGCAGCGGCAGATGGGCGTACAGAAAGCCGAAGTTGCGTGAAGTCCGGGCAAGTTGAGCAAGATTGGAGTCCGGCGTTGGTGACGCGCCACCTGCGCTCATCAGATGCGTACGCTCTCTCTGGGCTAGCTGTGGGCACCCAGGTAGCGTCGGGCTGTTCGGGTGCAGTGAGGATCTTTGAGCCTAGCGTCGCGGGTATGGCGGGGCCACGGCTTTCAGCCTTGAGATGGGCGGGGCGACGATGCGGAGCATGGAGCTGTTCCAGGTCGTCGATGTCTCGGCAGCCGCTGACCGCGAGTGGCGTGGATTTGCTTGGGTACTCGACGATGCCGTGGGTCCGCACGCGGCGTCTCTCGTGAGTGGCGGGGGAGGGCATGAAAAAGGCCTCCTGTCCAACGTTGCTGCTGGTCAGGAGGCCCCTAGGCACTTCGCATGAAGTGCCCCCGGCAGGATTCGAACCTGCGCACACGGCTCCGGAGGCCGATGCTCTATCCCCTGAGCTACGGGGGCGTATCGCCGTGTTGCTCGGCGACGGGAGAAACACTACCAGCTCCCGCCGGGTGTCCGTGAACAGCTATTTCCGCGTAGTCGGAGGCGGCGGCGCGGGCCGCGCAGAGGGCCCGTCGGGGTGGTCCCATGTACATCCGGCCACCCTCCGCGCCACGCGTCCGGCGTCGGAAATGGGCAAAACCCGGACGCAGCCCCTACGTCCCACCTACTCTCGGAGTGTGTCAGGCGCGTGTGGCCGCGTGCTTGTTGTCGACGACAACAAGGTCATCCGGCAGTTGATCAGGGTCAACCTTGAGCTTGAGGGCTTCGAGGTCGTGACCGCGGCCGATGGTGTCGAGTGTCTGGATCTGGTGCATCAGGTCTGCCCCGATGTGATCACGCTCGATGTCGTCATGCCCCGGCTGGACGGTCTGCAGACCGCCACCAGACTGCGCTCCGATCCGCGGACCAGTCATCTGCCCGTGGCGATCATCAGTGCCTGCACGCCTTACGAGGTGGGCAGCGGGGTCGCCGCAGGCGTCGATGCGTTCCTGGCGAAGCCCTTCGAACCGCGCGAGTTGGTGCGGCTCGTACGGCAGTTGATGGACAAGGAGGGCCCGCCGTCGCTCGACGACAGGCATGGCGCCGGGCGGGCGGAGAGCGCCGCAGGGTGACCGCATGGCGAAACCGGGTCGCGGGGTACTCCCCTTCCTCCCATACGCTTGTCCTGTGACCCCCGCTGATCTCTCCAGAACCGTGCTGCACGCCGTGCGCCGCGCGGTCGACGAGGACGCCCTGCGCGCGCCCGTGCCCACGCGCGTGCGGGTGGAGCGGACACGGCCCGGCGGGTGTGGTGACTACGCCTGTGCCGTCGCCCTCCAGCTGGCCGGGCCCGCCGCGCTGCCGGCCAGGGAAGTGGCCGAGATTCTTCGGGAGCGGGTGCAGGGCGCGCCGGGGATCGGTGGTGTCGAGGTCACCGGGCCCGGGTTCTTGAACTTCACCCTGGATGGTGACGACGGGCTGGCCGCCCTGGTCAGGGCCGTCGACGCCCGCGGTACGGAGTACGGGCACGGGAATGCCCTCGCCGGCGTATCCGCCTCGTTCGCACCCGTCGACGAGCTGCGCGCCCGTGTCGTCACCGAGACAGTCGAGCGGCTGCTGCGGACTCAGGGGGCGCAGGTCGGGGCGCGGGCGGCCGGCGGGGAGGCGCTGCATGTCGTGCCCGTGCCTGCCGCGGACCGTGATCTCTTCGCGAGGCTCGGGAGCGACGCCGCACGCTGGGCGCTGCTGAGGGCCGCCCCGCACGACCGGGCCCGGTGCACGGGGAGCGACGAGCTCCTCGTGCAGCGGGAGAGCAATCCGCTGTTCCGGGTGCGGTACGCGTACTCCCGGACCCGCGCCCTGAGCCGGAACGCCGAGCAGCTCGGGTTCCGCAGCGGGTACGAGGAGAGCGTGGACGCGCCGGTGCTCGGTGCACTCCTCGCCGATCATCCCGGGGTGCTCGCCGCTGCCGCCCGCCACCGTGAGCCCGACCGGCTCGCTCGGCAGCTGGAAGCGGTCGCGCAGGCCTTCTTCGACTTCCACGACAGCGCCGCCCCGCTCCCCGTCGGTGACGAGAAACCCTCGGCCGCCCACCGTTCCCGGCTCGCCCTCGCCGAAGCCGCCGGGACGGTGCTGGCAGGCGGCCTGTCCCTGCTCGGTATCAGCGCACCCGAATTCTTCTGAGAGCCCCGAGAGAGCAGAGCAACACGATGAGCCGATCCGCACACCCCGCCGGGCCCCGTCACGCCGATGTCGTGACGGAGGGGCACTACACGGCCCCGCCCGCCGATCTCAACGTCCTGGACGAGAAGGTCTGGGCCCGTACCGTCGCCCGCAACGAGGACGGTGCGGTCACCGTCGGCGGGATCGAAGTGACGCGGCTGGCCGAGGAGTTCGGCACCCCCGCCTACTTCCTCGACGAGAGCGACTTCCGGGCCCGCTGCCGGGCCTGGGCCGACGCCTTCGGGCGGGACGCCGATGTGTTCTACGCCGGGAAGGCGTTCCTGTCGCGGGCGATCGTGCGCTGGCTCAAGGAAGAGGGGCTCAACCTCGACGTCTGCTCCGGGGGAGAGCTGACCTGTGCACTGGACGCCGGGATGCCCGCCGAACGCATCGCCTTCCACGGCAACAACAAGACCGTCGCGGAGATCGAGCGGGCGGTCACCGTCGGCGTCGGGCGGATCGTGCTCGACTCCTTCCAGGAGATCGTCCGGGTCGCGCACATCGCGCAGGAGCTCGGCAAGCGGCAGCGCGTACAGATCCGGGTGACCGTCGGTGTCGAGGCGCACACCCACGAGTTCATCGCCACCGCGCACGAGGACCAGAAGTTCGGGATCGCGCTGGCCGGGGGACAGGCCGCGGAGGCGGTACGCCGGGCGCTCGCCCTCGACGGGCTCGAACTCATCGGCATCCACTCGCACATCGGCTCTCAGATCTTCGACATGGCCGGCTTCGAGGTCTCCGCCCGGCGCGTGGTGCAGCTGCTCGCCGAGGTGCGCGACGAGCACGGCATCGAGCTGCCCGAGATCGACCTGGGCGGCGGGCTGGGCATCGCCTACACCTCCGAGGACGACCCGCGCGAGCCGCACCAGATCGCCAAGGCGCTCGGCGACATCGTCACCCGTGAGTGCGAGGCGGCCGGGCTCGCCACCCCGCGGATCTCAGTCGAGCCGGGACGCGCCATCGTCGGCCCCACCGCGTTCACGCTCTACGAGGTCGGCACCGTCAAGCCCCTGGAGGGGCTGCGTACATACGTCAGCGTCGACGGCGGCATGTCGGACAACATCCGCACCGCGCTGTACGACGCCGAGTACAGCGTCGCGCTCGTCTCGCGCACCTCCGACGCCGAGCCGATGCTCGTGCGCGTCGTCGGCAAGCACTGCGAGAGCGGTGACATCGTGGTCAAGGACGCGTTCCTGCCGTCCGACCTGGCGCCCGGCGATCTGATCGCGGTGCCGGCCACCGGTGCGTACTGCCGCTCCATGGCGAGCAACTACAACCATGCATTGCGTCCGCCCGTCGTCGCTGTGTGCGACGGGGAGGCGCGAGTGATCGTCAGGCGCGAGACGGAGGAAGATCTCCTGCGTCTCGATGTCGGTTGATGAAATAGATGTCTCAGGATCCGGACGGGTGACAGAAACTCCCGTCCGGTGAGTGAGACTGGTCCACACGTCAGAGGTAAAGGAAACGAGGTCGGATGATGCGTACGCGTCCGCTGAAGGTGGCGCTGCTGGGCTGTGGAGTGGTCGGCTCAGAGGTGGCGCGCATCATGACGACGCACGCCGACGACCTCGCCGCACGCATCGGCGCGCCGGTCGAGCTCGCCGGTGTCGCCGTGCGCCGGCCCTCCAAGGTGCGGGAGGGCGTCGACCCCGCACTGATCACCACCGATGCGACAGCCCTGGTCAAACGGGGCGACATCGACGTCGTCATCGA
Organism: Streptomyces sp. NPDC001832; assembly: GCF_040297265.1. NCBI lineage: Bacteria > Bacillati > Actinomycetota > Actinomycetes > Kitasatosporales > Streptomycetaceae > Streptomyces > Streptomyces sp. NPDC001832. The sequence goes on from NZ_JBEOYU010000014.1 coordinate 51,914, forward strand.
GGTCATCGGCGGCATCGAGCCCGCCCGTACCCTCATCACCACCGCCTTCGAGCACGGCGCGAGCATCGTCTCCGCGAACAAGGCGCTGCTTGCCGAGGACGGCGCCGCTCTGCACGCCGCCGCCGAGCAGCACGGCCGGGATCTCTACTACGAGGCCGCCGTGGCCGGCGCCATCCCGCTCGTACGGCCGCTGCGCGAATCCCTCGCCGGTGACAAGGTCAACCGGGTCCTCGGCATCGTGAACGGCACCACCAATTTCATCCTCGACCGGATGGACACGAGCGGAGCCGGATACTCCGAGGCGCTCGACGAGGCCACCGCGCTCGGATACGCCGAGGCCGACCCGACCGCCGACGTCGAGGGCTTCGACGCCGCCGCCAAGGCCGCGATCCTCGCCGGCATCGCCTTCCACACCCGGGTCAGGATCGGTGATGTGTACCGCGAGGGCATCACCGAGGTCACCGCCGCCGACATCGCCTCCGCCCGGCGCATGGGCTGCACCGTCAAACTCCTCGCCATCTGTGAGCGCGCCGCCGACGGGCAGTCCGTCACCGCGCGTGTGCACCCCGCGATGATTCCGCTGAGCCACCCGCTCGCCTCCGTTCGAGAGGCGTACAACGCGGTCTTCGTCGAGGCCGAGGCGGCCGGACAGCTCATGTTCTACGGCCCCGGCGCCGGCGGCTCGCCGACCGCCTCCGCGGTCCTCGGCGACCTGGTCGCGGTCTGCCGCAACAAACTCAACGAGGCCACCGGCCCCGGCGAGTCCGCGTACACGCGCCTGCCGGTCAGTCCCATGGGCGACGTCGTCACGCGCTACCACATCAGCCTCGACGTGGCCGACAAGCCTGGCGTACTCGCTCAGGTGGCAACGGTCTTCGCCGAACAGGGCGTATCGATTGATACCGTCCGTCAGCAAGGCAGAAATTCAGGCAGCGGCGACGAAGTCGCCATCGAGCAGGGTGGCAGCGGGCGACGGGCGGGCGGAAGCGGCGACGCCTCTCTCGTCGTCGTCACCCACCGCGCGCTCGACGCCGCCCTCTCGGCGACCGTCGAAGCGCTGCGCAAGCTCGACACCGTGCGCGGTGTCGCCAGCATCATGCGTGTTGAAGGGGAGTAAGGACCCATGACCAGCAAGGGCACCCACCAGTGGCGCGGCATCATCGAGGAGTACCGGGACCGACTTCCGGTCACGAGCACGACGCCGGTCGTCACGCTTCGTGAGGGCGGTACGCCGCTCGTCCCCGCTCAGGTCCTCTCCGAGCGCACGGGCTGCGAGGTGCACCTCAAGGTCGAGGGCGCCAACCCCACCGGGTCCTTCAAGGACCGCGGTATGACGATGGCGATCACCCGGGCCAAGGAGGAGGGCGCACGGGCCGTCATCTGTGCCTCCACCGGCAATACCTCCGCCTCCGCCGCCGCGTACGCGGTGCGGGCCGGTATGGTCTGCGCCGTCCTCGTGCCGCAGGGCAAGATCGCGCTTGGCAAGATGGGCCAGGCGCTCGTGCACGGCGCCAAGATCCTTCAGGTCGACGGAAATTTCGACAACTGTCTGACGCTTGCCCGCTCGCTCTCGGACAACTATCCGGTGGCGTTGGTCAATTCGGTCAACCCGTCCCGCATCGAGGGCCAGAAGACCGCCGCGTTCGAGATCGTCGACGCGCTCGGGGACGCCCCGGACATCCATGTCCTCCCGGTCGGCAACGCGGGCAACATCACCGCGTACTGGAAGGGTTACAAGGAGTACGCGGGCGACAGCATGTCCACGCACACTCCGCGCATGTGGGGCTTCCAGGCCTCCGGCTCCGCACCCATCGTCCGCGGTGAGATCGTCAAGGATCCGTCGACCATCGCCACCGCGATCCGGATCGGCAACCCGGCCTCCTGGCAGTACGCGCTGGCGGCCCGGGATGAATCGGGCGGTCTCATCGACGAGGTGACGGATCGTCAGATCCTGGCTGCCTACCGGCTGTTGGCCTCCCAGGAGGGTGTCTTCGTCGAGCCCGCGTCGGCCGCGTCCGTCGCCGGTCTGCTGAAGGCCGCCGAAGAGGGCAAGGTCGACCCGGGTCAGAAGATCGTCTGCACGGTCACCGGCAACGGGCTCAAGGACCCCGACTGGGCCGTAGCGGGCGCACCGCAGCCGGTCACGGTCCCGGTCGACGCGGCCGCCGCCGCCGAGAAGCTGGGCCTCGCGTAACGGCCTCAGAAGTCGTAGGGGCTGACCATCCCTCTCCTGGGTGGAGAGCGCATAGGAGGCGGGCGACACGCATCGTGCGCCTCCTGTGCGCCCTATGTCGCCGCAGAACTTTCCTTCGATAAGCTGTACTCAACCCGCCCCGCCGCATCTGCCGCGGTGCAAGGGCCGTTGCGGCCATCGGGTTCCCCGGAATTCCACTCCCCGCTGCCACGGCCTTCCGCCAGTATCGAGAATCGCTTCACCGCCCCCGCAGTCCTACGAGGAGAGTCGTCCAACCGATGGCCGGTCCCGCCTTCCGAGCCGCCGCCGTCCGGGTGCGCGTCCCTGCGACCAGCGCCAACCTGGGCCCGGGTTTCGACGCCTTCGGCCTGTCGCTGGGGCTGTACGACGACGTCGTCGTCCGCGTGGCCGACTCCGGACTGCACATCGACATCGCGGGTGAGGGTGCGGACACCCTGCCCCGTGACGAGAGCCACCTCCTGGTACGTTCCCTGCGCACGGCCTTCGACCTGCTCGGCGGACAGCCCCGCGGCCTGGAGATCGTCTGCGCCAACCGCGTCCCGCACGGGCGCGGCCTCGGCTCCTCCTCCGCCGCCATCTGTGCCGGCATCGTCGCCGCCCGCGCCGTGACGACCGGCGGTGACGCCCGGCTCGACGACGCGGCGCTGCTGGAACTCGCCACCGAGATCGAGGGCCACCCCGACAATGTCGCGGCCTGCCTGCTCGGAGGGTTCACACTTGCCTGGATGGACGGCGGATCGGCCCGCGCGATCAGGATGGATCCCGCAGATTCCATCGTTCCGGTGGTTTTCGTCCCCAGCAAGCCGGTCCTGACCGAGACCGCCCGCGGGCTGCTGCCGCGCACGGTCCCGCATGTCGACGCCGCCTTCAACGCCGGCCGTTCCGCGCTTCTCGTCGAGGCCCTGACCAGACGCCCCGAGCTGCTGCTCACCGCCACCGAGGACAGGCTGCACCAGGAATACCGCGCCCCGGCGATGCCGCAGAGCGTGGAGCTCGTGAACCGACTGCGCGCCGACGGCGTCCCCGCAGTCATCTCCGGTGCCGGGCCGACGGTGCTCGCACTGGCCGAGGACGGTGCGGCCGACAAGGCCGCACGGCTGGCGGGCGAGGGATGGGCGGCCAATCGGCTCACTCTCGACGCCGCGGGCGCGAGTGTGCTGCCGCTCGCCCCGTAGCCGAGTGATTGCCGGTGAGTGAGAGGGGGAATGTTTGTTGGAGCCGGTAGTGTTAACCTCAAGTCAGCAATCGACGTCTATGCGGCGCGTTGCTTCGTGTCCCTTTCCGGGACCACCAACTCTTCCGGGAGCCTCCCCAACTGCCTGAGCAGCCTGCCTGAGCAGTTTCGTGCACGCTCCGGAACCGGCACGACACCCCTCGCTTGTCCAGGAGTGGGCCGAGCAGGGGGATGCTCGCGCCGGACCCTTGCACACCTTCATCTCTCCGCCGTACCCGGCGGACCACCGCCCCGGCACGGTCCGCAAAAGAAAGACCGCAGTCGGACAGCACAACCGGTCGCCGAGCCAGAAGGCCGACGTCCGCTCCAGGGAAGGACCCTTCGTGAGCGACACCACCGATCTGATGGGCGTGACTGCCGACAAGACCGTCGACAGCGCCGCGCCCGCCGAAGGTGCTGCCACTGGCACCACCGTACGGCGCCGCCGCTCCGGCACCGGCCTTGACGGCATGGTCCTGGCCGAGCTGCAGCAGGTCGCGTCCGGCCTCGGTATCAAGGGCACTGCGCGGATGCGCAAGGGCCAGCTGATCGAGGTCATCAAGGAGGCGCAGGCCGGTAGCTCCGCCGCGCCCAAGGCCGCCGCGCCCGCCGCGGATGCCGAGACCAAGCCGAAGCGCCGTGCCACCTCCAAGGCGCGCACCGGGGACGGGTCCGCGGCCGCCGCGCCCGCCGAGAAGACCGCCGCGCAGCAGCAGATCGACATCCCCGGCCAGCCGGCCAGCGACGACCAGCCCGCGGGCGAGCGTCGTCGGCGCCGTGCGACCGCTCAGGCGGGCAGCCCGGAGAGCAAGGCCGAGAGCAAGCCGGCCGCCGAGGCCAAGGCTCAGACGCAGGCCGAGCCGAAGAGCGACGACCGGGCCGACGCCAAGGCCGAAGCCGCCGCCGACACGGCCGAGGGCCGCCGGGGCGACCGCCAGGACCGCGGTCAGCGCGGCGACCGCCAGGAGCGCGGGGAGCGCCGCGACCGTCAGCGTGACCGCCGCGGCAAGGGCGACGAGCATGGTGGTGGCCAGGGCCAGCAGGGCGGCCAGCGCCAGCAGCGCCAGGGCCAGCAGGGCAGCGGCCCGCAGGACGACGGTTACGACGACGAGGCAGGCGGTCGTCGCGGTCGTCGCGGCCGCTACCGCGACCGCCGTGGCCGCCGTGGGCGCGACGACTTCGCCAGCGAGGTTCCGGTCTCCGACGACGACGTCCTGATCCCCGTCGCGGGCATCCTGGACATCCTCGACAACTACGCGTTCATCCGGACCTCCGGCTACCTGCCGGGCCCGAACGACGTGTACGTCTCGCTCGCCCAGGTCCGCAAGAACGGACTGCGCAAGGGTGACCACGTCACCGGTGCGGTGCGCCAGCCCAGGGACGGCGAGCGTCGCGAGAAGTTCAACGCGCTGGTCCGCCTCGACTCGGTCAACGGCATGGCGCCCGAGACCGGCCGAGGCCGCCCGGAGTTCCAGAAGCTGACCCCGCTCTACCCGCAGGACCGGCTCCGCCTGGAGACCGACTCCAACGTCCTGACGACGCGGATCATCGACCTGGTCGCGCCGATCGGCAAGGGCCAGCGAGGCCTGATCGTGGCCCCGCCGAAGACCGGCAAGACCATGATCCTGCAGGCGATCGCCAACGCGATCACGGTCAACAGCCCCGAGTGCCACCTGATGGTCGTCCTCGTCGACGAGCGTCCGGAAGAGGTCACCGACATGCAGCGGTCGGTGAAGGGCGAGGTCATCTCCTCGACCTTCGACCGTCCCGCCGAGGACCACACCACCGTCGCCGAGCTGGCCATCGAGCGCGCCAAGCGTCTCGTCGAGCTGGGTCACGACGTGGTCGTCCTGCTGGACTCCATCACCCGCCTCGGCCGTGCGTACAACCTCGCGGCCCCCGCCTCCGGCCGCATCCTGTCCGGTGGTGTCGACTCGACCGCGCTGTACCCGCCGAAGCGCTTCTTCGGTGCCGCGCGCAACATCGAGGACGGCGGTTCGCTGACCATCCTGGCCACCGCGCTCGTCGAGACCGGCTCGCGCATGGACGAGGTGATCTTCGAGGAGTTCAAGGGCACCGGCAACATGGAGCTCAAGCTCGACCGGAAGCTCTCGGACAAGCGCATCTTCCCGGCGGTGGACGTCGACGCGTCCAGCACCCGTAAGGAAGAAATCCTGCTCGGCAGTGATGAGTTGGCCATTGTCTGGAAGCTGCGCCGGGTGCTGCACGCGCTCGACCAGCAGCAGGCGATCGAGCTCCTCCTGGACCGGATGAAGAAGACCCAGTCCAACGCGGAGTTCCTGCTCCAGATCCAGAAGACGACGCCGGCTCCGGGCAACGGCAACGACTGACGTCGTACCCGGATCGGCTGAAACGCAGGGCCGCCCTCGTCACTCCGGTGACGGGGGCGGCCCTGCGTCGTAGGGCCCGCGAATGTGACGCAGTCGATTCGGGCTTTTCGGTCGATCCGAGACCTTCGCCACACAAGCGTCGCGACAACAGAGGCCGCCACGATGTCTGTACCTCGTAAGAAACCGCAGGTGAGCGCGGAATCACTAGCTGTTCGCCAAAGCCGCGTGTCCCTTTTGTCTTCACGTGGACGTGACAGGTCACTGTGCGACCCTGCTTCGTGCTGCGACGTCGTACGAAGTGGCAGCAAGTCGCCGAAGTCGGCAAAAACCAGTGCCCGAACACCGCTGCAGGGGGTAGCCGGGAGACGCTGACGACCGAAGGAGAAAGATGTCCGAGCAGCGAGGGAGCGGCGGCCGAATACGCCCGACCGGCAAACGCCGGAAGCCGACCGGCAAACGCCGGAAGAAGCCTTCCCGTCGCCGCAGAGTGACGGTGATCGCCGCCTGGACCCTGGCAGGGGTCGTGGCCGTCGGCGGCGTCGGGCTCGGATACGCCTACTTCAGGCTCAACGGCAATCTCCAGGCCGTCGACATCAACGCGGCGCTCGGCAAGAACCGCCCCGACGACGTCGACAACGGCTCCGAGGACATCCTCGTACTCGGCTCGGACTCCCGCTCCGGCGAGAACTCCGAGTACGGCCCCGACGAAGGAACGGCCCGTTCCGATACGGCGATGGTCGTGCACATCAACGAGGGTCACAAGAGCGCCTCCGTCGTCTCCATCCCGCGCGACACCCTGATCGCCCGCCCCGAATGCACCAGCGACACCACGGGGCAGACCATCCCCGGCGAGCAGCGCGCGATGTTCAACACGGCGTACGAGGTCGGCGGACCGGCCTGTGCGGTCAAGACCGTCGAATCCATGTCCGGCATCCGCATGGACCACTACATCGAAGTCGACTTCACCGGCTTCAAGGAGCTCATCGACGAGCTGGGCGGCGTGGAGATCACCACCACCCAGGCGATCAACGACCCCAAGAGCCATCTGAATCTCGAACCCGGTACCCACACGCTCGACGGCGAGCAGTCGCTGGCTCTCGTCCGCACCCGCACGAGCGTCGGCGACGGCAGCGACCTCGGCCGCATCCAGATCCAGCAGGAGTTCATGAAGGCGCTGATGGACCAGGCCAAGAGCGTCGGAGTGTTCACGAACCCGAAGACCCTCTTCGACCTCGCGGACACGGCGACCAAGGCCATCACCACCGACTCCGACCTCGGTTCGGTCGAGGAGCTCACCAGCTTCGCGAACGGCCTCAAGGGGCTCGACTCCGAGAACATCCAGATGATCACGCTGCCCGTGCAGTACGACCCGGCCGACCCGAACCGCGTCGTACCGCTGGAGAAGCCCGCCCAGCAGGTGTGGACGGCACTCAAGCACGACAAGGCCATCCCCGCCTCCGCCACCGAGAAGTCGGCGGGGGACAAGGGCGACGCGGGCAGCGTCGTGAAGTGACCGGGCGGGCCGGGAATAGTTGCGGCCCGCCCCCGGTTTTGGGAGATACGGCCGATCCTGGCAGACTGGTACGTCGGCCCCGGTTCACGGACGCGCAATCCGCGCGTACGACCCGGCGCCCTCCCGAACCTAGGAGAAACCCTTGAAGCGCGACATCCACCCCGAGTACGTCGAGACGCAGGTCAGCTGCACCTGTGGCGCGTCGTTCACGACCCGGAGCACCATCGACGGCGGCACCATCCGCGCCGACGTCTGCTCCGAGTGCCACCCGTTCTACACGGGCAAGCAGAAGATCCTCGACACCGGTGGCCGTGTGGCCCGCTTCGAGGCCCGCTTCGGCAAGGCTGCCGGCTCCGCCAGCAAGTAGCGAGCCACTGCGCCGGTTCCCGGCGCCCTCTTCCCGGGGGCGTCGGGACCGGCGTTTTTTGTCCGGCCCGGGACGGGCCGCCCCCGTACCCGGTCCGGGACGGGCCGCCCCCGTACCCGGCCCGGGACGGGCCGCCCCCGTACCCGGCCCGGACAGCGTCCACGCCGTCCAGCAGGCACGATCGAGTGAAGAAACCAGGAGTCCGGAGATGTTCGAGGCGGTCGAGGAACTGATCGGTGAACAGGCCGATCTCGAGAAGCAGCTCGCGGACCCGGCGGTCCACGCCGACCAGGCCAACGCGCGCAGGCTCAACAAGCGCTACGCCGAGCTCACCCCGATCGTCGCCGCATACCGCACCTGGAAGCAGGCCGGGGACGACATCGAGACGGCACGCGAGCTCGCCGCCGACGACCCCGACTTCGCCGCCGAGGTCAAGGAGCTGGAGACGCAGCGCGAAGAGCTCACCGAGAAGCTCCGCCTCCTCCTGGTCCCGCGCGACCCAAGCGACGACAAGGACGTGCTCCTGGAGATCAAGGCGGGCGCCGGCGGCGACGAGTCCGCCCTGTTCGCCGGCGATCTGCTGCGGATGTATCTGCGCTACGCCGAGCGCGTCGGCTGGAAGACCGAGATCATCGACTCCACCGAGTCCGAGCTCGGGGGCTACAAGGACGTCCAGGTCGCCGTGAAGACCAAGGGCGGCAACGGCGCCACCGAGCCCGGCCAGGGCGTGTGGGCCCGGCTGAAGTACGAGGGCGGAGTGCACCGCGTGCAGCGGGTGCCGTCCACCGAGTCTCAGGGCCGTATCCACACCTCCGCCGCCGGTGTGCTCGTCACGCCCGAGGCCGAGGAGGTCGACGTCGAGATCCACGCCAATGATCTCCGTATCGACGTCTACCGTTCCTCGGGCCCCGGCGGCCAGTCCGTCAACACCACGGACTCGGCGGTCCGCATCACGCATCTGCCGACCGGTGTCGTCGCCTCCTGCCAGAACGAGAAGAGCCAGCTCCAGAACAAGGAGCAGGCCATGCGTATCCTGCGTTCGCGACTGCTCGCGGCCGCCCAGGAAGCCGCCGAGCAGGAAGCCTCGGACGTACGGCGCAGTCAGGTGCGTACGGTCGACCGTTCCGAGAAGATCCGTACGTACAACTTCCCGGAAAACCGGATCTCGGACCACCGCGTCGGCTTCAAGGCGTACAACTTGGACCAGGTACTCGACGGCGACCTGGATTCCGTGATCCAGGCCTGTGCCGACGCCGACTCCGCCGCCAAGCTCGCCGCCGCATAAGCCCCAAGCCCGCCCCGCCCGTGACCCCGTACGGAGAACCGCGATGAACCTGCTGCTCGCCGAGGTGGCCCAGGCCACCCAGCGGCTGGCCGACGCCGGTGTCCCTTCACCACGATTCGACGCGGAGGAGCTCGCCGCGTTCGTACACGGCGTCAAGCGGGGCGAGCTGCACCATGTGCCGGACGCGGACTTCGACGCCCGCTACTGGGAGGCGATCGCCCGCCGCGAAGCCCGTGAACCGCTGCAGCACATCACCGGACGCTCCTTCTTCCGCTACCTGGAGCTCCAGGTAGGACCCGGTGTCTTCGTCCCCCGTCCGGAGACCGAATCGGTCGTCGGCTGGGCGATAGACGCCGTCCGCGCGATGGATGTCGTCGAGCCGCTCATCGTCGACCTCTGCAGCGGATCCGGCGCCATCGCCCTGGCCATGGCCCAGGAGGTTCCCCGCTCACGCGTGCACGCCGTCGAGCTCTCCGACGACGCCCTGAAGTGGACCAGGAAGAACGCCGAGGGGTCACGGGTCACCGTCCACCACCAAGACGCGCTCACGGCCCTTCCCGAGCTCGACGGCCAGGTCGACCTGGTCATCTCCAACCCGCCGTACATCCCGCTCACCGAATGGGAGTACGTGGCACCCGAGGCCCGTGACCACGACCCGGAGATGGCTCTCTTCTCCGGCGAGGACGGCCTCGACACCATCCGCGGCATCGAACGCACCGCACACCGCCTGCTGCGCCCCGGCGGCCTCGTCGTCATCGAGCACGCCGACACCCAGGGCGGCCAGGTGCCGTGGATCTTCACCGAGGAACGCGGCTGGGCCGATGCGGCCGACCATCCCGACCTGAACAACCGGCCGCGGTTCGCCACGGCCCGCAAGGCCACGCCGTGACCGGCGGCCACCACCCGCACGACCCGTACCCGTCATACCCGTACATGCTTGAGGAGGCCGGCTGATGGCACGGCGATACGACTGCAACGACGCGACCGACCGTACGACGGGTCTGCGCGAAGCCGCGTCCGCCGTCCGCCGCGGCGAACTGGTCGTGCTGCCCACCGACACCGTGTACGGGATCGGTGCGGACGCCTTCAGCCGCGAGGGCGTCGCCGACCTGCTGGCCGCCAAGGGCCGCGGCCGCAACATGCCGACACCCGTCCTGATCGGCTCCCCGAACACCCTGCACGGACTGGTCACCGACTTCTCCGAGCAGGCCTGGGAGCTCGTCGACGCCTTCTGGCCCGGGGCCCTCACGCTCGTCGCCAAGCACCAGCCGTCGCTCCAGTGGGACCTCGGGGACACCCGTGGCACCGTCGCCATCCGGATGCCGCTGCACCCGGTCGCCATCGAACTGCTCACCGAGGTCGGCCCGATGGCCGTCTCCAGCGCCAACCTCACCGGACACCCGGCCCCTGAGGACTGCGACGCCGCCCAGGAGATGCTCGGCGACTCCGTCTCCGTCTACCTCGACGGCGGCCCGACCCTCGGCATCGTGCCGTCCTCCATCGTCGACGTCACCGGAAAGGTTCCGGTAGTGCTGCGCACCGGTGCGCTTTCCGTCGAGGAACTCCGCAAGGTGGTACCCGACCTCGAGGTGGCGAATTGACCGCCCCTGAGGGGCGTGGCATAGCGGGGCAGGCCGACACTTTCCGCATCCTCCACGTCAGCACCGGCAACGTCTGCCGCTCACCGATCACCGAGCGGCTGACCCGGCACGCCCTGGTGGACCGCCTCGGAGATCCACGTCAAGGCGGACTGATCGTGGAGAGCGCGGGCACCTGGGGCCACGAAGGCGCCCCCATGGAGGACAACGCCGAGATCGTCCTCGCCGACTTCGGCGCCGACACCACCGGCTTCGTCGGCCGGGAGCTGCTCGACGAGCATGTGATCCGCGCCGACCTGGTGCTCACCGCCACCCGCGACCACCGGGCACAAGTGATCTCGATGGGTCACTCGGCCGGCCTACGGACCTTCACCCTCAAGGAATTCACCCGGCTGGTCCGGGCGATAGACCCCGCCACCCTGCCCGACCCGCGCGACGAGGGCGTCGTCGAGCGTGCCCGCGCACTGGTCCGCGCCGCGGCCGCGCTGCGCGGCTGGCTGCTGGCCCCCACCGTCGAGGCCGACGAGGTGTACGACCCGTACGGCGCGCCGATCACGTTCTTCCGGTCCATCGGCGACGAGATCAACCAGGCCCTCGACCCGGTGGTCACCGCGCTGACCGGCGTACCCGCCCCGCACTGACGGTCGCGCCTGCGCCACTGTGACGGCCGTACGCACGGGGCCGGCACCCTGGGGGCCGGGCGGGTGTACGGCGTCGCCGCAGAGCGGGCAGGAGGCCCGTCACGGGCCTACATTGGAGCTGACGTCAGCGCACCCTCCCCAGGCCCGGAGCCGTCAGATGCCGGTCACCACTCCTGCCGCACCCAACCTCGCCGCCGGGACCGCCCTGCCGCAGGACTTCGGCGCACTGCTCCGGGAGGACCCGGAGATCGCCGCCGTGCTGCTGGAGGAGCTGCACCGGCAGTCGAGCACCGTCCAGCTGATCGCCGCCGAGAACTTCACCTCGCCGGCGGTCCTCGCCGCCCTCGGCTCACCGCTCGCCAACAAGTACGCCGAGGGCTACCCCGGCGCCCGCCACCACGGCGGCTGCGAGCAGGCCGACGCCGCCGAACGCATCGCCTGCCGACGGGCCACCTCGCTCTTCGGCGCCGAACACGCCAACGTCCAGGCGCACTCCGGCTCCTCCGCCGTCCTCGCCGCATACGCGGCCCTGCTGTGCCCCGGCGACACGGTGCTCGCGATGGGACTTCCGTACGGCGGGCATCTCACCCATGGCTCGCCCGCCAACTTCTCCGGCCGCTGGTTCGAGTTCATCGGCTACGGGGTGGACTCCGAGAGCGGCCTGATCGACTACGAGCAGGTGCGCGCCCTGGCCCGTGCGCACCGCCCCAAGGCGATCGTCAGCGGCTCGATCTCGTACCCCCGCCATCCCGACTACGAACTGTTCCGGGAGATCGCCGACGAGGTGGGCGCGTATTTCATCGCCGACGCCGCGCACCCGATGGGGCTGATCGCCGGGGGAGCGGCGCCGAGCCCCGTCCCGTACGCCGATGTGGTCTGCGCGACGACGCACAAGGTGCTGCGCGGTCCGCGCGGCGGGATGATCCTGTGCGGTGCGGAGCTGGCCGAGCGGATCGACCGGGCGGTCTTCCCGTTCACCCAGGGCGGCGCGCAGATGCACACGGTCGCCGCGAAGGCCGTCGCGTTCCAAGAAGCGGCCACCCCGGCGTTCACGGCGTACGCCCACCGAGTGGTGGCCCATGCCCGGGTGCTGGCCGCGGGTCTGGAGGACGAGGGCTTCGAAGTCACCACGGGCGGCACGGACACCCACCTGATCGTCGCGGACCCGGCCCCGCTGGGCGTCGACGGGCCCACCGCCCGCGCCCGGCTGGCAGCGGCGGGCCTGGTGCTCGACACCTGCGCGCTTCCGTACGGGGATGCCCGCGGCATCAGACTCGGCACCGCGGCCGTCACCACCCAGGGCATGGGCGACGCCGACATGGCACGTCTGGCCGCGCTCTTCGGAGCGGCGGTACGTGAGGAAGACGGCATCCGCGCGCAGGTCCAGGAACTGGCCCGGAAATATCCACCCTATCCGGGCTAGACGTGGTACATGCAACCATCGGCCCGGCCTCTGTGTCCTCGACCATGGGCCCGACGTAGTTAAAGTGTGGGCTGAGATCCGGCGAAATCTATGGGGCAGCCCGTGCGTGATTATTTGCTGACGCTCTGTGTCACGGCTGCGGTCACTTATCTGCTGACCGGCCCGGTGCGCAAGTTCGCCATCGTGGTCGGGGCGATGCCCGCGATCCGTGCGCGTGACGTCCACCGAGAACCGACACCGAGGCTCGGTGGCATCGCCATGTTCGGCGGACTGTGCGCCGGACTGATCGTCGCGTCCCAGCTCGAGAACCTCGACTGGGTCTTCCAGCTCTCCAACGAGCCGCGGGCGCTGCTCTCCGGGGCCGCACTGATCTGGCTGATCGGTGTTCTGGACGACAAGTTCGAGATCGACGCACTGATCAAGCTCGGCGGGCAGATGATCGCCGCCGCGGTCATGGTGCTCCAGGGCCTGACGATTCTGTGGCTGCCGATCCCCGGCGTCGGCACCGTCGCGCTCACCCAGTGGCAGGGCACGCTGCTCACGGTCGCCGTGGTCGTCATCACCATCAACGCGGTCAACTTCGTCGACGGTCTGGACGGTCTGGCGGCGGGCGTGGTCTGCATCGCCGCCGCGGCGTTCTTCCTGTACACGTACCGGCTCTGGTACGGGCACATGATCGAGGCGGCGGCCCCCGCGACGCTCTTCACGGCGATCCTGATGGGCATGTGCCTGGGCTTTCTGCCGCACAACATGCATCCGGCCCGGATCTTCATGGGCGACTCGGGTTCGATGCTGATCGGCCTGGTACTGGCGGCCGGTGCGATCTCGGTCACCGGGCAGGTCGACCCGGACACGATGCAGCTCTTCGCCGGCAGTGAGCGCGAGGCCACCTACGCGATGCTGCCGGTCTTCATCCCGCTGCTGCTGCCGCTGACCATCATCGCGATCCCGGCCGCCGACCTGGTGCTGGCGATCGTGCGGCGTACGTGGAACGGCCAGTCGCCGTTCGCGGCAGACCGCGGCCATCTGCACCACCGGCTGCTGGAAATCGGCCATTCGCACAGCAGGGCCGTGCTGATCATGTACTTCTGGTCGGCCCTGATCGCCTTCGGCACGGTCGGATACTCCGTGCACTCGACGTCCCTGTGGATCGTGCTGGTGATCATGGGGTTCAGCGCGCTGGGCCTCGTGCTGCTGCTGATGCCCCGCTTCACCCCGCGGGCGCCGTTCTGGGCGGAACGCTTCGTACCGCCGCGCTACCGCCGCTATCGCGGGATGGGCAAGGCGCCCGAGGCGGAACCCTCATCCGTAGACGAGGCCCAACAGGGGCCGCTGGAAGCGCAGATGGGGCAGGAGGGTCACGATCTCCAGGAGCGGGCCCCGGTCGTCGTAGGGGTCTCCGGCGTCAACGGGGCGACTGCCATCGGCCCCCGTTCGCGTTTTTCGGACAGAGATAAGGCTGATTCCGCACGCTGAGAATTCGGGCATCACGGGGCATACCAGACGAAACGTGGAGTTGCCTTTCTCACACCTGCGGATTCACTCTCACGCGTGAGAGCAAGCACACTTTCTTGGTAAAGACCTCATCAAATAGTTTGTGATACCGTTCACTAGGCCCGGTGACAGAGCCGGAGGACCTGATATCGCGGTCCATTGGCCCGAGGCGTCGCCTCGGACCGGGCCTACGCTCGTCCATGACGACACATTGCCCACCCCCTGCAAGCGGAGCTGCCGCCATGCCGTCCAATGACGCCCGGACTCTCCTCCAAACCGCTGTACCCACCGCTGTCGCCGGTGCTGTTGCCGTCGCGATCAGTGGTGGCGTGGCCGGCGGCAAGGGAGCCCTGGGTGCGGTCGTCGGTACGGTCGTGGTGATTCTCTTCATGGGGGTCGGACTAGTGGTCCTGCAGCGGACCGCCAGGTCCCTCCCTCAGCTGTTCCAGGCGATGGGGCTGATGCTCTACACGGTGCAGCTCCTGCTCTTGTTCGTCTTCGTCGCGGCCTTCCAGGACACCACGGTGTTCAATCCGAAGGCCTTTGCAATCACGTTGGTCGCGACCACGCTCGTGTGGATCGCCGCACAGGCGCGCGCACACATGAAGGCCAAGATCCTTTACGTCGAGCCCGAGTCCGACAAGGCTGAAAAGCCCAAGAACGCGGGGTTGAAATCGTGAAGGGTAGGGGCGGGATAAGTGCGGGTCCACGACCCTGCTATCGTCCGGTTCCAACTGCGGCACTGCGGGCGCGGGCATGTGAGCTGACGCCTGCTCGATCGCGAGGCTCAATGCCTGACTGCCGCTCACACATCCGTTACACCAGTCCAGTGCCGAACCGCGGCTGCGCGCCGCGCCGACACAACGAGGTTGCCGTACCTATGCGCCACGCTGAAGGAGCCCGCGGTGAGTGCTGACCCGACACAGGTGCTCGCCTTCGAGACCGATTGCCACATCTTCTCCGGTTGTGGTTTCCCGGCACCCGGCTTGCATTCGTTCCTGTTCGAGCCCCTCTGGGGCGATGCGGACAGCAACCTGTACTTCAACAAGACGATGCTGCTCGCGCTGCTCGGCTCGGTCATCGTCGTCGGCTTCTTCTGGGCGGCTTTCGCCAAGCCGAAGATCGTTCCGGGCAAGCTGCAGATGGTGGCCGAGGCCGGCTACGACTTCGTACGCCGAGGCGTTGTCTACGAGACGATCGGCAAGCGCGAGGGCGAGAAGTACGTCCCGCTTGTGGTCTCCCTGTTCTTCTTCGTCTGGATGATGAACCTCTGGTCCATCATTCCGGTCGCCCAGTTCCCCGTGACGGCGATCATCGCGTACCCGGCCGCGCTCGCCCTGATCGTGTACGTCCTGTGGGTCAGCCTGACCTTCAAGCGGCACGGTTTCGTCGGAGCCTTCAAGAACTTCACGGGCTACGACAAGTCGCTCGGTCCGGTTCTGCCGCTCTCGATGACCATCGAGCTCTTCTCGAACCTGCTCGTCAGGCCGTTCACGCACGCCGTCCGGCTCTTTGCCAACATGTTCGCGGGTCACACCCTGCTGCTGCTCTTCACGATCGCCAGCTGGTACCTGCTCAACGGCATCGGCATCGCCTACGCGGGTGTCTCGTTCGTGATGGTCATCGTGATGACCGTCTTCGAGCTCTTCATCCAGGCTGTCCAGGCCTATGTGTTCGTCCTGCTGACCTGCAGCTACATCCAGGGCGCTCTCGCCAAGGGCCACTGAGCACCCCACCTCCTGAAGCACCCGGTGGCCAACCCCCACCGGACCAAGAAAGAGAAGGAAGATCCGGCATGTCTGCTCTCCAGACCCTCGCCGCCACCAGCGTCGAAATCAAGGGCAACCTCGGCTCCATCGGTTACGGCCTCGCCGCGATCGGCCCCGGCGTCGGCGTCGGCATTATCTTCGGTAACGGCACGCAGGCGCTCGCCCGTCAGCCCGAGGCTGCCGGTCTCATCCGCGCCAACCAGATTCTCGGCTTCGCCTTCTGTGAGGCGCTCGCCCTGATCGGTCTGGTCATGCCGTTCGTGTACCCGACCTCCTGACCGGTCGCGAACAGCCCACTCGACGGAAGGCACTGACGTGAACCCTCTGGTTCAGCTCGCGGCGGAGGAAGCGGAAAACCCGCTCGTCCCGCCGATCCCTGAGCTCGTCATTGGCTTCATCGCCTTTGCCATCGTCTTCGG
The DNA here is from genome assembly GCF_040297265.1 of Streptomyces sp. NPDC001832. Classification (NCBI taxonomy): domain Bacteria; kingdom Bacillati; phylum Actinomycetota; class Actinomycetes; order Kitasatosporales; family Streptomycetaceae; genus Streptomyces; species Streptomyces sp. NPDC001832. The sequence continues at coordinate 68,202 of NZ_JBEOYU010000014.1, forward strand.
CTTCCTCGCCAAGAAGCTCCTCCCGAACATCAACAAGGTTCTGGAAGAGCGTCGCGAGGCCATCGAAGGCGGTATGGAGAAGGCCGATGCGGCCCAGACCGAGGCCCAGAGCGTGCTTGAGCAGTACAAGGCTCAGCTCGCCGAGGCCCGCCACGAAGCCGCGCGCCTGCGCCAGGAGGCACAGGAGCAGGGTGCCGTGATCCTGCAGGAGATGCGGGCGGAAGGCCAGCGGCAGCGCGAGGAGATCATCGCTGCCGGCCACGCCCAGATCGAGGCCGATCGCAAGGCCGCGGCTGCCGCGCTGCGTCAGGACGTGGGCAAGCTCGCCACCGACCTGGCCGGCAAGCTCGTCGGCGAGTCCCTCGAGGACCACGCCCGGCAGAGCGGCACTGTCGACCGTTTCCTGGACGAGCTCGAGGCGAAGGCCGAGGCTGTCCGATGAACGGCGCGAGCCGCGAGGCACTGGCTGCCGCACGTGAGCGTCTCGACGCGCTGACCGACAACACGTCGGTCGACGCGGCGAAGCTCGCCGAGGAGCTGGCTGCCGTCACGGCGATGCTCCAGCGCGAGGTCTCACTGCGACGGGTCCTGACCGACCCGTCGCAGGCCGGCGAGGCCAAGGCCGAGCTGGCCGGACGACTGCTGCGCGGTCAGGTGAGCGGCGAGACCGTCGACCTGATCTCCGGCATGGTCCGCTCCCGCTGGTCGCAGTCGCGCGACCTGGTCGACGCGGTCGAGGAACTGGCGAACATCGCAGACCTCACCGCCGCCCAGCGCAGCGGAGACCTCGACGACGTCGAGGACGAGCTGTTCCGGTTCGGCCGGATCGTCGCCTCCGACAAGGAGCTGCGTGCCGCGCTCACCAGCCGGTCCGCGTCCGCTGCCGCCAAGAGCCAGCTGCTGCGCAGCCTGCTCGGCAGCAAGGCACGGCCCACCACCGAGCGCGTCGTCGTGCGGCTTGTCACCCAGCCGCGTGGACGTAGCCTGGAAGCGGGACTCGAGTCCCTCTCCAAGCTTGCCGCGGAGCGCCGCGACCGCATGGTCGCCGTGGTCACGTCAGCAGTGCCGCTGAGCGATCGGCAGAAGCAGCGCCTCGGTGCCGCACTGGCGAAGATCTACGGTCGGTCGATGCACCTGAATCTCGATGTGGACCCCACGGTCCTCGGCGGGATCGCGGTGCGGGTCGGTGACGAGGTCATCAACGGAACCATCGCGGAGCGCCTCGAAGAGGCGACCCGTCGTATGGCCGACTGACGAGCGCAGCAACAGAACAGAGCAAGACCAGCGGCCCGGTTGGGCCGTGCAGAAATTGCAGAAGATTCCTGGGGGTCGGCCCCCAGACCCCCTTAAGAAACTTCGGGCCCAACAAGGAGAGCAGGGAACCCAGATGGCGGAGCTCACGATCCGGCCGGAGGAGATCCGGGACGCGCTGGAGAACTTTGTCCAGTCGTACAAGCCGGACGCGGCCTCGCGCGAGGAGGTCGGTACGGTCAGCGTTGCCGGCGACGGCATCGCGAAGGTCGAGGGTCTTCCCTCGGCCATGGCGAACGAGCTGCTGAAGTTCGAGGACGGCACCCTCGGTCTCGCCCTCAACCTTGAGGAGCGCGAGATCGGTGCCATCGTCCTCGGCGAGTTCAGCGGCATCGAAGAGGGCCAGCCGGTGCAGCGCACCGGTGAGGTGCTCTCCGTCGGCGTCGGCGAGGGTTACCTCGGCCGCGTCGTCGACCCGCTCGGCAACCCGATCGACGGTCTCGGCGAGATCGCGACCGAAGGCCGCCGCGCCCTCGAGCTGCAGGCCCCTGGCGTCATGGTCCGTAAGTCGGTGCACGAGCCGATGCAGACCGGCTACAAGGCCGTCGACGCCATGGTGCCGATCGGCCGCGGCCAGCGTCAGCTGATCATTGGTGACCGTCAGACGGGTAAGACCGCTCTGGCCGTCGACACGATCATCAACCAGCGCGACAACTGGCGCTCGGGCGACGTGAACAAGCAGGTGCGCTGCATCTACGTCGCCATCGGTCAGAAGGGTTCCACCATCGCCTCCGTGCGCGGTGCCCTGGAAGAGGCCGGCGCGCTCGAGTACACGACCATCGTCGCCGCCCCGGCGTCCGACCCGGCCGGCTTCAAGTACCTGGCGCCGTACACCGGTTCGGCCATCGGTCAGCACTGGATGTACCAGGGCAAGCACGTCCTGATCATCTTCGACGACCTCTCGAAGCAGGCCGACGCCTACCGCGCCGTGTCGCTTCTGCTGCGCCGTCCGCCGGGCCGTGAGGCCTACCCGGGCGACGTCTTCTACCTGCACTCGCGTCTGCTGGAGCGCTGCGCGAAGCTCTCCGACGAGATGGGCGCCGGCTCGATGACGGGCCTCCCGATCGTCGAGACCAAGGCGAACGACGTGTCGGCGTTCATCCCGACCAACGTCATCTCCATCACCGACGGTCAGTGCTTCCTGGAGTCCGACCTGTTCAACGCCGGCCAGCGTCCGGCTCTGAACGTCGGTATCTCGGTCTCCCGCGTCGGTGGCTCCGCCCAGCACAAGGCCATGCGCCAGGTCTCCGGCCGACTCCGTGTCGACCTCGCCCAGTACCGCGAGCTGGAGGCGTTCGCCGCCTTCGGTTCCGACCTGGACGCGGCTTCGAAGGCGTCGCTGGAGCGCGGTAAGCGCATGGTCGAGCTGCTGAAGCAGCCGCAGTACAGCCCGTACCCGGTCGAGGAGCAGGTCATCTCCATCTGGGCCGGCACCAACGGCAAGATGGACGACGTCCCGGTCGAGGACATCCGCCGCTTCGAGAGCGAGCTGCTGGAGTACCTGCGCCGCGAGCGCAAGGACCTCCTGACCGGCATCGCCGAGGGCGCCAAGATGTCCGACGACACGCTGCAGGCGATCGCCGACGCGGTCGCCACCTTCAAGCAGCAGTTCGAGACCTCGGACGGCAAGCTGCTGGGCGAGGGCTGATCGATGGGCGCTCAGCTTCGCGTTTACAAGCGCCGCATCCGCTCCGTCACCGCCACCAAGAAGATCACCAAGGCGATGGAGATGATCGCCGCTTCGCGCATCGTCAAGGCGCAGCGCAAGGTGGCGGCGTCGACGCCGTACGCGACCGAGCTCACCCGTGCGGTGACCGCGGTGGCAACCGGCTCCACCACCAAGCACCCGCTCACCACCGAGGCCGACGCTCCGGCGCGGGCCGCGGTCCTGCTCATCACGAGCGACCGTGGTCTGGCCGGCGGTTACTCCTCCAACGCCATCAAGGCCGCGGAGCGACTGACCGAGCGGCTGCGCGGTGAGGGCAAGGAGGTCGTCACTTATGTGATCGGCCGCAAGGGTGTCGCCTACTACGGATTCCGCGAGCGCAAGATCGAGGAGTCGTGGACGGGCTTCACCGACAGCCCCACGTACGCGGATGCCAAGCGGGCCGCGGCTCCGCTGATCGAGTCGGTCAGCAAGGAGACCGCTGAGGGCGGCGTGGACGAGCTCCACATCGTCTTCACGGAGTTCGTGTCGATGATGACGCAGAACCCGGTGGACGACCGGATGCTGCCGCTCAGCCTCGGTGCTGCGAAGGACGAGGACGGCAAGGGCGAGATCCTGCCTCTGTTCGACTTCGAGCCGTCGGCGGAGGACGTCCTCGACGCCCTGCTTCCGCGGTACGTCGAGAGCCGGATCTACAACGCGCTGCTTCAGTCGGCTGCTTCCGAGCACGCCGCCCGCCGCCGCGCGATGAAGTCGGCCACCGACAACGCCGGTGAGCTCATCAAGAGCCTCTCCCGGCTTGCCAACGCGGCCCGCCAGGCCGAAATCACCCAGGAAATCAGCGAGATCGTCGGTGGTGCAAGTGCGCTGGCCGACGCGACCGCGGGGAGTGACAAGTAATGACGACGACAGTTGAGACGGCCGTTGCCACGGGCCGCGTCGCCCGGGTCATCGGCCCGGTCGTCGACGTGGAGTTCCCCGTCGACGCGATGCCGGAGATCTACAACGCGCTGACCGTCGAGGTCGCCGACCCGGCCGAGGAGGGCAAGCTCAAGAAGCTGACCCTCGAGGTCGCGCAGCACCTCGGCGAGGGCCTGGTCCGGGCGATCTCGATGCAGCCCACCGACGGTCTGGTCCGCCAGGCCCCGGTGACCGACACGGGTACCGGCATCACGGTGCCGGTCGGCGAGATCACCAAGGGAAAGGTGTTCAACACCCTCGGTGAGATCCTGAACAAGCCCGAGGCCGAGGCCGAGGTCACCGAGCGCTGGCCGATCCACCGCAAGGCGCCCAACTTCGACCAGCTCGAGTCCAAGACCGAGATGTTCGAGACCGGCGTCAAGGTCATCGACCTTCTCACCCCGTACGTCAAGGGTGGAAAGATCGGTCTGTTCGGTGGTGCCGGTGTCGGCAAGACCGTTCTGATCCAGGAAATGATCTACCGCGTGGCCAACAACCACGACGGTGTGTCGGTGTTCGCGGGCGTCGGTGAGCGTACCCGTGAGGGCAACGACCTCATCGAGGAAATGGCCGACTCGGGCGTCATCGACAAGACGGCGCTTGTCTTCGGCCAGATGGACGAGCCGCCGGGCACGCGCCTTCGTGTCGCGCTGGCCGGTCTGACCATGGCGGAGTACTTCCGCGATGTGCAGAAGCAGGACGTGCTCTTCTTCATCGACAACATCTTCCGGTACACCCAGGCCGGCTCCGAGGTTTCCACGCTGCTCGGCCGTATGCCGTCCGCAGTGGGTTACCAGCCGAACCTGGCCGACGAGATGGGTCTGCTGCAGGAGCGCATCACGTCGACCCGTGGTCACTCGATCACCTCGATGCAGGCGATCTACGTCCCCGCGGACGACCTGACCGACCCGGCCCCGGCCACCACCTTCGCCCACCTCGACGCGACGACGGTTCTCTCCCGTCCGATCTCCGAGAAGGGCATCTACCCGGCCGTGGACCCGCTGGACTCCACGTCCCGGATCCTGGACCCGCGCTACATCGCGCAGGACCACTACGCGGCGGCCATGCGTGTCAAGGGGATCCTCCAGAAGTACAAGGACCTCCAGGACATCATCGCGATCCTCGGTATCGACGAGCTGGGCGAGGAGGACAAGCTCGTTGTCCACCGTGCCCGTCGTGTCGAGCGCTTCCTGTCCCAGAACACCCACGTCGCCAAGCAGTTCACCGGCGTGGACGGTTCGGACGTTCCGCTCGACGAGTCGATCGCCGCGTTCAACGCGATCTGCGACGGTGAGTACGACCACTTCCCCGAGCAGGCGTTCTTCATGTGCGGTGGCATCGAGGACCTCAAGGCCAACGCCAAGGAGCTCGGCGTCTCCTGAGCCCATGGCTCACCGAGGGGGACGGGTGCGTCCCGTCCCCCTCACCACGCCCCGTAGAATTGACCCAACACCCGGCTCGAACGGCCGGGTGGTGACCCGAGGAGCCACCCTTGGCTGCTGAGCTGCACGTCGAGCTGGTCGCCGCGGACCGCAGTGTCTGGTCCGGCGAGGCCACCCTGGTCGTCGCGCGCACCACGTCCGGCGACATCGGCGTCATGCCCGGTCACCAGCCGCTTCTGGGTGTGCTGGAATCGGGCCCGGTGACGATCCGTACGAGTGGCGGCGGGACCGTGGTCGCCGCTGTGCACGGCGGTTTCATCTCGTTCGCGGACGACAAGCTCTCGATGCTCGCGGAGATGGCGGAGCTGGCGGACGAGATCGATGTCCAGCGCGCCGAGCGTGCGCTGGAGCGTGCGAAGTCGGACACGGACGCCGCCTCCGAGCGGCGCGCCGAAGTGCGACTGCGTGCGGTGGCGGTGCGCTAGCGTCCCGCGACAACGTAGCTTTACCCTCAGCCGCGGCCCGAGCTGGAGACCACTCCAGACCGTGCCGCGGCTGAGGCGATGCAGGTGCGGTTCTGGCGGTATCCGTTACTCGACGACGCGAGGAGGTCGGTGGAGATGTTCCTCGCGCTGCGGGTGGGCGGGCTGGTCGTCGCACTGGTCGTGGTTGGTCTCTTCGTCTTCGGTCTGCGCCGGCGGCTGATTCAGCGCTCCGGAGGGACCTTCGACTGCAGCCTGCGATGGAACGTGCCGGAGGAGCCCGACCTCTCCGGCAAGGGCTGGGTGTACGGGGTCGCCCGGTACAGCGGCGACCGGATCGACTGGTTTCGAGTCTTCTCGTACGCTCCCCGCCCGCGCCGGGGCCTGGAGCGTTCCGCGATCGAGGTGGTCGCCCGTCGGCTGCCCGAGGGCGAGGAGGAGCTGGCGCTCCTGTCCGACGCCGTGGTGCTCGGCTGTGTCCATCGTGGGACCCGCCTGGAGCTGGCCATGAGCGAGGACGCGCTGACCGGGTTCCTCGCCTGGCTGGAGGCGGCTCCGCCAGGCCAGAGGGTGAACGTGGCCTGAGAGGCTGCACGACGCGGCCTCAGTCCCGTGGAGCAGCGAACGAAGAACCGGGAAGACAGGGGACGGACCTGTCTCCCCGGCTGCTTTTCGAGGTTGCGCGCGGTACCGGGTAGCTCTTACTTCAGACCGTTGTTGATCGCGCTGACGAGTTCACCGTTGGTGGTGTCACCGCTGAATTCCCAGAAGAACGCGCCTTTGAGGCCCTGGCCCTTCGCCCAGGTCATCTTGGACCCGATGGTGGCCGGGGTGTCGTAGCTCCACCAGTTGGTGCCGCAGCGCGCGTACGCCGTACCGGCGACGGTGCCGGTCGCGGGGCAGCTGGTCTTCAGGACCTTGTAGTCCTCGATGCCCGCCTCGTAGGTGCCGGGGGCCGCTCCGGTGGCGGTGCCGCCGGGCGCGTCCTGGGTGACACCCGTCCAGCCACGGCCGTAGAAGCCGATGCCGAGCAGCAGCTTTGAGGCGGGGACGCCCTGGGCCTTCAGTTTGGCGATGGCGTCGGCGGAGTTGAAGCCGGCTTGCGGGATGCCGCTGTAGGAGGTGAGCGGGGAGTGCGGGGCGGTCGGCCCCTTCGCCTCCCAGGCGCCGAAGAAGTCGTACGTCATCACGTTGTACCAGTCCAGGGACTGGGCGGCGCCGGCGTAGTCGGTGGCGTCGATCTTGCCGCCGGGGGAGGCGTCGGCGGTGATGGCGGCCGTCACCAGGTTGTTGCTGCCGAACTTCGTGCGCAGCGCGGAGGTGATGCCCTTCAGGGCGGCCGGTCCGCTGGTGTCACAGGTCAGACCGCAGGCGTTGGGGTACTCCCAGTCGATGTCGATGCCGTCGAAGACATCGGCCCAGCGGGGGTCCTCGACCAGGTTGTAGCAGGACTGGGCGAACGCGGCCGGGTTCTTCGCAGCCTCACCGAAGCCGCCGGACCAGGTCCAGCCGCCGAAGGACCACAGGACCTTGATGCCCGGGTACTTCGCCTTGAGCTTGCGCAGCTGGTTGAAGCTGCCGCGCAGCGGCTGGTCCCAGGTGTCGGCGACGCCATCGACGGACTTGTCGGCGGTGTACGCCATGTCGTAGTCGGCGTAGGCGTCACCGATCGCGCACTTGCCGCCGGTCACATTGCCGAAGGCGTAGTTGATGTGCGTGATCTTCGCGGCCGAACCCGAGGTGTCCAGGTTCTTGACGTGGTAATTCCGGCCGTAGACGCCCCAGTCGGTGAAGTAGCCGAGGTTGACCTTGCCTCCGGTGCCCGGGTCGGGGTTGCCGCCACCGGTGGTGTGGACCTTGACCGCGCCGCTGACCGGACCGGTCTGGTCAGCGGTGTCACGGGCCTGCACGGTGTACGAGTAGTCGGTGCCCGCGGTGAGACCGGTGTTGGTGTACGTCGTACCGGTGACCGTGGCGACGACGGCGCCGTCGCGCAGGACGTCGTAGTTCTTGATGCCGTGGTCGTCGGTCGCCGCGGTCCAGCTCAGCTTGGCGGAGGTGTCGGTGATGGAGCTCGCGGTGGGCGTGCCCGGCGCCGAGGGGGCGTTGTCGCCGGGCACGCTGCCGCCGTCGCAGGAGGCGCCGTTCAGCTTGCAGCCGGTGGGGGCGCCGGGGCCGGCGCCGTTGAAGCCGAAGCTGACGCTGGCGCCGGGGGCGACCGAACCGTTCCAGCCGGCGTTCTTGGCGGTCCAGTGGGTTCCGGAGCTGGTGACGGTGGCGTCCCACGCGGACGTGACCGACGTGCCGGAGGGGAAGTCCCACTCGATGGTCCAGGAGGAGAGGGCGGTGGTGCCGGTGTTCTTCACCGTCCACTGGCCCTCGAAGCCGGTGCCCCAGTCGGACTTCTTGAGATACGTGGCGGTTGCCGAGGTGGCGGCTTCGGCGGGGGAGGCCAGGCCGACCATCGCGGCGAGCGGAAGGAGCAGTGCGGTCAGGCCCGCGACCGCTCTGGATCTGGTGGCTCTTCCGGTCCCGAGTCTGAATCGGGCCCGGCGTAGGGGGGTTTCAGCGCTCAACGGTGCTCCTCGGGTGAGGTCCGGACAAACGGGGTGGTCCGTGGACTGCAAACCCTGCGCCGCCCTGAGCACGCCCTGACACGGCGCACTCACCGCAGTGCTCGGTGAGACTAGGAAGGTCTGGACCAATCGTCAAGAGGTTCAGGCCAAGGTTCGGAGCTGAGACCGTTCCCCCATATGCCGGTCGGCCTGCATATGCCGGTCGGCCTGAACCTCAGATGCTCAACTCCTGTGCCAGAACCGCCGCCTGGACGCGGCTGCGCAGCTCCAGTTTGCCCAGCAGCCTGCTGACATGCGTCTTCACTGTCGCCTCGGCCATCGAGAGCCGGACCGCGATCTCGGCATTCGACAGCCCGGCGCCGAGACAGCTCAGCACCTCTCGCTCGCGCCGGGTGAGCGCGTCGAGCACTGCCGGATCGGGCGTGTTCGCCCGCCGAACGGCGGAGGCACCGGCGAACTCCGCGATCAGGCGGCGCGTCACGGCCGGGGCGATCATCCCCTCGCCGCGCGCCACCGTACGCACCGCTTCGAGCAGGTCGTGCGCATCGGTGTTCTTCAGCAGGAAGCCCGCAGCCCCCGCCCGCAGAGCTCCGAAGACGTACTCGTCCAGATCGAACGTCGTCAGCACCAGCACATCCGCGAGCTTCTCGGCCACCACTTGACGGGTCGCCGACACCCCGTCCAGGCACGGCATCTGAATGTCCATCAGCACAAGGTCCGGCCGCAGTTCGCGGGCCAGGCGTACCGCCTCCTCGCCGTCCCCGGCCTCGCCGACGACCTCGATGTCCGGCGCGCTGCGCAGAATGAGCACCAGCCCCGCACGGACGGCCGACTGGTCCTCTGCGACCACAACCCGGATGGTCACGCCCTCACGGTCCCTTCCTCCACGGGCAGTTCGGCCCGCACCCGCCAGATCTTCGTTCCGTTGCCGGCGCTCACCGGACCCGCCTCGATCTCTCCGCCCAGCAGCGCCACTCTCTCCCGCATCCCCACCAGGCCGGCCCCCGACCCGGGTGCGCGCGGACCGGGACGGTCGCCGAACACACTGCTGACCTCCACCGTGAGCAGCTGCCCGGCCCGCCCGAGCCGCACCACGACCGGGCCGGGCACGGCGTGCTTGAGCGCGTTCGTCAGGGACTCCTGGACGATCCGGTAGGTGGCCAGCTCGACCGGCGCCGGAAGTGGGCCCTGCTCGCTGCGGGCGTCCTCGAAGGTGCAGGTCAGTCCGCTCGAGGCGGCGTTCGTACGGGTCTGCTCGACCAGTGCGTCCAGCGAGGCGAGCGTCGGCGAGGCGCTCGGCTCCGGGTCGGCGCCGCCGGTGCGCAGCAGCCCGATCAGCCGGCGCATCTCGGCGAGGGCGTCGACGCTGTTCTCCCGGATCACCCCCAGCGCATCGTGCGAGGTGTCGGGGTCGTCGATGGAGAGGGCGGCGGTGGAGTGGATGGCGATCGCGGAGAGATGGTTCGCCACCATGTCGTGCAGCTCGCGGGCCATCCGGGTGCGCTCGGCGGTCACCGCCTGGGCACGGTCCATCCCGGCCAGCAGCGCGATCTGATCGGCGCGCAGCCTGGCGGTCTCGGCGGCGTCGCGGTGGTTGCGGACACTGACCCCGGTGATGGCGGGCAGGAACGAGACCATTGCGGTGACGACGCCGATGAGCAGCGCCTGCGGAGTGCGGAACCACGCCAGGAACCCGATCGTGACCGCCACCGTGATCAGGAACGTGGTCACCGGGATACGGCGGGCGGCGGCCGGTGTCCCGTACAACACGGCTGCGTACATGAGATCGGTGAACATCAGGAACGTCGCCAGATTGCCGACCGTGAACTGGTCCGCGACCAGTGCGAGAGTGCCGAGGATCAGCGCCGTCTGCGGGGCGGTCCTGCGTACCAGCTCGAGCGCCGAGACGACGGCGAGCGGCAACAGGCAGATCCAGGGGGCGACGAAGGTCCGGTTGTCCTGCATGTGCAGCCCGAGCATCCACAGGAACAGACCGCCGAAGAGACCGCTGGCAGCGATGAGCAGGTCGTGGCGGTGAGGGCGGGCGTAGGGGAGCACCCTCCTATCCAACACGGCGGCTTCCCTCCAAACCTCCGTACTGGCGGCGAGGTACGAGTACATCGAAGTATGCAGGCACGGTTCGTCACTGCCGACGACGATTCCGGCTACCTCGGCCGGAAGACTGGAGCGGACGGAAAGGGGAAGTGCCGTGATCGTCACGCTGATCGTGCTCTGCGAAGTCGCCTTCTGGGTACTGCTGGCTGCGGGGCTCGCGCTGCGGTACCCGGCGAAGAAGCCGCGGCTGGGTGCGGCAGTGCTGCTGTGCGAGCCGCTGCTGGAGGTCGTGCTGCTGGTGGTGACGGCCATCGACCTGAAGAACGGGGCCGAGCCCGACTGGAAGCACGGTCTCGCCGCGGTCTATATCGGCTTCACAGTGGGGCTCGGCCACTCCACGATCCGCTGGGTCGACGCCCGGGTCGCCCACCGCTTCGCGGGCGGCCCACCGCCGGTGAAGCCGCCGAAGTACGGCATGGAGCGCGCGGCGCACGAATGGCGGGTCGCGGCGCGGTGGACGGTCGCGGCCGTGACAGCGCTGGCGCTGCTGCAGGCGGCGATCTGGTACGTGGGCAAGGACGGGGACGTGACGTCGCTGCAGTCGTGGCAGCAGAAGATGCTGTTCGTGATCGGGATCAACGTGGTCATCGCGGGGAGCTACACGGTGTTCCCGAAACGGTCACCGGGGGCGTCCTAGTGCCCGCAATCGCCGCACGGGCCTGAAACCCAAGCCCGTGCGGCGATAGGGGCTCAGTCGCTACCGTTCGCCGCCCGGTACCCACAGCACGTCGCCGACCTCCTTGTTCGCCGTCCTCGCGAGGATGAACAGCAGGTCGGAGAGACGGTTGAGATACGTCGCCGTCAGCGCGTTCATCACCTCGCCGTGCACCTCCAGCGCCGCCCACGTGGACCGCTCCGCACGCCGGACCACCGTGCACGCCTGGTGCAGCAGCGCCGCCCCCGGCGTGCCGCCCGGCAGGATGAAGCTGCGCAGCTTCTCCAGCTGCTCAAGGAAGTGGTCGCAGTCAGCCTCCAGCTTGTCGATGTAACTCTGCTCGACGCGCAGCGGCGGATACTTCGGATCCTCGACGACCGGGGTCGACAGATCCGCACCCACGTCGAACAGGTCGTTCTGCACGCGGGCAAGGACCTTGACGACATCCTCGGAGAGCTGCCCGAGCGCGATCGCCGTACCGATGACGGCATTTGCCTCATTGGTGTCGGCGTACGCGGAGATCCGCAGGTCAGTCTTGGCGGTCCGGCTCATATCGCCGAGGGAGGTGGTGCCCTGATCGCCGGTGCGGGTGTAGATACGTGTCAGATTGACCATGTGACCAGCCTAAGGGCTGTCCCGTAGGGCGTGTTCGGGTGTGAGTAGTTGGGGTACAGGAAATCCCGGTGAGAAGGATCATGGTCCGGCCATGTCAGATGTTGCGCTCCAGGACCGGCCGCGGTCGACGGCCCGGCGGGGGGTGGACGGTAGCCGGGCGGTGAGGCGAGGTGCTCGCAGAATCCGCCGTAGGCGGGGAACGCGACGCCCGTCTCCTTCTCCAGTGCTGGGAAGAAGCGCTTGGCGCGGATTGCGGTCGCTTACCCCGCTCCGGCGCATGCCTCCGCCTCTGCCAGGTACCGCGCCACCGGGCCCAGGGTCAGCATTCCGCTAGCGGCGCCGGCGTGTTCTGCACAGGCATCACGCAGGGCACCCGCAGCGTGCGCGGCGATTCCGCGCTCGCCGAGGCGTACGGCGGCGCGGGCGATCAGGCACCACATGGCCTCCTGCATGTGGTCACGCGGTGGTTCGTGCACCGCAGCGAGGGCGGTACGGGCCTCCTCGCCCCGGTCCTGCGCGAGCAGCACGAGGGGGCGCGTCCAGGGCCGGTACGGGCCCCAGTCGAGGTGCGGGTCGGTGGGCGCTGGCCGGTCGTGCATCAGGCGCAGTCCCAGTAGGGCGAGCGGGAACAGGCCGCGGTGCAGCCCCGGCATCCCGGCCGTCCGGAGGGCGTTCTCGGCGGCGCGGTAGTGCGCTGCTGCCGTGGCGGCGGTCGGTCCGCCGGGTTCGGCGCTGCGGGCGGCCGTGGCCCGGGCCCTGAACCACCCAGTGAGGACGGAGACGAGGGGTGCCTCGGTGGTGGCGGCGAGTTGGTCGGCTGCATTGGCGTGCGAGGTCGCGGCGTCGAGGTCGCCGAGGGCCGAGGCGGATTGCAGGCGGACGAGTCGGCCGAGTACGGCGAAGTTCGGCAGCTCGTGCCGGGTGGCCAGGTCGAGGATCTCGGCGCCGATCTGGTCCCGTGCCGCCGCGAGCCCGGGGCGGGTGAAGGACTGCAGGAACACCCCGTTGAGGGCGAAGGCCAGCAGGGCGGGATCGGCCAGCTCCCGTGCCAGTGCCTCGGCCTGACGCGCCGCCTGCTGCGCGTGCTTCAGCTCGTTCCCGGACAGATCGGCGCTGCGGCTCTCGACGGCGACCGTGGCCAGAAGGCGGGCGAGAAGGTCGGCGGGGCCGTCTGGGCCTAGCCCGGTGAGCGTGCGCTCGGCAGCCGCGACGACGGCGCGGGACTGCTCGGGGTCGTCGGCCCGGCTCCAGATGGCGGGCACGTCGTAGGCGCCGATGATCCGGGCGGTCAGGGAGAGGTCTCCCGTGCGTTCCGCCGCCTGGACGGCGGCGAGGCGGTCGCGCCGAGAGTGGACGAGGGCGTCGCCACCCGCCAGTGCGAGGGTGCGGGCCAGATCCACGGTGGTGCGCGGGCCGAGCCGGACACCATGGCCAGTCCACGCGGTACGCGCGCCTTCGAGGGGCGCGGACCCGTTGAGGATGTCCATCTCCAGGCGCTGAAAGTCGGCACCGGGGTCGAGTCCGAGTTGGTCAACGAGCATCGCGCGGGCGCGGCGGAGGGTGGCCAGCGCGTCGACCTGGCGGCCCGCGCGGTACAGCGCGCGGGCAAGCAGCCCCCAGGCCGGCTCACGCCACGGGTGTTCGGCGACATGGGCACCCAGTTCGGCGACGAGATCGGCCCCTCCCCCGGAGCCGAGGAGGATGCGGGCGCGCAGTTCCACCCCCTCCAACCTCAATTCCTCCAGCCGGGACCGCTCGCGCTGCGCCCATGCGGAGCCGGTCACATCGGCGTAGGCGGATCCGCGCCAGGTCGCGAGTGCCGCGCCGAGGTCGGTCACCGCGTCGGGGTTGCGGCGGGTTCGGGCCAGGATGTCCTGGAACCGATGGACGTCCACGTCCTCGCGCGGCAGGCGCAGCGCGTAGCCGGGACCTTCGGTGACGATGACGCGCGGCGGATTGCGGGGTGGCCGGTCGGGTTCAAGGGCGCGGCGCAGCGCGGCGACGAACGTACGCAAAGCACCCACGGCGCGGGCAGGCGGATCGGTCCACAGGTCATCGACAAGGGTGTCGGTGGTGACCATCCGTCCCTCAGCGGCGACGAGCCGGGCGAGTACCTCACGATGGCGGGGTCCGCCCAGGTCAACCGGGCTGCCGTCGTCGCGGAGGAGGGCCCGCACCACACCGAGCACGTCGATTCGCATGCCCTCATCCTCCGTGCCAGGGGCCGGCTGCGCCCAACCGTACTGATCGGCTGCTGATCGCCGTCGCCCAAGCTGATCCGGTCAAGTCCCCGACCCGAAAGGGTGGTCCCTCATGACGCTCACCATTCCTGGCTTCGATCACGTCCGCCTGCCTGGTGCGGACGATGTGGAGCTGGCTGCCGCTGTCGGCGGCAGCGGCAGCCCGGTCGTGCTGTTGCACGGCTTTCCCCAGACCCACCTGATGTGGCGACACGTCGCCGAGCGGCTCGCCGACGAGCACACGGTGATCTGTCCTGACCTGCGGGGCTACGGCGCCAGCGACAAGCCGACGGCCACCGACCCCGATGTGTACGCCAAGCGCACCATGGCCGCCGACGTCGTGACCCTGGCGGCGGCGCTCGGCCACGAGCGCTTTGCCCTCGTCGGCCACGACCGAGGCGCCCTGGTCGCCTTCCGGGCGGGGTTGGACCACCCTGAGACCATCACGCACCTGGGCATCCTCGACATCGTGCCGACGCTCGACATGTGGAACGTCCTGCATGGCGCCTCGGCGGCGGTCGGCTACCACCTCTTCCTGATGGCGCAGCCGCCGGGCCTGCCGGAGGCGATGATCGCAGGCAGCGCGGACGCGTTCTTCGGCTCGTTCCTCGACGCCTGGGCCAACGACCCGACCGCCACGCCCGAGGATGTGCGTGCCGAATACCTGCGCGCGAGCGCCGCGGCGGTGACGTCGATCGTCGCGGACTACCGGGCCTCGGCGGACATCGACGTCATGCACGACCAGGCGGACCTGGACGCCGGGTCGCAACTGGCCATGCCCGTGACGGTCGTCCAGCAGGACTGGGGCGCGCAGCTCGGCTACGACGCTGCCGGGGTGTGGAAGGCGTGGGCGCCGGACCTGGACCACCGGCTGACCAGCGCCGGGCACTTCATGGCCGAAGAGGCACCCGACGAGATCGCGGCGGCGATCCAGGGCCTGCTGGCCCGTTGAGCCTCCTGCTGCCGGGCGAAAACGCCGAGTCGTATCCACTCGTCGCGGCGGTTTCGGATCGTGGTGGCCGAGCAGGCCGTGTCAGCGACGGCCTCGTAAGAGCAGCCGAGTACAGATGCGTCTGGTGTTGTCCAAGTCTGGCTCGGCGCTGGCTACTTCGTCCACACGGACTTGCCGACGCGTCGTCGTGATCAGGTTCCGGCGGCGCCGTTCGCGATCGCAAGTGTTCGATGGTCAGGTGGGCTCTGCGGCGATCCGGCCATCGAAAAGGTGCTGGTCGAGGTATCGGCGCGGCGGATGCCGGTCGTCGCCCGTTCCTCGAACGTTTAACCGGCTGTCGCTGCAAAACGTTGCGTGCCACATCTAAGTTTCCTGTGGCTATCGGAAGAAGGGACTCATGGACCCACACCTCGCAGTCCGGGCTCGCGGGATCACCAAGTGTTTCGGCGACGTCGTTGCACTCGACGGCATCGATCTGGATGTGGCGCAGGGGCAGATCCACGGCTTGGTCGGACCGAACGGTGCGGGCAAGACGACGCGTTCGCTCACCTCTACCGCTTGCAGACCCAGCAGCTCAACCGCCCCGCCGTCACCGAGGCGCACCTGCGGGTCACGGCGGCGTGCAACAAGAGCGGCGGCCAGGTCGCCCCGCATGGGGCGGGGCGGGCAACGACTGGCGTTGCGTCGTCACTTGGCATCTCCCCGGCTTCGAGGCCGCAGGGACGGCCATCTACCAGCTTGACGTCGCCTCAGACGGGCGGTTCGTGGCCGATGGCGACGGACCGAAGGAAGTGAACGGCTACTTCCCGGTGCGGACCCCGACCGGAGACGCACCGAACCCGCTTTGGCAGTTCGACGGCAATGTCGAACTGCTCGACACCACCCCGAAGGGATAATTCCATGCAGGTAACACGGCAGCGTCGGATTACCGAGAAGGCACAGATCAGCCTTTTCGGTAGGCGCGTCGGCCGCCGGACCACTCTGGTAACGGCGGGCATCGCTGTCGCCCTCGCCGTCACGGGCACCGCTGTTGCCCAGACGCACCAGTTCGGCACCCAGCAGGTCGGCCAGGTCACCGCTGACGGCCAGGTCGTCTCCGACAACCAGTACATCAACCCGTTCGGCGAGCGCCTCGTCATCAACGACGGCAAGATCATGTCGTCCTCGGTCAGCCCGGACGGCACCCACGTCGCGGCCTCGCTCGCCTCCAGTGGAATGGCGCTCGCCATCGTGGACCTGAAGAACTGGAAGGTGCAGCAGCGCGTCGGCAACAACGCGTCGGCGGATCTGCGCATCGGCAGCAACTCCGTGGGCCAGGAAGGCCCCACGTACTCGCCCGACGGTTCGCAGCTGTGGTTGGGCCAGACCGACGGCTACACCAAGTTCACCGTGAACCCGGACGGCACCCTCTCCAACCCGGTGACCATCAAGATCCCGGCGGACGGGTCCAAGCGTGCGCTGGTGGGTGAGCCGGTGTTCTCGGCCGACGGCTCCACCGTGTACTCCGCGGTCAACGGCCAGAACCGGGTGGTCGCCATCGACGCGGCGACCGGGGCCATCCAGCAGAGCTGGGCCGTGGGCATCGCTCCCCGTGGTATGGCCATGGTCGGCGACAATCTCTACGTCAGCAACGAGGGCGGGCGTCCAGCGAAGCCCGGCGAGACCACGATGAACTCCTACGGCACCCAGGTGCCGGCCAACCCTGACACCGGTGCCTCCACCACCGGCACGGTCAGCGTCATCAACCTGGCGGACCCGTCCGCCGCCGTCGGGAGCATCGATGTCGGTCTGCACCCGACCGCGGTGTACGCCAAGGACGGGGCGGTGTTCGTCACCAACACCGCCGACGACGACGTGTCGGTCATCGACACCGCCAGCGACCAGGTCGTGCAGACCATCGCTACCCAGCCGTGGCCGCAGGCGTCGGCGGGCTACGAGCCCAACGCGGTGACGCTCACCGACGACGGTCACCTGCTAGTGACGCTCGGCCGCGCCAACGCCGTCGCTGTCTACCGGTACACCTCCCCGCAGGAGCCGGTCAGCTACGTCGGCCTGCTCCCGACGGACTACTTCCCCGCGGAGATCACCACCGTCGGCAACGAGGTGGTGGTCTCCAACACTCGTGGTATCGACGCCCGTCGCCCCGGACGTCCGGGCGGGTACAGCACCTACGACCTGACGTCGAGCCTGACGCGGTTCACGCTGCCGGACGACGACGTCATCAAGTCCGAGACCGGCAAGGTTTTCAAGCAAAACGGCTGGAACGGCGGCGCGGTCACGCTGACCGAGGGCAAGGGCGACGCGAAGCCGGCGCCGGTCCCGCTGCGGCTCGGCGACCCCTCGACGATCAAGTACGTCTACCTGGTCATCAAGGAGAACCGGACCTACGACCAGGTCTTCGGTGACATGCCGCAGGGCAATGGCGACCCGTCGCTGGCGCAGTTCGGCGAGAACGTGACGCCGAACCAGCACGAGTTGGCTCGGCAGTTCGGGCTGTATGACAACACGTACGACATCGGCACGAACTCAGCCGAGGGTCACAGCTGGCTGATGCAGGCCGACACCCCGGAGTACACCGAGTCCCAGGCCGGTGACTACAAGCGCAGCTACGCTTCCGAGAACGACGTTCTCGGCCACCAGAAGTCCGGCTTCATCTGGACCGGTGCGCAGGCGGCTGGGCAGTCCGTCAAGGACTTCGGCGAGTTCCAGTCGTTCCAAAGCAAGCCGTCCGGCGCGTCCTGGCAGAACCTGTACTGCGACGCCAAGAAGATGGACGCGACCGGGCAGCCGAGCGCCTACTCCATTCGAGGGGGCTCGGCGATCCCGTCGCTCAACAAGGTGGCGGTGCCCGGCTACCCGAATGCGTCCGACATCAGCGTCCCGGACGTCTACAAGTACCAAGTCTGGAAGCAGGACTTCGAGAAGAACGGTCCGGCGAACCTGAACCTGATAGCGCTCCCGAACAACCACACTGGTGGTCCGTCGAGCGCGGCAGCCGCGGTCGCGGACAACGACCTCGCGGTCGGCAGGATGGTCGACACGATCTCGCACAGCGAGTACTGGAAGGAGTCGGCGATCTTCGTTGTCGAGGACGACGCGCAGGCCGGCCTCGACCACGTCGACGGCCACCGTGCCCCGATCCAGATCATCAGCCCCTGGGCCCAGCACGACAAGGTCGACAGCCACTACTACTCCCAGATCACGATGATCCGGACCATCGAGCAGATCCTCGGGATCCAGCCGATGAACCAGAAGGACAGCGCGGCCAGCCCGATGCGTGGGGCGTTCAAACAGAACCCGGACTTCACGCCGTTCAATGCGCTGCCCAATCGGGTCTCGCTGACCCAAGGCATGAAGCCTCTGCCCTCCTGCGGCGCGGACATCCCGGCGCCGCAGGACACCAAGGCGGCGCCCGCGCCCATGTCTGCAACGGTGCCGGCGGACAAGCAGGCGGTCGCGGCAGAGTGGGAGAAGTGGAAGTCGAAGCAGCGGCTGACCGGACCCAACGCCGTGCTCGACTACGCGAACCCCGCGCAGATGAACCACTTCACGTGGTACGAGACGCACGAGTGGAAGAAGCCGTACCCCGGCGAGGACAAGATCTTCGCGCCCGAGGACGTGCCGGGCGCCTACATCCCGTCGTCGGAGTCCGACGGCTGACGTCTGACGGCAGTCTGAGAGGCGGCTGCCGGTAAAACGGCCCGGGCCGTGGTCGGTCGGGTCACCCCCTCCCGAGATCCCGGACCATACCCGGGCCAACGTCTGCCCGTATCCCTTCACACGGCGCGTTTGTACTGGTCAGAGCCATGCAGACGGTGTACCACCAGCAGACGAAGAATCTTCTGGTGTCGTACTCCCCGAAGAAGCTCGGCTTCTTCCAAGGTCGCGCGGATAGGCGCAGTGGACGACCTCGGCTGCAGAACGAGCGCAGGCCCTTGGTGATCACGGAGTTGCGACGTTCTGTGATCACTGGGGAGACCTGTGCCCGCGCTGCCATCATGGCTGGCTGAACCGCTCTGGGACCAATTCGCGGCCCTGCTGCCCGAGCGGCCGGAGTTCCACCCGGACCATCCGCTCGGCTGCCACCGCCGGCACATCAGCGACCGGGTCATCTTCGACAAGCTCCTGCAACTGCTGCGCTTCTGCTGCTCTTACGAGGCGGTCGCTGACACGGCCTGCTCGGCCACCACGATCCGAAACCGCCGCGACGAGTGGATACGACTCGGCGTTTTCGCCCGGCTCAAGCAGATCGCGATGGAGTCCTACGACCGAATCGTCGGCCTCGTCCTCGACCAGATTGCCGTCGACGGTCCATCACCAAGGCTCCCGGAGGCGGCGAGGCCGCCGGACGCTCACCGGTCGACCGCGGCAAACAGGGCCTCAAACGCTCGGGCATGACGGACGGATACGGCATTCCCCTGGAACGCGTCCTGGCCGGTGCCAACCGCCACGACTCTCCGCTGCTGGCTCCGACCCTGGACCTGCTGGCGGACCTGGGGCCGCTGCCCGAGGACATCACCGTGCACCTGGACGCCGGCTATGACTCGGACAAGACCCGCGCCGAACTCGCCGCGCGCAGTCTGCACGGCCGCATCGCGCACAAGGGCGAGAAGGCGCCGATCCAACAACTACGCCCGGCGCGCTGCCGGATGACGTGTGCCGGTGTGATGTCCGTCATGTGAGACGTGACGCGCATCTCTTCACGGCCCCAAGCTCCCTCACGGGTACTAATCTCCGCCGGAGAACATGTGAACAACTGTTAGGGCTTGTCTGGGGTTGTGGTCCGGAGCCTGGATCACAACCCCGGACAGGCTCTAGGACCGGGCCGTGCAGGGACCAGCTGCAGAGGCGAACAGAAACCAAGGGGTGCACACATGGCCAGGAAGCTCGCCGTCATCGGAGCCGGACTCATGGGAGCCGGCATCGCGCAGGTCTCCGCCCAGGCGGGCTGGGACGTCGTGCTGCGTGATGTCACCGACGAGGCACTGATGCGCGGTCGTGACGGCATCAAGGCCTCGTACGACAAGTTCGTTTCCAAGGGGAAGCTGGAGGCGGCCGACGCCGGTGCCGCGCTCGACCGCATCACCACCACCACCGACCTCGACGCGGTCGCCGACGCGGATGTCGTCGTCGAGGCCGTCTTCGAGAAGCTCGAGGTCAAGCACGAGATCTTCCGGGCACTCGACAAGATCGTCCGAGACGACACCGTCCTCGCCTCCAACACCTCCGCAATCCCGATCACCAAGATCGCGGCCGTCACGGAGCGCCCCGAGCGCGTCGTCGGGGTGCACTTCTTCTCGCCGGTTCCGATGATGCAGCTCTGCGAACTCGTGCGCGGCTACAAGACCAGCGACGAAACCCTCGCCACCGCAAGGGAGTTCGCCGAGTCCGTCGGCAAGACCTGCATCGTCGTCAACCGTGACGTGGCCGGCTTCGTCACCACCCGGCTGATCTCGGCGCTCGTCGTCGAGGCCGCCAAGCTGTACGAGTCGGGTGTGGCCTCGGCCGAGGACATCGACATCGCCTGCAAGCTGGGCTTCGGTCACGCGATGGGCCCCCTGGCCACGGCGGACCTGACCGGGGTCGACATCCTGCTGCACGCCACGAGCAACATCTACACCGAGTCCCAGGACGAGAAGTTCGCCGCGCCGGAGCTGATGCGCCGGATGGTGGATGCAGGTGACATCGGCCGCAAGAGCGGGCAGGGCTTCTACACGTACTGATCTTTTTCGGTCCTTCGGTTGCCTGATCTGCCGTCGGTCAGGCCCGGAGGCCCGGAGGTCCGGGGGGCGTTTTCCGGAATCGGTGGATCCGCATGGGTCCTCGCCGGGCCTTACGACCTCACCCACGATTGGCACTGCGACGCCGCTGACCATCGTGGGCGAGGTCGTTAGTCACTCCACGGGGCGAATTCGGTATCGGTTCGCTTACAGACGGCAACTTCCCTGTCGCTGTCGCAGTCAGTTGTGGCAGAGACAGAACAGACAGACGAACCTTGCTATGGAGCAATTCCGGGGAGCGCATATGCACATCAGGGGCGACCACGCCGAGCTGGTCGTCGGGGGCCGCCTCGACGTCCGTAGCGCGGCGGACGCCCGTACGGCCCTGCACTCGGCCCTCGACGACGGAGTCGGCGACCTGGTGCTCGACCTGACCGAGCTGGATTCCTGGGACGCCACCGGGCTCGGTGTCATCATGGGCGCACACCGCCGGGCCGGACGGGCCGGACGGCGGCTGGTGCTCCGCGGCGTGCCGCCGCAGATGCAGCGCCTGTTGGTGGCGACCCGGCTGCACCGCATTCTGGCCATCGAGGGCGGGATCGCCGCAGACTTTCTGCCGCGCGTGTAGGGCCTGTCCGGCTTCGGCCCGGCAGACGGGCCGAAGCCGTGCGGCGGGGCCGAAGGCGTACAATCCGCACGAGAATGTGCGCTTCGGGCGGCGTAGGCCCCCGACTGTGCGCGGACGTTGTGCGACGGTCTAGGGTTCGGCGCGTCCGCCGATTGACGAACCCACCGGGCGGACACCGGGCCAGAAGCGACAGCGGGCGTGCGAGGCCGGGAGGGGCAGGCAACGTGCGCGACGCGTCTGGGGGCTTTGGCAATGGACCCGACACACCGGGATCCGGAAGAGTACGGTCGGGACAATGACAGCTCCGGTGCGGGAAGGGGAGGCCCCATCCCAAGCTCTCAGCTTCGTCCGAGCAGGGGAGGCCCCATCACTCCGGATTTCGGTAAGCAAACGCCGCAGGCGCGTGTCGTCCGGCTCATATCGGGTGACTACCTCCTCACCGTCAACCCGGTCGACGGCAGCGAGGTCGAGCTGTGCCCGCCGGGGGAGCAGCCCGATCCGCCGGTCCGGCGCTCCGCGGCCGACCGCGCCGACCACGAACGCGCCAGCGCACCGCCCGTGCCGCCGGGGCCGCCCGTCCCCCAGCCGCCCCTCCTGGAGCGTGCGGAAGAGCGCGAACGGCTGGCACGCCTGCTGGCCCGCGGCCGCTCGGTGCGGCTCACCGGACCGGCCGGATCCGGCCGTACAGCACTGCTGAACGCCGTCGCCGCCGACTGCGCGGACCTCGCACCGGACGGAGTCGTACGACTCTCCGGCTACAAGCGGACCGCCACCGACCTGCTGTACGGGCTCTTCGAGGCCGTCCATGACGCGCAGCTGCACCGGCCCGATCGCGCCGGTCTCCTCGAAAAGGTCCGGAGCATCGGCGCCGTCGTCGTACTCGACGACCTGGAATTCGGCGGGGCCGCCCTGGAGGAGCTGCTTGACGCCACTCCGGAGTGCGCCTTCCTGTTCGCGACGACTCCGGATGTCGCCGCGCCCACCCCGGACTCGTACCTCGAAGAGGTCTTCCTCGCGGGGCTCGGCCGCAGCTCGTCGATCGAACTGCTGGAGCAGGTCGTCGAGCGTCCGCTCACCGACGAGGAGGCGAACTGGGCGGGAGACCTCTGGTTCGAGTCCGAGGGGCTGCCGCTGCGCTTCGTCCAGGCGGGCGCCCTGCTGCGCCAGCGCGACATGCTGCGCACCGACCCCGACGCGTACGGCGGCCTCGGCGGCCGGCCCGCCGATTCACCCTTCGGGCACGACGAGGACATCGACGGTGTCTACATACCGCTGCCCAGCCTCGGCGAGGGCGCGGCGCCCGCCGCACTGCTTGCCTCACGGCTGAGCGGGCCCGCCCGCGACACCCTGCGCTTCGCGGTCGCACTCGGCGGCGAGGTGCCGCACCAGGCGCACCTGCCGGCGCTCGTGGGGGACACTCACGCCGACGCCGCGCTCGGTGAACTGGCCGGCTGCGGGCTGCTCTCACCGGCCGGTCCCCGCTACCGGCTGGCCGCCGGAGTCCTCGTCCAGTTGGAGGCCGCCGGATACGGCGAGGACAGAACCGACCGGGCCCGGACAGCGGCCCAGCACTACGCCTGGTGGGCCGGGCACCCCTCGGTCACCTCCGTACGGGCGACAGTCGAGGCCGACGCCATCATCGCGGCGATGGCACAGCTTGTCCCCGGCGACGGGGCGGGGCAGGCCGGCGTGGCCGTGCTACTGGCCCGCAGCGCCTCCCCGGCCTTCGCGGCAGGACTGCACTGGGGCGCCTGGGAGAGGGCCCTACGGATCGGCCAGGAGGCGGCCAGGATCGCCGGAGAGTTCGCCGAAGAGGCTTACTTCCACCACGAGTTGGGCGTCCTCGCGCTCTGCACCGGCAATCCGGACCGGGCCAGGGCAGAGCTGGAGACCGCGATCAGCATGCGCGGGGCGCTCGCCGACAAGTCGGGCGCGGTGGCCGGGCGACGCGCGCTCGCCCTGGTGGAGGACTGCTCCGGTGGTCCGCTGCCCAGCGGGCCTGTCCCGGTGGGCGATGACGTGCCGGGCCCACGGTTCGAGGAGACGGTGCCCTCGCCCGTCGTCCCGACGACAGCCGTGACGCAGACGCTGCCCGGGTCATACGAGGACGCCACCGCGGTGATGTCCCGGCAGAGCGCCCCCACAGCCGCCTCAGGCGCGCGCAGAGGCCGTTTCGGAGTACTGGGCGGGGCCCGGCGGAATCTGGTCGCGGCGGGCGCGGGCGTCCTCCTGGCCGGTGTGCTCGGCACGGTGGTGGCGCTGGGGATGACGTCCGGCAATGGCGATGCCCAGGGGAATCCCGGTGTCACGACCCAGGAGTCGGCGAGTCAGGACGACAGCGGGGAGGGAGTCCCGGCCGACGGACCGACGGACGGTCCGACCCCCGGAGACACGGCATCCGGCGGCAGCGCGGTGACGTCGGACCCATCGAGCAGTCAGGGCACGCCTGGCGTGAGCGGTACGCCGTCCACGGACTCGACGGGGCCGAGCGGCACCCCGTCGTCGGACGCGCCGTCCAGCGGCACCCCGTCTTCGGGCAATCCGACCGACTCGTCCAGCCCGACGAAGTCGCCCACGCCGACGGAGTCGAGCAGCCCGAGCCCCGCTCCGACGGAGACCGACCCCCCGGAGCCGACGGAATCGGCAACCGAGACCCCTCCGGCGTCGCCGAACACCTCCGACTCTGCGAGCGGGCCTTCTTCGTCGTCAGCGGCGGCCAGTGCGGACAGCGGTCCGACGGTGGCCTGAGAGCCTGTCGGAGGTCACCCGACAGGCTCTGAAAGGGTGTCGGGTGGCCTCCGGCCGCGTGTGTGCCATGGCGTGGCCGCCCGGTCGGAGTCACCCGACACCCTCTGAGCAGGTCGCCGAACGCCGGACGGGCCCTGCACGTCCGGCGTTCGCAGCAGGTCAGAACAGGCGCAGTTTGTCGTCCTCGATGCCGCGCAGCGCGTCGTAGTCGAGCACGACACAGCCGATCCCGCGGTCCGTCGCCAGCACCCGCGCCTGCGGCTTGATCTCCTGCGCCGCGAAGATGCCCTTCACGGGGGCGAGGTGCGGGTCGCGGTTGAGCAGCTCCAGATAGCGGGTCAGCTGCTCCACGCCGTCGATGTCGCCGCGCCGCTTCAACTCCACGGCAACGGTCTGGCCGTCGGCGTCCCGGCACAGGATGTCGACCGGTCCGATGGCGGTGAAGTACTCACGGCGGATCAGGGTGTAGCCCTCGCCGAGGGTCTCGATCCGGTCAGCGAGGAGCTCCTGCAGATGTGCTTCGACGCCGTCCTTGATGAGGCCCGGGTCGACACCCAGCTCATGGGACGAGTCATGGAGGACTTCCTCCATCGTGATGATCAGTTTCTCGCCCGCCTTGTTGACCACGGTCCAGACGCCCGCAGTGTCGTCGGCGCCCTCCTTGAGGGTGCAGGGCGGTGACATCCAGTTGAGAGGTTTGTACGCCCTGTCGTCTGCGTGGATCGACACGCTCCCGTCCGCCTTCACCAGGATCAGACGGGGAGCGGAGGGCAGGTGGGCGGTGAGCCGGCCGGCGTAGTCCACGGAGCAGCGGGCGATGACGAGACGCATGGTCGGCAACGCTACTCGACGACGGGTGCTCCACGCGATTCTCCCTTGTCCGTCCCCCCCGTCCCGGACCCGGGCCCCAGAGGCTTGCCCCTCTTTGCTCCTCTTCGTTATTGGCCGGTTGTGTTCCCAATCTCCTGGTGCGGCCAGGACTGCGCCCTTACCGTGGAAGCAGGAGGTCGCCGTCTGTGCACGCTACGTCGCCGCCCTCCTTCCATGCCCGTAAGGCCCCGGCCCGGCGTCGGGGTCGCGAGAGGAGTACCCATGTCGCTCGACGTCTCACCGGCGCTGTTGGAACAGGCCGAGCGAGGCGAGGTCGACGAAGCCGACTTCGTCGACTGCGTCCGGACCTCCCTGCCCTATGCATGGGAGATGATCAGCTCTCTGGTGGCTCAGCTGAAGGTCGACGGCGGAGAGTTCGCCGACAACCAGACGCCCCCGCCGGACGAGCAGGCACGTGGTCAGCTGCTGCGCGCGCTCGCGAGTGATGCGATACGCGGCGCTCTGCAGCGGCACTTCGGGGTGCGTCTGGCATTCCAGAACTGCCACCGCGTCGCGGTGTTCCCGCTGGACGCCTCGGTCGACGAGCGTCTGGCCCGCTTCACCTCGGTGAGGGGCCAGTTGCTCAATCAGTCGCCCGAACTACGGGACTGCTAAGCGTTCTGCTGCCGTTTCGGGGCGCGGGAGGCGCACCTGGTTCCGGGGCGGCAGCCCCCGTACCTCTCATGCGAGCAGCGGCAGTACTTCGGTGCCCAGCCGCGCTACGTTCGCCTCCGTGGCCGCCAGATCTCCCGAACCCTCCACGAGGAGTGCGAAGCGGGTGATGCCTGTCCGCTCGGCGGTAGCGGCGAGCCGGTCGGCCGCGAGCCGCGGCGGTCCCACTGCATGAAGGCCGCACAGCAGCTCCGTATAGGCGACCGGGTCGCGCATCACCCGGCGCCGGCCGTCGACCGTCACATGGGCGTCCAGGCCCTGCCGCAGCCAGCCGGGCATCGCCTTCACGAGCGTCTCCACGGCGTCCTCGGCACGGTCGGCGATCTGGGCCACCCCTGCGGACACATGTCCGGTCTCCTGGACGCTCTCGGGCGAGCGGCCCGCGGCGAGGGCGGTGGAGCGCCACAGGGCGACCATCTCGGCCTTCTCCTCGTCCCCGCAGTGCATGCCGAGCAGCATCGGCAGGCCGTTCTCCGCGGCGAGCTTCACCGTTTTCGGCGAGGTGCACGCGACGATCACCTCAAGGCCGCCGGGGCTCTCGCCGCCGTCCACGTCGAGCAGTTCGTCGGCCCGGGGGACGACCGACACCTCGCGGAAGCCGTACCGCTCCCCGCTGCCCGCCACCCGTGGCTTGGCCAGCCAGTCGAGCAACAGCCCCAAGGACTCCGGGAAGCCCTTCTCGTACGCCTCCAGGCCCCCTCCGAACACCTCCAGATCCACCCAGGGGCCGCCCCGGCCGACGCCGAGCGTGAACCTGCCGCCGCTGGTGAGATGGAGCAGCGCGGCCTGTTCGCCCAGCGCGACCGGATGCTGGGTCGGCAGCACGCTCACCGCCGTACCCACTTGGATTCTCCGGGTGCGGCCGAGCAGCAGCGCGGCCAGGGTGACGGCGGACGGGCAGACCCCGTACGGCACGAAATGATGTTCTGCCAGCCAGACCGAGTCGAGCCCGGATTCCTCCGCGACCTCGGCGGACCGGATCGCGCGATGCAGCGCTTCCCCCGGCCCCTGTCCCGGAAACTGGGCTGCCAGTACGAACGTTCCCACACGCATCGCCAATTGCCTCCTTGCGGCCGACGCGGCTTCCGTACTGGCAACAACGTCCGACACGTGCCAAAGGCACGGTCCAGCGGCGGGTTGTTGCGATTTTCCGGTAACTCACCCCGTCCCGGGTGCCGTCCCGTGCGGTGTGGGGCGCCCGGCTCGGCCAAATGGCCCTACGCTGGACGGGACCTGTCCAGCCTGCCCCGTGAGGTGTTACGTGTCCCCGCGCCGCAACCGCCCCCGAGGCGGCGAAAGTCCCCACGAGAGCGCAGCGGTGCCAGGGGCCCGGTACGGCGGCGGCGGACGCACCGAACAGTGGCGGGGCGAGGAGTGGTCGGTCCGCCCGGTGAGCGGCGCGAGCGCGGCCGGCAAGCGGTATCGCTGCCCCGGCTGCGACCAGGAGATTCCGTCCGGCGTTCCGCACCTGGTGGCCTGGTCGGAGTACGGCGGGGTCGACGACCGCAGGCACTGGCACAAGGCCTGCTGGAACGCGAAGGACCGCCGCACCACGCAGGTGCAGCGGTCCAGGAACGCGCCTCGCTACTGACCCCCGGAGAACGGCGACGGCCAGAGGTCACCCGACAGCTTCCCAGCCTCAGACGTCGCGCTTCTCCAGCGACAGGTACGCACCGATCAGGGCCACGCCCGCGACGCCGAGCATGATCCACAGCGGTTCCCAGCCGGACGGCCCCGACCCGGTGACCGAGGTGTCGTAGAACGCACTGAGCTGGCTGGGGATCGAGTACGCGAAGAGCGCCTGCTGCAGGTCGCCGAGCGACTCCGAGAACATGAACATGGCTGCCACCAGTGGCAGCAGCACCACCCCGATCATGATCGTGATGGCACCCGCGGAGTGCCGGATGAGAGCGCCGACCGCGAGTGAGAGCAGCCCCAGGGCCGCGATGTAGAGGCCGACGCCGACCGTGGCGCGCAGCCACTCGTCACCGGTGGGCGTCACACCGCCGAGGATGGCCGTCTGCAACGCGCCGACCAGCGCGGTCGTCACGGTCGTGATGACGAACGTGAGCAGGAAGAAGACGATCGCCTTCGCGGTCAGCACGCGCGCACGGCTGGGGCAGGCCGTCAGCGTCGTACGGATCAGGCCGGTGCCGTACTCGGAGGCGATGGTCATCACGCCGAGCGTGATCACACAGATCGAACCGAGGAGCACCCCGAAGAAGCCGAAGCTGAGCACCGGGACGTCGCCGATGTCGGTATCGGTCGCGTTCGTGGTCGTGGCCACCAGCAGCCCGAGGCCGAGCAGCAGCACGATCATGACGCCGAGCGTCCACATCGTGGAGCGCACCGAGCGGATCTTGGTCCACTCGGAGGCGAGCGCATCGCCGAGGGTGGCGCGCCGCAGCGGGATCGGTGAGGCGTACAGCGCGGCCGATGCGGCCTGCCAGTCCTGCTGCTGGTACGGCGCCTGCGGGGTCGGCGGTGTGGTCATCGGGCGTCCTCGCTGGTCTCACGCTTGGTCAGGTCTGCAGGGGCTGTGTCGGCCGCCGCCGGAGCTGCAGGGGCAGGGCCGGCTGGTGCCGCCGGGGCTTCCGCGTACGGGTTCTGTCCGGGCGGTGGCGGGGCGTACCAGCCCTGCTGCGGCATCTGAGGGACCGGCGGCTGCGGCACCCCGTAACCGGGCTGCTGTCCGTACCCACCGTGCACCGGCTGCTGCAGCCCGGCCTTCTGGTCCGTCGTGGAGCGGTAGTCCACGGCGCCCTGCGTCATCCGCATGTACGCCTCCTCGAGCGAGGCCTGGTGCGGCGAGAGCTCCCACAGCCGGACGTCCGACTCGTGAGCCAGATCGCTGATCTGCGGCAGCTGCAGACCGGTGATGCGCAGGGCCCCGTCCGGCTCCGACATGACCTGGCCGCCCGCCTCGGTGAGCGAGGCGGTCAGTTTCTCCCGCTGCTCCTGCACACCGTCCGCGACCCGCACCCGGGCGAAGCCGGCCGAATTGACGGCGATGAAGTCCTTGACGCTCATGTCGGCGAGCAGCTGCCCACGGCCGATCACGATCAGATGGTCGGCGGTGAGTGCCATTTCGCTCATCAGATGCGAGGAGACGAAGACCGTACGGCCCTCCGACGCCAGCATCTTCATCAGATTGCGGACCCAGAGGATGCCCTCGGGGTCGAGACCGTTGACGGGCTCGTCGAAGAGCAGCACCTGCGGGTCTCCGAGCAGCGCCGCCGCGATGCCGAGCCGCTGGCCCATACCGAGCGAGAAGCCCTTGGAGCGCTTCCGCGCGACGTCGTGGAGACCGACGACACCGAGCACCTCGTCGACCCGGGCGGCCGGGATGCCGGCGAGCTGGGCGAGCGAGAGGAGGTGGTTACGGGCGCTGCGCCCGCCGTGCACCGCCTTCGCGTCCAGCAGCGCACCCACCTGCCGCGGAGCGTTCGGCAGGCTGCGGAAGGGATGGCCGCCGATCGTGACATGGCCGGAAGTCGGCCGGTCCAGGCCCAGCATCATGCGCATGGTGGTGGACTTGCCCGACCCGTTGGGACCGAGGAATCCAGTGACAGTACCCGGCCGCACCTGGAAGGAAAGGTTGTATACGGCTGTCTTCGCGCCGTAGCGCTTGGTCAGGCCGACTGCCTCGATCATGCTCCAGCCCCATCGACTTTGTCTGTCGTCGGGGCCGGGCCGTCCGGCCACACGCCCCCCGTAAGAGTTAGGAGGATATCCAGGCCTTGACGGTTCCGGCCAAGTCGCTACGAGAGTTCATCGTCTCCCCGACAGAGCGGACGGAGTACTTCCGGGCCCGTCAGGTCATGCGCCGGCCCGTCGCCGTGCGTCCGTCCGTCAGTCGTGCATCCGTCCAACGGCCCTGCGCCCGCCCGCCGCTCATGCGTCCCGCTTCTTCAGGACGAGATAGCCGCCGGCCAGCGCGGCCGCCACCCATGCGACCAGAATGCCGAGCCCGCCCCACGGCCCGTACGGAGCAGAGTTGCTGTTCATGGCGTCCGGAACCACCTGCATGATCTCGGATCCGGCCTGGTCGGGGAAGTAACGGGCGACCTTCTTCGTGCCCGGGACCATCGACAGGATCCGGGAGACCAGGAAGAAGAACGGCATCAGGATGCCGAGCGACAGCATGGAGCTGCGCAGCATCGTCGCCACTCCCATGGAGAAGATCCCGATCAGACCCATGTAGAGGCCGCCGCCGACGACCGCGCGCAGAACATTGTCCGCACCGATGTACGTGCGGTGGTCGCCGAGGAGGGACTGCCCGAGGAAGAACGAGACGAAGCTGGTGGCGATGCCGACCACCAGGGCCAGCACACCGGCCACCGCGACCTTGCTGAAGAGGAACGAACTGCGCTGGGGCACGGCCGCCAGCGAGGTGCGGATCATGCCCGAGCTGTACTCCGTACCGACGACCAGCACACCGAAGACGACCATGGCCAGCTGGCCGAGGACCATGCCGGAGAAGCTGATGAGGGTCGGGTCGAAAGTGACCCTCTCCATCACGGGAAGGTCGTCGAACTGGGCGTTCATCAAGGCACAGAGTGCCGCACTCATTGCGACGGTGACGACGAACGCGGAGATCAGGGTCCACACGGTCGACGAGACCGTACGGATCTTGGTCCACTCGGAGGCAAGGACCGCGGGTACCGATGCCATCGTCGTCACATCCTCTTGCTGCCGGTGCCGGAGGCGGTCTGCTGGTTCCACTGATCGCCCCAGTGCGGGCCCACGGGCGGCGCCGCCTCACCGAGCTCCGCGTGTGCGTGGTACTCCACGGAGTCCGCCGTCATCTGCATGAACGCCTCCTCCAGGGAGGCCCGCTGGGAACTCAGCTCGTGCAGCACGATCTGATGCCGGGCGGCGAGCTCGCCCAGCGCCTCGGTGGCGGCACCGTCGATCTCCAGCGTGCCGCTGCCCGCCTCGACCACGATCAGGCCCTCCTCGTGCAGCACATCGCGCAGCCGCTCCTGCTGCGGGGAGCGCAGCCGTACATAACTGCGAGAGTTCCGGTGGATGAAGTCCGCCATCGAGGTGTCGGCGAGCAGCCGGCCCTGGCCGATCACGATCAAATGGTCCGCGGTGAGTGCCATTTCGCTCATCAGATGCGAGGAGACGAAGATCGTCCGGCCTTCCGCGGCGAGCGCCTTCATCAGGGTGCGGATCCAGTGAATTCCCTCGGGGTCCAGACCGTTGACGGGCTCGTCGAAGAGCAGCACCTGCGGGTCTCCGAGCAGCGCCGCCGCGATGCCGAGCCGCTGGCTCATGCCGAGGGAGAACCTCTTCGACTTCTTCCTCGCCACCGCGCTCAGACCGACGGTGTCCAGCACCTCCGCGACCCGGCTCTCCGGGATGCGATTGCTCTGCGCGAGGCAGAGCAGATTGTTGTACGCGCTGCGCCCGCCGTGCATCGACTTCGCGTCCAGCAGCGCCCCGATGCACTTGAGGGGTTCTTCCAGGTCGCGGTAGTGCCTGCCGTCGATGCGCACCGAACCGCTGGTCGGGTTGTCGAGATCGAGCATCATCCGCATCGTCGTGGATTTGCCCGCACCGTTGGGGCCCAGAAAGCCCGTCACCATTCCCGGCCTGACGCGGCATGAAAGCCGGTCGACGGCAACCTTGTTGCCAAAGCGCTTGGTGAGGCCTTCGAGCTCGATCATGCGGTCACGCTAAAACGGCAGCGCGCCCGGCGCCACCACAGGGGCGGAACCGGGCGCGCAAGAGGTACAACCGCGGTACTGCGGGGTCAGCGGCTCTGCTGAGCAGGGACGCCGCGGGTGACCGGCTCGTCGTCGGCGGGGGAGCCGGCGGCGGCCACTGCGGCACCGGTCAGCGTCGCCAGCATCTCCCGGACGTTGGTCAGCTGAGCGTTGATCGAGTCGCGGCGGTTGGTGAGCGCCGCCAGCTCGCGCTCCGACTCGCTGCGGATCCGGTCGGCCTTCGCGTTCGCGTCGGCCACGATGTCCTCGGACTGGCGCTGCGCGGTCTCCACCGTCTGACGGGCCCGGCGCTCGGCGTCCGTACGGAGCTTCTCGGCCTCCAGGCGGAGCTGCTCGGCGCGGTGCTCGATCTCGGCGAGGCGCTTCTCGGCCTTGGCCTGACGGGACGCGAGGTCGCGCTCCGACTGGTCGCGGCGCTTGGCCAGGTTGGTCTCGAAGTCCGCGGCGGCCTGGGCGGCCTTGGCGCGGGTTTCCTCGAAGAGGGCGTCCGCCTCCTCGCGCTTCTGCGAGGCGTCCTTCTGGGCCTCCGCACGCAGCGACCCGGCCTCACCCTTGGCCTTCTCGACAATACGGACGCCTTCGTCCTCGGCCTTCGCCTTGCGCTCGGCGGCGAACGACTCGGCGTCGTTGCGCACCTGCTGGGCGGCCGACTCGGCGAGCTCACGGTGCTGCTCGGCGGCGCGACGGGCCTCCTCGCGCAGGTCCTTCGCCTCCTCCTCGGCCAGGCGGAGGATCTTCTCCACGCGCGCACCGAGACCTGCGTACGACGGCTCTGCGTCGTCCACCTGGGCCTGGGCGTTCTGCGTCTCGAGGTGGAGCTCCTCGATGCGCTTTTCCAGGGACGTGATGCGGGCGAGAGCACTATCACGGTCGGCGACGAGCTTGGTGATGCGGTCATCCACCTGACCGCGGTCGTATCCACGTCGCACGAGTTCGAAGCCGAAGGGGGAGGAAGGGTCGCTCATTGGGTTCCTGTCGAATAAGACCGGTGAGGTGTTAGGGGGAATCCTAGGGGCCGGGGCGGCGTGTCATCGAGCGGATGTCCGTTTGATCTGGAGAATGACACCCCTTTTGAGTGGCCGACCCCTGCAACTCTTGCCACTCGGAGGGTTGAGCGTCCCTGACGAAGCACGGGAGATGGCAAGACGACTAGCCCTCGGACGACTTACCACTCGATCGAGTGCTCGCTGAGGCCCCGGCTTTGACGCCACCGTTGGAGCCGCCACCCGCGCCCTTGCCGCCACCCGTCGGCGTCTCGAACGACTCCAACGCCTCCAGCACGTCCTGGACACGGGAGATCTCGGTGTTGATGTCCTCGCGCCGACGCACCAGCAGATCGAGTTCGCGCTGGCCCTCGTCCACCGTACGTTTCGCCTCGGCCTCGGCGTCGGCCCGCAGCTTCTCGGCCTCGCGGACCAGCGTGGCCTTCTTCTGCTCGGCCTCCTTCAGCAGCGCCTCGGCCCGCTTCACCGCCGCGATCCGGACCTTGCTCGCCTCCGAATTGGCGTCCGCCAGCAGCTCCTTGGCCTTGGCCGCCGCCTCGTCGCGCTGTGCGGTCGCCGCCTTCATCAGGTTGTCGACTCGCTCGCCCGCCGCCTTCATCTGCTCGGTGGTCTCCCGCCGGGCCCGGTCGTGCAGCTCCTCGATCTCGCTCTCGATCCGGGCCCTGAGCTCCTCGGTACGCTCCCGGATGGCCGTGGCGTCCCGGCGCGCGCCGACCAGCAGCTCGTCCGCGTCCGTACGGGCGCGCTCCACCAGGGAGTTGCCCTCGACGGTCGCCTCCGAGGTGATCCGCACAGCCTCCTTGCGGGCCACGCCGACCATCGTGTCGGCCTGCTCCTCGGCCTCGGTGGCGGCGCGCAGCGCCTCCTCCTGGGCCTTGTTGATGAGCTGGTCCGCCTGCTCGGCGGCATCGGCACGGCGCTTCGCCGCGGCTTCCCGCGCCTCGTCGAGCAGCCGGTCGGCCTCCTGACGGACCTCAGCACGCATCTGCTCGGCCGCCGCTTCCGCGTCGGCGCGTACCCGCTCCGACTCCTCGCGGGTGTGCAACGCGTGCTCCTGCGCGGAGGCGAGGGTGGCCGCCGCCTCCGCACGCAGCTGCTCGGCCTCGCTCATCGCCTCGCCCGTCACCCGGGCTGCCTGCTGCTTCGCCTCGTCGACCAGCCGGATCGCCTGCTGCGTCGCCTCGTCGACGAGCTGAGTGGCCTGCTGCGCCGACTCCGTACGGATCCGCTCGGCCTCGCTCGTCGCCTCGCCCACCAGCCGGTCGGCCTGGGCCGCGGCATCGGAACGCATCCGGTTGGCGTCCTCGCGGGCCTCGGCCCGGCTGCGCGCCGCGTCCTGCTCGGCGGAGGCCAGCGCGTCGGAGGCCTCGGTACGCATCCGCTGGCTGTACTCAGCGGTGTCCGCGCGCAGCCGCTCCGACTCGGTGATCGCATCGGAGACGGTCCGCTCGGCCATCGCCTTCGCGGCCTCGGCCTCCTCCTGCGCCTCCTGGCGGATCCGGCTCGCGTCCTCGCCGGCCCGATCCCGCTCCGCGTACGCGTCGGAGCGGACCCGGTCCGCCTCCTCCTGCGCCTCGGACTTCGTCCGCTCCGCGACATGCTCGGCGGCGGAGCGCAGCCCGGCGATCTCCTCCTCGGCCTGCTCCTGCAGCCCGCTGACCGAATCCCGTACCTGCTGGGCTGTCTGCTCGGCCGCGGAGACCAGCTCGGTCGCCCGGCTTTCCGCCTCCTCGGCCAGACGCTGCGCCTCGGCCTGCGCCTGCTCGACCCGCTTACGGGCGGAGCCGAGGAGATCCTCGCTCTGCTCGCGGGCCCGCTCACGCTCCTGGTTCGCCTCGGTGCGCGCCGCGTCGAGGGTCTCCTCGGCCTCACGCCGGCGCCGGTTCGCCTCCTCCTGAGCGGCGGCCAGCGCCTCGGCGGCCTCCGTGCCCACCCGCTCCGCGGCGGCAGCGGCCTCGGAACGCACCCGGCCGGCGCTCTCCTGCGCCTCGGACTTGAGCCGCTCCGCCTCGGCGGCTGCCTCGCTGCGCAGCCGTACGGCGGCGGACTCTCCCTCCGCACGCGACTGCGAAGCATCCGCCGCGGCCTCGTCGCGCAGCCGCTCCGCCTCGGTCTCCGCCTGCTCCTGCAACGCCCGCAGCCGCTCGGCGGCCTCCGCGCGCAGCCGCTCGGACTCCTCGTTCGTCTCGCGCCGGATGCGCTCCGCCTCGGCGCGCGCGTCCGTGAGCGCCTGCTCGGCGGTGGTGACCTTGGTCTCGGCCTCGGTGTGCAGCTGGGCCAGCTCGTCGGCCGCCTGCGCCTGCCGGGCCGCGACCGCACGCTCGGTCTCCTCGTGCAGCTCCGCCGCCGCCTGCTCGGCCGCGGCGGTGGTGGACCGGGCCTGCTCCTCGGACTCGGTACGCAGCTGCTCGGCCTCGGCACGGGCGCGCTCCAGGGCCTCCTCGGCCTGCTTGCGCAGCGCGGTGGCGCGCTCGGCCGCTTCGGTACGGACCCGCTCGCTCTCCGCGCCCGCGGTGCCGCGCAGCTCCTCCGCGTCAGCCTTCGCCTTGGACAGCAACTCCTCGGCGGTCTTCGCGCCTTCCTCGATCTGCTGGACGGCCTCGCGGCGGGCCTCGCCACGGATCCGCTCGCCCTCGGCGACCGCCTCGGAGCGCAGCTGCTCGGCCTCGCCGCGCAGCCTGCGCGCCTCCTCCTGCAGCTCGACCGTCTTGGCCCGGTACTCCTTGGTGTCGTCCTTGGCCGCGCCCTTGAGCTGATCGGCCTGCTCCGCGGCCTCGCCGCGCAGCCGGTCCGCCTCGGCCTCCGCCTCGCGGCGGATCCGGTCGGCCTCCTCGCCGGCCGCCCTGGTGGTGGACTTCGCGTCGTCGGACGCCTTGGTCAGCACCTCCTCGGCGGCCCTGGCGGCCTTGGCGAGCTGCGCGGCGGCGTCCTCGGCGGCCGCCGTGCGGGCCTTCTCGGACGCCTCGGACTTCAGCCGGTCCGCCTCGGCCCGGGCATCGGCGAGCGCCTGCTCGGCCTCCGCCTTGAGGGACTCGGCGTCCTTGGTGGCCTCGCCGACCAGCCGGGCGATCTCCGACTTGGCCGTACGGGTGCGCTGCTCGTTCTGCGACTCGGCGGCGGCCAGCCGCTTGACGGCGGCCTCCTTCGCCTCCGCGGTGACCTTCTCGGCCGCCAGACGGGCCTCGCGCAGCTGGGTCTCGGCCTCCTGCATGCGCTGCTCGGCGGCCCGGTTCAGCTCGGCGGTCTGCCGGCGGGTCTGTTCGGCCTCGGCCGTCGTCGACGCACGCAGCTGCTCGGCGTGGCTGGTGGCCTCCTGCGCCTGGCTGGAGGCGGCGTTCAACAGCCGCTCGGCGTCCTTGCGGGCGCGCAGCAGGATCGCCTCGGCCTCGGCACGGGCCGCCCCCGCCTCGGAGCCGAGCCGCTGCCGGGTCTCGTCCGCCAGCCGACCCGCCTCGGCGCGCGCGGCCGCCAGGGACTGCTCGGCCTCGGCCCTGGACTCCTCCAGCAGCCGGCGCGCCTGGGACTCCGTCCTGGCCCTGAGCTGCTCGGCCCAGGCGACGTTCTCGTTGACATGGGACTCGACGGTCTGGCGGCGCTCGGCCAGCTCCTGGTCGAGCTGCTGGCGCCGCTGCACGGCCTCGTTGTGCAGCTCGGCCTGGAGCCGTGCCTGGTGCTCGGCGTGCTCCTGCAGGATCCGCTGCGTCTGCGCACGGGCGTCACGGAGTTCCCGCTCGGCGTCGGTCCGCAGCTGTTCGGCCTGGATCTGGGCATTACGGAGCATCTGCTCGGCCTGGTAACCGACGTCCGCGCTGTCGTAGGCGGGACGGGTCGCGAGATTGCGCCGAGCCTCGTGCAGCTTGGCGCGCAAGACCTCGACCTGGTAACCGAGGTCCTCGGCGTGCTGGACGGCCTTCTCCCGGTCGGTCTTCAGCCGGTCCATCTCGGCTTCGAACCGTGAGAGATGGTCGTCTTCAGCTCGGTGGCTCTCCTGGCGTTCGTAGCCCCGCACTGCGCGGTCCCATCCTTCCCCGAGCTCTCAACTTCGTTCGAGCAGGGGAGACCCCAACCCTGGTCACAACTCTCCAACGAGTACCGTTCGCCGGTGAACGGTCCCCCGGGGAATGGTGGCAGATCATCGGCTGGGGACGCGGCGCGGCCCCGACCCGGCCCCGGCCCGGAAGAGCCCACTCTACCGGGCCGGGTATCCGGAGGTCAGTGCTCCGCTGCGGACGTGACCAGTTCGGTGAGCACACCGTGGCAGTCCTTGGGGTGCAGGAAGGTGATCCGGGACCCCATGGACCCGGTCCTGGGCTCGTCGTACAGCACCCTGACCCCTTTCTCCCGGATGTCCGCCGCGTCGGCGTCGACGTCCGCGGTGCCGAAGGCGATGTGGTGGACACCCTCCCCGTTCTTGGCCAGCCACTTGCCCACGGCCGAGTCCTCCCTGGTCGGCTCCAGCAGCTGGAGGTAGGAAGCACCGCCGTCGGACGTATCGTTGATCTTGAGCATGGCTTCCCGCACGCCCTGCTCCTCGTTGATCTCGGAGTGGAACACTTCGAACCCGTAGGTCGAGCGGTAGAACTCGATGGTCC
The DNA here is from genome assembly GCF_040297265.1 of Streptomyces sp. NPDC001832. NCBI lineage: Bacteria > Bacillati > Actinomycetota > Actinomycetes > Kitasatosporales > Streptomycetaceae > Streptomyces > Streptomyces sp. NPDC001832. Next base: position 105,125 of record NZ_JBEOYU010000014.1, read on the forward strand.
TGTCGAGGTCGAAACAGGCGATCCCGATGTGGTCGATTCGCGTCAGCATGCAACCAGTGCAGCGCTACACGGATGGTTACGCAACGTGCGCGCGATCACACTCGCTGCCGGATGACGGGTGAGGTACCGCTCAGTACATTCATGTAACGACCTCCCCCACAACAGGGAGCGGATCAGCGAACGGCATCATGCGGCTTCGATTGCAAGGCGGAGGAAGGAATCGACGCGGAGCGTCGTTGACTGAGGACAACGCCGCAAGCGGAGTCGCGGGGCGTCGGGAACCGCTCCCTGTTGTGGGGGAGGTCGTAAACCCTCGTTCACTCCTCATCCCAAGGGGCTGCGCCTCATGTCAGGAACGACCGGTACCACCTCAGTCATCGTCGCGGGCGCGCGTACGCCCATGGGCCGGCTCCTCGGCTCGCTGAAGAGTTTCTCCGCGGCCGATCTCGGCGGCTTCGCCATCAAGGCCGCGCTCGACCGGGCCGGCATCGGCGGCGACCAGGTCGAGTACGTGATCATGGGCCAGGTGCTGCAGGCCGGTGCGGGCCAGATGCCGGCACGCCAGGCCGCGGTCAAGGCGGGCATCCCGATGAACGTCCCCGCGCTCACCGTCAACAAGGTGTGTCTGTCCGGACTCGACGCGATCGCGCTCGCCGACCAGCTGATCCGCGCGGGTGAGTTCGACGTCGTCGTCGCCGGTGGACAGGAGTCCATGACGAATGCCCCGCACCTTCTCCCGAAGTCCCGTGAGGGATACAAGTACGGTGCGATCGAGATGCTCGACTCCATGGCGTACGACGGTCTGACCGACGCCTACGAGAACATCCCAATGGGCGAGTCCACCGAGAAGCACAACACCCGTCTGGGCCTGAACCGCGCCGAACAGGACGAGATCGGCGCCCTCTCCCACCAGCGCGCCGCCGCCGCCCAGAAGAACGCCGTCTTCGAGGCCGAGATCACCCCGGTCGAGATCCCGCAGCGCAAGGGCGACCCGGTCCTCTTCTCCAAGGACGAGGGCATCCGCCCGGAGACGACCGCCCAGTCCCTCGGCAAGCTGCGCCCGGCCTTCACCAAGGACGGCACGATCACCGCGGGCACCTCCTCGCAGATCTCCGACGGCGCCGCCGCGGTCGTCGTCATGAGCAGGACCAAGGCCGAGGAGCTGGGCCTGGACTGGATCGCCGAGATCGGCGCCCACGGCAACGTGGCGGGCCCGGACAACTCGCTCCACTCGCAGCCGTCCAACGCCATCAAGCACGCCTTGAAGAAGGACGGCCTGGAGGTCGCGGACCTCGACCTCATCGAGATCAACGAGGCGTTCGCGGCGGTCGCCGCCCAGTCGATGAAGGACCTCGGCGTCACCCCGGACAAGGTGAATGTCAACGGCGGCGCCATCGCGCTGGGGCACCCGATCGGCATGTCCGGCGCCCGTCTGGTCCTGCACCTGGCACTGGAGCTGAAGCGGCGCGGCGGCGGCACCGGTGCGGCGGCACTGTGCGGCGGCGGCGGCCAGGGCGACGCACTGATCATCCGCGTCCCCAAGTAGCGGCCTCGCCGCAGGAACGGTCAGGGCAAGCAGCACGTAGTACACGTAGAGCACGCAGGCGAGTGAACGGAGCGGTGATGGTGGACGTCCCCACCCTGGTCGAGCAGGCCCGTGCGGGCCGGCCAAGGGCCGTGGCCCGGCTCATCTCCCTGGTGGAGGGGGCGTCGCCGCAGCTGCGCGAGGTGATGGCGGCCCTGGCGCCGCTGACGGGCAACGCGTACGTCGTCGGCCTGACCGGCTCACCCGGTGTCGGCAAGTCGACATCGACGTCGGCGCTGGTCTCGGCGTACCGGCGGGCCGGCAAGCGGGTCGGCGTCCTGGCCGTCGACCCGTCCTCGCCCTTCTCCGGCGGGGCGCTCCTCGGCGACCGGGTACGGATGTCGGAGCACGCCTCCGACCCGGGCGTCTACATCCGTTCCATGGCCACTCGCGGGCATCTGGGTGGCCTCGCCTGGTCGGCACCGCAGGCGATACGGGTGCTGGACGCCGCGGGCTGCGAGGTGATCCTGGTGGAGACGGTCGGCGTCGGCCAGTCGGAGGTGGAGATCGCGTCCCAGGCCGACACCTCCGTCGTCCTGCTGGCACCCGGCATGGGCGACGGCATCCAGGCGGCGAAGGCCGGAATCCTGGAGATCGGCGATGTGTACGTCGTCAACAAGGCCGACCGGGACGGCGCGGACGCCACCGCGCGCGAGCTCAACCACATGCTGGGCCTCGGCGAGTCCCGCAGCCCCGGCGACTGGCGGCCGCCGATCGTGAAGACGGTCGCCGCCCGGGGCGAGGGCATCGACGAGGTCGTCGAGGCGCTGGAGAAGCACCGGGCGTGGATGGAGGAACACGGAGTGCTCGCCGAGCGGCGCATGGCCCGCGCCGCCCATGAGGTCGAGACGATCGCCGTCACACGGCTGCGTGAGCGCATCGGCGATCTGCACGGCGACCGCCACATCGGCGCGCTCGCCGAACGCATCGTGGCGGGTCGGCTCGACCCGTACGCGGCGGCGGACGAACTGGTGGCGGGGCTCACCGAGGCCTGACACCCGACCCGACCGGACGTGGACGTCGTACGACGGCGGCGAGGACATGGAGACAGCGGACGGGACGGCCCTGTCCGGTTTCGCGCCCTGACCGATGACAGGGAGCGCCGACCCCTCGAGGACCGGGAGGGCCGACCCGTCAGCTGTCGTCCCCGTGGTCGTCGTCCGACCGGTCCGCCGTGACCTTCGCGGTCTTCCCGTCGACGTTCAGCTCGTGCTGGCCGCCGTCCTTGCCCTGGACGTCGACGTCCCAGTGTGGCGCCCCGCTGCTCTGGCCATCGTGGTCGTCGTCCAGCTCGATCGACGTCACTGTCCCAGGCGTCTCCCGGAGTGCGGCGTCGACGGCCGCGTTCAGCGAGACGGGGGCCGACTGGGGGGCGCTCCCTTCATGGTCGTCGTTGTCGTCGGAGACGTGCTTGCCGAGCACCTTGCCGTTGCCCGCGTCCACCGTCACGTCGTGCCAGACCTTGTCGGAGCCGTACACGTCGAGCTCCCAGACCAGCCCGCCGTCCTCGTCCTCCAGCTCGGCCTCGGTGACCGTCCCCGGGACGGCCCCGACGGCGGACGCGACCGCGTCGCCGACGGTGACGCGGGCGGTGCTGCCGCTCGCCGCGCTGCTCCTGGTGTCGTTCTCGTGGCTGTCGTCGTCCGAGAGGGCGACAGCCGTGGCGGCTCCGCCGCCGACCAGCACGGCCGCGGTGACTGCGGCGATGACGATCTTTCGCTTCATGAGGGTTCCTCCTCGGTCGGGTGGCCGGTCTTTTCGACATGGACCACCTTGCCGGAGGGATGCTGAACGCAGCCTGAAGCCGCCTGAAGCCGTTTTCAGGTCCGGTTTGGGACCCTGGGCCTATGCGCCTGTTGATCGTGGAGGACGAGAAGCGGCTGGCGATGTCCCTGGCCGGGGGGCTCACCGCCGAGGGTTTCGCCGTGGATGTCGTGCACGATGGTCTCGAAGGGCTGCACCGGGCCGCCGAGGGGGCGTACGACCTTCTCGTCCTCGACATCATGCTGCCCGGGATGAACGGCTACCGGGTCTGCGCCGCCCTGCGTGCCGCCGGGCATGAGGTGCCCATCCTGATGCTGACGGCGAAGGACGGGGAGTACGACGTGGCGGAGGGCCTGGACACCGGGGCCGACGACTACCTGACCAAGCCCTTCTCGTACGTGGTGCTGGTGGCCAGGATCAGGGCGCTGCTGCGTCGCCGGGGCGGCGGCTCCGGCTCGCCGGTGGTCACCGTCGGCTCCCTGCGCATGGACACCGCCGCCCGCCGGGTGCGCCTCGGTCCGGCCGAAATCACCCTCACCACCAAGGAGTTCGCCGTACTGGAACACCTTGCGCTGCGGCCCGACCAGGTGGTGAGCAAGGCGGACATCCTGGAACACGTCTGGGACTTCGCCTACGACGGCGACCCGAACATCGTCGAGGTGTACGTCAGCGCGCTGCGGCGCAAGCTCGGCGCGGCCGCCATCCGTACGGTGCGTGGCGCCGGATACCGGCTGGAGGCGCTGTGAGGTCGGTACGGGCCAGGGCCGCGCTCGGAGCCACGGTGGTGGTCGCCGTGGCACTGATCGGCGCCGGGCTCGCCGTACTTCTTGTCCTGCGCGCCAACCTCACCGACCAGGCGGGGCTGCAGGCCGAGGTGGTGGCCCGTGAGGTGGCCGGGCAGCTGGCCCTCGACGTGCCGTACGACCAGTTGGAGACGCACGACGAGGAGGACCATCCGGTCCAGGTGACCGACGAGGACGGGCGCGTGGTGGCCGTCTCCAAGGACCTTCAGGCGATCTCGGGCACCGGTACGGATCAGGTCACCCCGGCCCCGTCACCGCCCGCTGGGAAGTCTGGCGGCGACGGCGACGGCGACGGCAGCGATGACGACGCGAGCGACGACTACGGCGCTCACAGCGCCCCCGGCCGCGGTGAAGTCGACTCCGGTGACACGGACTTCGACAACGGCACCGCCACCGTCGATGGTGACACGGCCGACTACCGCTTCGCGTCCGTGCAGGCGACCACCTCCGCCGGGGTGACCCTGACCATCAACGCGGGCGCCCCGCTGGCCGCCGAGCAGGAGGCCGTGAGCACTGTGCTCGGGGCGATGCTGATCGGGCTGCCGGTGCTGCTGCTCGTCGTGGCCGGGGTGACCTGGCTGGTGACCCGGCGGGCGCTGCGCCCGGTCGAGGGCATCCGGCGCGAGATGGCCGCGATCACTGCGTCCGAGGACCTGAGCCGGCGGGTGCCGGAGCCCGGTTCGCGCGACGAGATCGCCCGGCTGGCCCGTACCACCAACGAGACCCTGACGGCCCTCGAGGCATCGGTGGACCGGCAGCGGCGCTTCGTGGCGGACGCCTCGCACGAACTTCGCAGCCCGATCGCCTCCCTGCGTACCCAGTTGGAGGTGGGTGCCGCGCATCCGGAGCTGCTGGACGTGCCGGGCGCGGTCGCTGACACGGTACGACTGCAGGTGCTGGCGGCCGATCTGCTGCTGCTGGCCCGGCTGGACGCGGGGGAGCGGCCGGGCCGTACGACGCTGGACCTGGGCGCGCTGGTCCATGAGGAGGTTTCGCAGCGCGCTGGCGACCGGATTCCGGTGGCCGTGTCCGTGCCGGACTCCGGCGTGTTCGAAGTGGCCGGTTCGCGTGGGCAGTTGGCGCGGGTGATCGGCAATCTGCTGGACAACGCCGAGCGCCATGCGCGCAGCGCTGTGACGGTCTCGGTGCGTGGGGAGCGGGGTGGCGTGACCGTCGTGGTCACCGACGACGGGGCGGGGGTGCCACCGGACGAGCGCGAGCGGATCTTTGAACGTTTCGTACGCCTCGACGACGCCCGTACGCGCGACGATGGCGGCGCCGGTCTCGGCCTGGCCATCGCCCGTGACGTCGCAGTCAGGCACGGCGGCCGGCTGACGGCGGACGCCGCACCGGAGGGCGGGGCGCGGTTCGAGCTATGGCTGCCGGGCACCGGCTGAACGCCACCCCGTGGCGCGCCCGCACCTTGCCGCGGCGCCCCTCGCGCAGCTCACACCTTGCCGCGCCACTCCGCCCCGCAGCTCACACCTTGCCGCGTCGCCCCCGCAGATGGTCCGCGACTGGGGCCAGCGCCGCGTGCAAATCCGCCAGTGCCTCCGGCGTCAACAGGTCCATGAAGTGCTTGCGCACTGACGCCACGTGGTGCGGTGCCACCTTCCGCATCGTCTCCGCGCCGTCCTCGGTGAGGACCGCGTACAGTCCGCGCCGGTCCGACTCGCAGTGCTCCCTGCGGACCAGTCCCGCGTTCTCCATGCGGGTGATCTGGTGCGAGAGCCTGCTCTTGGACTGCAGCGTCGCGGCGGCGAGGTCGCTCATCCGCATGCGCTGGTCGTCCGACTCCGAGAGGTTGACCAGGATCTCGTAGTCGTTGTTTGTCAGGCCGAACGGCTGGAGGTCCTTCTCCAGTTGGTGCATCAGCAGCCTGCTGACGTCCAGGTGGGTGCGCCAAACGCACTGCTCCGCGTCGTTCAGCCAGCGAGTGGCTGTCTCGGTCTCCATATGTGGATTCTACCTAAGAAGTTGAAAGCCGGACGAAGTGGGGATGTGTGACGCCCGGCAGCCGCTCGGAGACGGGCCCGGGTGCGGGCGCAGACGTTCGACGTCACACTCCGCAGACTACCGTTCACAAACCGAAGCGGCGCTGGAGGTCCCCGAGCTGACCGGGCAGGCGGGTTGCGGAGCCAGATTGACCCGAACCGCCCGGCACCCCGGCCTGCGCCGGCGTTTCCCCTGTCGGCTGCTCAGGCATCAGGACCTCGGTCGACTGGAGCAGCACCGTACCCGCCCCGACGAACTCGAACTGGTGCTCCTCGCCCGAGGTGCCGCCGAGACCCGTCATCGACCGCAGTCCGCCCAGCACCCCCGTCATATAGCCGTAGTCGTAGTGGTGGCACGGCGAGGGACAGTCCGCCCAGCCGACCAGGGCCTGCGGATCGACGCGCAGCGGCGGCTCCATGAAGACCACCGGACCGTTGGACGCGGCCACGAACTTCCCCGTACCGATCAGCGTCAAAAAGCCCGGCACGATGGACTGCTTGAGTGCCAGGGTCGGCTGGTAGGCGAGGAGGTTGCCGGACCGGATCGTCAGATTCCCGTCTTCCAGGTCGTACGAGTTCACATCGAAGGCCCGGTCGGCGAGGAGCATCTTGCCGCTGCCCTCGGCCACCACCCAGTCGCCCGCGTGCAGTGGCGAGTGGAAGCTCGTACGGAGCAGCCGCTCGAAGCGGCCGTGGCCGATGCCGTTGAACTCGATCCGCCCGTAATAGGCGATCATCTTGCCCTTCTGCAGGAACCACTGGCTCCCCTTGAGCTCCACGCAGAAGGTGTACGAGTTGACGTTGTCGTCCGACGGCAGCGTCATCGGGTCGAAGACCACGGGCGTGCTCACAGCTTCTCCTCCGAGGCCTGGACATACACCGTGCCACTGCCGCTCAGCTCCAGCTGGAACGCTTCGCCGGAGCCGCGCCCCACCATGTCCCGCCAGCCGAGCGCGGTGGAGAGCTTGTTGCGTACGTCGCCGTGGTGGGCGACATACGCCTGCGGGTCCACATGAACCGCGCGGCCCGGCGTGATCGGCAGCTCGATCACGCCGCCGTGCGCCATCACCGCGACCGCGCCATGACCCTTGAGGGTGGTGGTGAACAGCCCCTGCCCGGTCACCTGACCGCGCACCATGCCCATCACTCCGCCCTGCGAACCCATGAACATCGTGCCCTGTTGCAGCGTCCCGTCGAAGGCGAGCAGCCGGTCGGCCTCCACATACAGGGTGTCGCCGGACAGGTTGATCACCTGGATGTGATGGCCGCCGTGGCCGAACATCACCGTTCCGCTGCCGTCAACCGTCATCAGCGGGGTCGCCTCATTGGCCACCCGGCGGCCGATCATCGACATCACGCCGCCCTGGCCACCCTGGATGTTCGGCGTGAAGGACACCTCGCCGCGGTACGCGAGCATCGCGCCGCGCTGGCTGTACATCTTCTGGCCGGGGAGAATCGTCGCCTCGACCATCTTCGAGTTGATCTCACGGAACGGCATCAGACATCGCCCCCGATGGTGTTCCGCTCGCTCGGCTGCACGTAGACGAGTCCCTCGCCCTCGAACCGGATCTGGAAGGACTCGCCCGAGCCCTCACCCATCAGCACCCGGTGGTTCACCCCGGACTGGAAGTGCTGCCGGAGACTGCCCTGATGTGCGACGTAGGCGCCGGGGTCGACGAACAGCGGGTACTGGGCCGACACCCGCAGCGCCACGGCCGGGCCGTCCGAAGTGATCGCCACCTGGCCGGTGCCCTCGACGGTGGTGGTGAACAGGCCGTTGCCCGTCGCCCCGCCGCGCAGACCTGTGAAGCTGGTTCCGGTGCGCAGCCCGGCATCGGTGCAGAGCAGATTGCTCGCCTCGACATAGAGCGTGTCGCCGTGCAGCGAGACGAGAGTGATCTCGCTCGCGCGGTCGGCGAAGTAGCAGGTGCCCTGCCCCTTCACCTCCATCACGGTCATCTGCTCGCCGGTCAGCCGGCGGGTCACCATGCCGCGCAGGCCGTCGCCGCCGCCGGTCATCTTCTTGAACGTCATCCGGCCGTCGTACGCGACCATCGAGCCGTTCTTCGCCTTGACGGCGTCGCCGGTCAGGTCGACGGCGAGCGTTCTGCTGCCTTGGAGTCGGAACATTGCCACGGAGTGACGGTAGCGGCAGGGCCCCTGCCGGAACAGCCTCTCGGGGCGGAACCGGCACCCGGAGCCGCCCCTGATACGCATCCGGTACCGGACCCGTACGCAATCGGGATGTATGCCGTACGGCGCGACGACGGAACGGAACGGGGCCGAAGGTGGCACGTGACCGGAGGCATACGGCCCCCGGCGCCGAGCGCCGCCCGTGCCGATGCCACAATGGGCTGGGCTTGTGCCTACATTCACAAGCTGTCACGATCCTCCCACCGAAGGTGCCCCTCGTGGACGTCAAGACCGCTACCGCCCTGCACCGGCTGCGCCTCATCTCGATTCCCGAGGCGCTCTCCTTCCCGGCACTGATCATCTTTGGCTCGATCCTCAGCCGGGTCTCCGACATCGACTTCCTGATGATGCCGCTCGGCATCATCCACGGCGTGCTCTTCGTGATCTACGCCGTCCTGCTGCTCGACGTCTGGTCCAAGACCAAGTGGCCGCTGAAGCGTGTCGCGTTCTTCTTCCTGCTCGCGCTGGTGCCGTTCGGCGGGCTCTACGGTGACAAGGTGCTCAAGCGCTACGAGGCCGACGGTGTCATCGCCGCCCGCGCCCGCAGGGAAGGCGTGGTCAGCGCGTGATCGTCGCGTTCTCGGTCAGTCCGCTGGGGGCCGGTGAGGACGTCGGCGAGTTAGGCCATGTTCACCTCCACTGAGGGTGGCCGCGCGTACCTTGAGTACATGACCTCAGTAGCGATCTACCTACGGTTGTCCCGTGAGGCCGACGACAGCGTCCGCGAGGTCAGGAAAACGGAGCCCGCGCACGGCCCTCGGACCGAAGTTCGAGACGGGGCTGACCAGCATATGACCAGTGAGTAAGGTCGGAACCGTGCCGAAGCCGCTCAGTCTCCCCTTCGATCCCATCGCCCGCGCCGACGAACTCTGGCAGCAGCGCTGGGGCCCGGTGCCCTCGATGGGGGCGATCACCTCGATTATGCGCGCGCAGCAGATCCTGCTCGCCGAGGTCGACGCGGTCGTCAAACCGTACGGACTGACCTTCGCGCGGTACGAGGCGCTGGTGCTGCTCACCTTCTCCAGGGCCGGTGAGCTGCCGATGTCCAAGATCGGTGAGCGGCTCATGGTCCACCCCACCTCCGTCACGAACACGGTGGACCGGCTGGTGCGCTCCGGCCTGGTCGCCAAGCGCCCCAACCCGAACGACGGCCGCGGAACCCTCGCCTCCATCACCGACAAGGGCCGCGAGGTCGTCGAGGCTGCGACCAAGGACCTGGTCGACATGGAGTTCGGGCTCGGGGCGTACGACGCCGAGGAGTGCGCGGAGATCTTCGCCCTGCTGCGGCCGTTGCGGATCGCGGCCAAGGATTTCGAAGAGGCAGAAGAGGCATAGGACAACATTTCGAGGGCCCGGCCCGCTGCATGATCGCCCCGGGCGTCCGGTTACGCTCGATGCCATGAAACGCAGTGTGCTGACCCGGTACCGGGTGATGGCCTACGTCACCGCAGTCATGTTGCTGGTGCTCTGCACCTGCATGATCTTCAAATACGGCTTCGGCATGGGCAAGGATCTGACGCTCGTCGTCTCCCAGATCCACGGTGTCCTCTACATCATCTACCTGATCTTCGCCTTCGACCTGGGGTCCAAGGCGAAGTGGCCGATGGGCAAGCTGCTCTGGGTGCTGCTCTCCGGCACCATCCCGACGGCCGCGTTCTTCGTCGAGCGCCAGGTCGTCCGCGAGGTTGAGCCGCTGGTTGTCGACGGTTCTCCCGCCACTGTCAAGGCCTGAGCCCCGGCCCGCCCCGAGCCCGCCGAACCGCCCCGTGCGAAGCACCGGGCGGTTTGCCATCGACATTTACTAGGACGTCCTAGTAAATTCGATGGTATGGACGCTGACGCGATCGAGGAAGGCCGCCGCCGCTGGCAGGCCCGTTACGACAAGGCCCGCAAGCGTGACGCGGACTTCACCACACTCTCCGGAGATCCCGTGGAACCCGCGTACGGCCCCCGCCCGGGGGACACGTACGAGGGATTCGAGCGGATCGGCTGGCCCGGCGAGTACCCCTTCACCCGGGGGCTCTACCCGACCGGCTACCGCGGCCGGACCTGGACCATCCGCCAGTTCGCCGGCTTCGGCAACGCCGAGCAGACCAATGAGCGCTACAAGATGATCCTCGCCGCGGGCGGCGGCGGGCTCAGTGTCGCCTTCGACATGCCGACGCTGATGGGCCGCGATTCCGACGACCCCCGCTCGCTCGGCGAGGTCGGGCACTGCGGAGTGGCCATCGACTCCGCCGCCGACATGGAGGTCCTCTTCAAGGACATCCCGCTCGGCGACGTCACGACGTCCATGACGATCAGCGGACCCGCCGTCCCCGTCTTCTGCATGTATCTGGTCGCCGCCGAGCGTCAGGGCGTCGACCCGGGCGTGCTCAACGGCACGCTCCAGACCGACATCTTCAAGGAGTACATCGCGCAGAAGGAGTGGCTCTTCCAGCCCGAGCCCCATCTGCGCCTCATCGGCGACCTGATGGAGCACTGCGCCCGCGAGATCCCCGCCTACAAGCCGCTCTCCGTCTCCGGCTACCACATCCGCGAGGCCGGGGCGACGGCCGCGCAGGAGCTCGCGTACACCCTCGCCGACGGCTTCGGATACGTTGAGCTCGGCCTTTCCCGCGGGCTGGACGTCGACACCTTCGCGCCCGGTCTCTCCTTCTTCTTCGACGCGCACCTCGACTTCTTCGAGGAGATCGCCAAGTTCCGCGCGGCGCGCCGGATCTGGGCCCGCTGGATGAAGGAGACGTACGGCGCCAGGACCGACAAGGCGCAGTGGCTCCGCTTCCACACCCAGACCGCCGGGGTCTCCCTCACCGCCCAGCAGCCGTACAACAACGTCGTACGGACGGCGGTCGAGGCGCTTTCCGCGGTCCTCGGTGGCACCAACTCGCTGCACACCAACGCCCTGGACGAGACCCTCGCGCTCCCCTCCGAGCAGGCCGCCGAGATCGCGCTGCGCACCCAGCAGGTGCTGATGGAGGAGACCGGCGTCGCCAATGTGGCCGACCCGCTGGGCGGTTCCTGGTACGTCGAGCAGCTCACCGACCGGATCGAGGCCGACGCCGAAAAGATCTTCGACCAGATCAAGGAGCGCGGCACCCGGGCCCACCCGGACGGGCAGCACCCCATCGGGCCCATCACCTCCGGCATCCTGCGCGGTATCGAGGACGGCTGGTTCACCGGCGAGATCGCCGAGTCCGCCTTCCGGTACCAGCAGTCGTTGGAGAAGGGCGACAAGCGCGTCGTCGGCGTCAATGTCCACCACGGCTCGGTCACCGGCGACCTGGAGATCCTGCGGGTCAGCCACGAGGTCGAACGCGAGCAGGTCCGGGTGCTCGGCAGCCGCAAGGACGCCCGCGACGACGCACGGGTCAAGTCGGCGCTGGACGCGATGCTGGCCGCCGCCCGCGACGGCTCCAACATGATCGGGCCGATGCTCGACGCGGTACGGGCCGAGGCGACGCTCGGTGAGATCTGCGGGGCCCTGCGCGACGAGTGGGGCACCTACACGGAGCCGCCCGGCTTCTGACCGGCGGGCCGACAGCCCGGACCGGGCGGGCCGACCGGCCGCTGTGGTCCGGGCCGCGCCTTTCGGTCGCGCCCCTCGATCGGGCCCGGCCGCAGCGCCCGTCGACCGCGCCCGTCAGCCGTGCGCGGCGGCAGTGGCCCGCCCCGCTACGCGGAGGCCGCAGCCCCCAGCCCCGCGAGCAGCAGCACGGTGAAGCGCCGGGCCCAGTCGGCATCGACGGGCTCGGCGCTCACCAGGGACCGGTGCACGACCGCGCCGGCGATCACGTCGAAGATCAGATCGGCGGTCGACGCCGCCTCGGCCTCGTCCTGCTCGACGGGCAACTCCCCGCGCTCCTGGGCCCGTTGGCGCCCTTGAAGCACCAGTCGCTTCTGCCGGTCCACGATCGAGTCGCGGATCCGGGTCCGCAGCGCCTCGTCGCGGGTCGCCTCCGCGATCACCGCCATCAGCGCCGTCTGGGTCTCCGGCCGCTCCAGCAGCGCGGCGAACTGCAGTACCACCGCCTGCACATCGGCCGACAAGCTGCCCAGATCGGGCAGTTCCAGCTCGTCGAAGAGGACCGCGACGGCGTCCACGACAAGCTCGTTCTTGCCTGCCCACCGCCGGTACAGGGTCGTCTTGGCGACCCCGGCCCGCGTCGCCACATCGCCCATCGTCAGCTTCGACCAGCCGAGCTCGACCAGGGAGGCTCTGGTCGCCTCCAGAATCGCTTCATCGGCCGCGGCGCTGCGTGGACGCCCCGTTCGAAGGGGTTTGGCGTGGCTGTGGCTCAGCATGCCGCGACCATACCGGTCAGTAAGGAGAGCCGACCGGTCCCGTTCGCCGTGAGTCAGATCACCGAACGCACTCGTGTGCGAGGGGTGCCGGGGAGTTACGCTACGGGTCGTAGCGTAAGGCGGTGGTCGTGCCGCCGTGGCGCCACGACCGAACGACAGCCGCAAGCGCCGGGTGGGGACCCGGCACCGAAACGGGTCTTTCAGGGGCCCCGGGGCCGTGTCTGTCCGTGCCCCCGCATACCGGCGGGGACCGCGGACGGGTGCGGTTTCCGCATCGCTTTCCGTATCGGTGGGCCAAAGGGGGAGGATGTACGTATGCAGCCTAGGAACATGTCCATGAGCGGCGTCGTCGACCTCGCCGCGGTGAAAGCGGCCGGCGAGGCCAAGGTGAAGGCGGAGCAGGCCCGTGCCGAAGCCGCCCGGCAGGGTGGTGGCGGTGCCGTGCCGCCGTCCGCCCTGGTGATCGACGTCGATGAGGCAGGCTTCGAGAGCGATGTCCTGCAGCGCTCCGCCGAGGTCCCGGTCGTCATCGACTTCTGGGCCGAGTGGTGCGAGCCGTGCAAGCAGCTGGGTCCGCTCCTCGAGCGTCTGGCCCAGGAGTACAACGGCCGCTTCGTGCTGGCCAAGGTCGATGTCGACGCCAACCAGATGCTGATGCAGCAGTTCGGCATCCAGGGCATCCCGGCGGTCTTCGCCGTCGTCGCCGGGCAGGCCCTCCCGCTCTTCCAGGGCGCGGCCCCCGAGGCCCAGATCCGGCAGACGCTCGACCAGCTGATCCAGGTCGGCGAGGAGCGGTTCGGGCTCACCGGGATCGTGGTCGATCAGGACGCGGCCGCCGCCGAGGGAGCCGCCCAGGCCCCCACAGAGGCGCCCGCAGGGCCGTACGACGCTCTGCTCGAAGCGGCCGTGCAGGCCCTGGACGCCAGCGACTTCGCCGGTGCCATCCGGGCGTACAAGAACGTCCTGTCCGACGACCCGGCCAACACGGAGGCCAAGCTTGGTCTTGCCCAGGCCGAACTGCTCGCCCGCGTCAAGGACATGGACCCGCAGCAGGTCCGCAAGGACGCTGCGGAGAACCCGGCCGATGTCGCGGCGCAGCTCGCGGCCGCCGATCTGGATCTGGTCGGTGGTCATGTCGAGGATGCCTTCGGGCGGCTGGTCGAGACGGTGCGCCGTACTTTCGGCGACGACCGGGACGTGGCGCGGGTGCGACTGCTGGAGCTGTTCGAGGTGATCGGCCCCGACGATCCGCGGGTCGGTGCCGCGCGTACGGCGCTGGCACGGGTCTTGTTCTGATGTGACAACGCGGCCGTGGCATCCCCGGGGTGTCACGGCCGTTTTCGCGATCAGGCGATAAGAGGCGCCCCTGCTTTACCAAATCTTGATAAAGGCACGGCCTGTTACTCGCAGTAAATCGCCCCCCGGGATCTGTCCGCATAAGGACCCTGATTCTCCCTTTCGTCCTCCCGTTCGACGCCACCCTGTGTGGCCGGGTGATTCCCCCCGGTTGCCTATCGGTTATCGGGTCGTTACTAGCGAGTAACGAAGCCCCTTGTGCGGCGGCTTGGAATGCACCACGATCGGCCACGCTCGGTCCAATAACGCCAGCCCGGCTGCCAGTCGGCGCGGCAGCCCCGTTGGGTCCCCACCGAGTGGGCCGGCGGATGTGGCGCCGGTTCCGGACAGGGGGGTTCCTGCCGTCCGGCAGGGCCTGTCCGAACAGGTTGCGCGAATGCGTGGCCAGTGGTTGTCGCTCGGGGGTGATCGCCGGTGATTCGGACGTGGTTCCTGCCTCCGTACGCGGGCGCTCTCCTTTCCGAGGACGTAGCACTTCTCCCATCCCAGGACGGGCCCAGACCCGGTCCGGAGATGTACGTCCGAGAAGGAGGAAAATTTATGAGTTCCCAGGTTCGTGGCGGCACTAGATGGAAGCGCTTCGCTCTGGTCATGGTGCCGAGCGTCGTCGCGACCGCCGCAGTGGGTGTCGGTCTCGCGCAGGGCGCCCTCGCGGCGTCGTTCAGTGTGTCCGGCCAGAGCTTCAAGGTCCACGCGGACAGGCTCGTCGGTCACGACTTCGTCCAGTACGGCAGCGTTGCCACCGGCAAGGACCTCAAGGGCAACGACGCGGCGCACGCCGTGGCCGTGTCCGGCTTCAGTGACGCCACGATCACCAACATGTGCCAGTCGGTGGTCACTCCGAACCTCCCGTTCGGTCTCGGCAACATCACGCTGCAGCTGAAGGCGGGTACGAACCCGAAGAAGCCGGTCAAGGCGACCAACCTGTACCTGGACGTTGCCGAGCTCGACGCCGACGCGTACTTCGAGAACATCGACATCGGTGTGGCGGCCGGTTCCGTCGGCAAGCCCGGCATCCAGTCCGGCACCGAGAAGGCCGTCAACCCGAACGGCTTCGCGCAGCGCGCCGAGACGGCCGTGCTGAAGGACGTGAAGCAGGAGGCGTGGGCCACCACCGCCGGCACCTTCAAGCTCAGCAACCTGAGCCTGCGGCTGTACAGCGGCCCTGGCAAGGAGTGCTACTAGCACTCGCCCGGGTGGCCGGAGCGCCCCCAGGGTCTCCGGCCACCCGCTCTTTCTCTTCTCACAGCAGTACCGGTTCCAGGGAGCTGTTTTCCATGAGCCCCGAGTCCACAGGGCAGAACGAGCACTACCTCCGCGTCTTCTGGCGAGGATTCCGCACCTGGCGGGGTAACCGGCCGTTCTGGGCGGGCCTGTTCACCATGGTGGGTGGTCTACCCATCGCGTACTTCCCGTACGCCAACATGCACCTCGGCAACATCACGCTGGCGATGTCCACGACCGCCGGTGCGGGATCGCTGATCATCGGGGTCCTGCTGATCACGCTGGGCCTCACGATGTGGTTCCACCACATCGTGAGAGTGTTCGCCGGAGTCGCCGCGATCCTGCTGGCGCTGGTCTCCATACCGGTCGCCAACATCGGCGGGTTCCTGGTCGGCTTTGTGTTCTCCCTGCTCGGTGGAGCGCTCTCCATCTCTTGGGCACCGGGCGAGCCGAAGCCCGACGCCGTGGATGCGGGTGCTCTCGATCAGACATACAAGGACGCGGGTCCTGGTACGCAGGAGCCCGAACCCGAGTTCCACAGCACGGCAGCGTTGCCCCAGCAGCAGCCGGAGCAGTACGACACGACAGTCGAGGCCGACGGCGGGAGGAACCGTGCGGGATGACGAGACGCAGCTGAACCCGTCCGGGGACGACCTCCGGGCGAGAAGCGGACCGCGCCACGCGGCCCCCAGGAAGTCGTTGCTGACGAAGCTGCACATACCCGCGGGCAAGGCCTTCGCGCTCGCCGCGATGCCGACGGCCGTCTTCGTGGGCATGGGGCTCACTCCCAAGCTCGCGCTGGCCGAAGACAGTTCGGACATCCCCTTCGCACCCGGCCCCTGCGTGACCCGCTCCGACGAGCCGAGCGAATCGCCGTCCCCGTCCGCGTCGGAGACCAAGTCGCCGTCCCCGTCTCCCTCCGCCACCGACTCCGGTGACAAGGGCGACACGGCGACGCCGAAGCCCTCGGCTACCCCGTCGGCGAGCGACGCCGCGAAGCCGGAGGCGAAGGACGCCGACGCACCCGCCGCCGCGCCGAGCACCTCGCCCACACCCACGAATTCGACGAACCCGCTCGACCCGCTGGGCGTCGGCGACGCTCTCAAGGACCTCTTCGACGGACCGGACAAGGAGACGGCGAGCCCGTCCCCGAGCGCGAGCACCGCGTCCCCCAAGCCGTCGCAGAGCGCCACGACCGAGCCCGTGGAGAAGGCCACGGACGCCGCGAAGGAGACGGCTGACAAGACCGCCGCCGCCATCCGCGAAGCGGCCGGCAAGGCCGGCCAGTCGGTCGAGGAGCTCGACGACAGCGCCAAGGGACTCGACGCCAAGAAGGACGAGGACATCCCGGACGGCGCCAAACCGCGCTTCCCGTGCCCGACTCCCGACCCCGAGGCACTGGCCGCGGCAGACCTGGAGGCCGGCGTCCCGCTGCTCCCGACCGACCCGTGGATCCTGGACAGCTCGCTGCTCACCCTCAACGGGCTCGACTACAAGGGCATCGTCGAGGTGAAGACGCAGGACGGCACCATCAAGAAGGTGCTGAAGTTCACCGCGAGCTCCATCGACATCAAGGACCTCCACCAGCTGACGGTCGGCCCGAACGGCACCACGGCCCACGTCCAGGCGCGCAAGGGCTCCACGTCCACCATCCGCAACGGCACGGTGACGATGTACACGGAGGAGCTGAAGGGCAATCTCTTCGGCCTCATCCCGGTCACGTTCAGCCCGCAGACGCCGCCGCCGCTGAACGTGCCCTTCGCCTTCTTCACCAAGGTCAAGGTGACTCAGGCCGGCCAGTTCGGCGGCTCGCTCACGGTGCCCGGACTGCACAACTACTTCACCGGCGGCAACAGCTAAGGGCTGTTCGGCCCCCGCGCAGAAGGCTGTGGGCCGCACTCCTTCAAGGAGCGCGGCCCACAGCCTTCTGCGCGGAGGCCGCCGCGTCAGTCGCGCTCCCCTCCACCCACATGGTGCACCCGCACCATGTTCGTCGTGCCCGGGATGCCGGGGGGCGAGCCGGCCGTGATGACCATCGTGTCGCCCTCGTTGTAGCGGCTCAGCTTGAGCAGTTCCGCGTCGACCAGGTCCACCATGGCGTCGGTGTTGTCCACGTGCGGCACGACGTGCGCCTCCACGCCCCAGCTCAGGGCGAGCTGGTTGCGGGTGGACTCGTCCGTGGTGAAGGCCAGGATGGGCTGCGCCGCGCGGTAGCGGGAGAGGCGGCGGGCCGTGTCGCCGGACTTGGTGAAGGCGACCAGCGCCTTGCCGTTCAGGAAGTCCGCGATCTCGCAGGCCGCGCGGGCCACCGAACCGCCCTGGGTGCGGGGCTTCTTGCCCGGGACCAGCGGTTGCAGGCCCTTGGAGAGCAGCTCCTGCTCGGCGGCGACGACGATCTTCGACATTGTCTTGACCGTCTCGATCGGATACGCGCCCACGCTGGACTCGGCGGACAGCATGACCGCGTCCGCACCGTCCAGGATCGCGTTGGCGACATCGGACGCCTCGGCGCGGGTCGGCCGCGAGTTGGTGATCATCGACTCCATCATCTGGGTCGCCACGATGACCGGCTTGGCGTTCCGCCGGCAGAGCTCCACCAGGCGCTTCTGCACCAACGGGACCTTCTCCAGGGGGTACTCGACGGCCAGGTCGCCGCGGGCGACCATCACACCGTCGAACGCCATGACGACGCCCTCCATGTGCTCGACGGCCTGCGGCTTCTCGACCTTGGCGATGACCGGGACCCGGCGGCCCACCTCGTCCATCACCTTGTGGACGTCCTTGATGTCATTGGCGTCCCGTACGAAGGAGAGCGCCACCAGGTCGCAGCCCATCCGCAGGGCGAACCGCAGGTCCTCGACGTCCTTCTCGGACAGGGCCGGGACGTTGACCGCCGCGCCGGGCAGGTTGATGCCCTTGTGGTCGGAGATGACACCGCCCTCGATGACGATGGTCTTCACCCGGTGGCCCTCGACCGCGAGGACCTTCAGCTCGACGTTGCCGTCGTTGATCAGGATCGGGTCGCCCTTGGCGACATCGCCGGGCAGGCCCTTGTAGGTCGTGCCGCAGATCGACTTGTCACCGGGGACGTCCTCCGCGGTGATGGTGAACTCGTCCCCGCGAACCAGCTCGACAGGGCCCTCGGCGAACTTCGCCAGGCGGATCTTCGGGCCCTGGAGGTCGGCGAGCACACCCACCGCACGGCCGGTCTCGGCGGCGGCCTTGCGGACCCGGTCGTAACGGCCCTGATGCTCCTCGTGACTGCCGTGGCTGAAGTTGAAGCGGGCCACGCTCATGCCGGCCTCGATCAGAGCGACGAGCTGCTCATGGGAGTCGACGGCGGGACCGAGTGTGCAGACGATTTTGGAACGGCGCATGAGGCGGATCCTATCGGTTTGTTTCGTTGCGGAATATTCCGTCTGGTGGAAGATACAAAGGGGCGTGCGGGTGCTCAGTTGTGGGCCTGTCCGACGAGTGCGAAGGTCTGGACGGCGATCTCCAGTTCTTCGTCCGTCGGCACCACGGCGACCGCGACCCGTGCGTGCTCCGGCGAGATCAGCCGCGGTGCGCCGGACCGCACGGCGTTCAGATCCGCGTCCACCGCCAGACCGAACTCCTCGAGACCGGCGATCGCAGCCTCGCGTACGGGCGCCGAGTTCTCCCCGACCCCCGCCGTGAACACCACGGCATCCACCCGCCCGAGGACCGCCGAATAGGCGCCGATGTACTTCTTCAGCCGGTGCACATAGATGTCGAACGCCAGGGCCGCACGCTCGTCGCCCTCGTCGATCCGGCGCCGGATCTCCCGCATGTCATTGTCGCCGCAGAGCCCGACCAGACCGCTCCGCTTGTTGAGCAGTGCGTCGATCTCGTCCGCCGACATCCCCGCCACCCGCTTGAGGTGGAAGGTGACGGCCGGATCGATGTCGCCGGAACGCGTACCCATCACCAGCCCCTCGAGCGGGGTCAGCCCCATCGAGGTGTCCACGCACCGGCCGCCCGCCACCGCCGACGCCGAGGCGCCGTTGCCCAGGTGCAGCACGATGACATTGACCTCCTCGGGAGTGCGCCCCAGCAGCTCGGCAGCCTTGCGGGAGACGTACGCGTGCGAGGTGCCGTGGAATCCGTAGCGCCGGATGCGGTGCGTGTCGGCGGTCTCCATATCGATCGCGTACCGCGCCGCGTACTCCGGCATCGTCGTGTGGAAGGCCGTGTCGAAGACTGCCACCTGCGGAAGGTCCGGACGCAGGTCCCGGGCGGTACGGATGCCGATGATGTTCGCCGGATTGTGCAGCGGGGCCACCGGGACCAGGCGCTCGATCTCCTTCAGCACCTCGTCGTCGATCACCACGGGCTCGGTGAACCGCAGCCCGCCGTGCACCACCCGGTGGCCGATCGCCGCCAGTGCGGGGGAGTCCAGGCCCAGCCCGTCGGCCGCCAGTTCCTCGGCCGCCGCCTTGAGCGCGGCCTCGTGGTCGGCGATCGGGCCGGTGCGCTCACGCGCCCTGGCCCCGCCGACCAGCGGTGTGTGCACCAGCCGGGAGGTCTCCTCGCCGATCCGCTCGACCAGTCCGACCGCCAGCCTGGAGTGGTCGCTCATGTCCAGGAGCTGGTACTTCACCGACGAGGAGCCGGAGTTGAGAACGAGCACGCGATTCGCGGCCACGGTGGAAGGGCTGTCTGCAGTCGGGGTGGTCATGCGGGTCGCTCCTCGCCCTGTGCCTGGATCGCCGTGATGGCCACGGTATTGACAATGTCCTGGACGAGCGCGCCCCGGGACAGATCGTTGACGGGCTTGCGCAGCCCCTGGAGTACCGGTCCGACGGCCACCGCGCCCGCCGATCGCTGCACGGCCTTGTAGGTGTTGTTGCCGGTGTTCAGGTCCGGGAAGATCAGCACCGTCGCCTGACCCGCCACCTCGGAGCCGGGCAGCTTCGTCGCGGCGACGCTCGGCTCCACCGCGGCGTCGTACTGGATCGGGCCCTCGATCCTGAGATCCGGCCGGTTCTCGCGCACCCGGTCCGTCGCCTCGCGCACCTTGTCGACATCGGCGCCCGATCCCGAGGTGCCCGTCGAGTACGACAGCATCGCGATCCGCGGCTCCACGCCGAAGCGGGCGGCGGTCGCGGCCGACTGCACAGCGATGTCCGCGAGCTGCTCCGCGTCCGGGTCCGGGTTGACCGCGCAGTCGCCGTACACCAGGACCTTGTCGGCGAGGCACATGAAGAAGACGGAGGAAACGATCGAGGCGTCCGGCTTGGCCCTTCCGTCACCCACCACTGCCCTGCCTGACGTGCTTCGCGCGGCCCCTTTGCTCTTGATGATCTCGAACGCCGGGCGGATCGTCGCCGCGGTGGAGTGCACGGCCCCGGAGACCATGCCGTCGGCGAGCCCCTCCTGGACCATCAGGGTGCCGAAGTAGTTGACGTCCGCGACGACGTCGTACGCCAGCTCCACCGTGACCCCGCGGTGCGCGCGTATCTGTGCGTACCGCTCGGCGAACGCCTGGCGCAGCTCGGAGCTCTGCGGGTCGATGAGCTGCGTACCGGCGAGATCGATGCCGAGGTCCGCGGTCTTCTTGCGGATGAGGTCGACATCGCCGAGGAGCGTGAGGTCGCAGACATCGCGGCGCAGCAGTACGTCCGCGGCGCGCAGCACTCGCTCCTCGGTACCCTCCGGCAGGACGACCCGGCGCCGGTCGGTGCGGGCCTGCTCCAGCAGTGCGTGCTCGAACATCATCGGGGTGACGCGGCCGCTGCGGGCCACCGAGATCCCCTCCAGCAGGGCACCAGTGTCCACATGGCGCTCGAAGAGGCCCAGTGCGGTCTCCGCCTTGCGAGGCGTCGCCGCGTTCAACTTGCCTTCCATTGCGAAGAGTTCACCAGCGGTGGGGAAGGAGCCGCCGGCCACGGAGACGACCGGGGTACCCGGTGCGAGTCTCGCGGCCAGCTTGAGTATCTCCTCGCCGGGGCGTTCGTCCAGGGTCAGCAGCACACCCGCGATGGGCGGGGTTCCGGCGCTGTGCGCGGCCAGCGCGCCGACCACCAGATCCGCCCGGTCTCCGGGCGTGACCACCAGACAGCCCGGCGTCAGCGCCTTCAGCATGTTCGGCAGCATCGCACCGCCGAAGACGAAGTCCAGCGCGTCCCTGGCCAGCCCGGAGTCGTCGCCGAGCAGCACCGTGCCGTCGAGTGTCGCGGTGATCTGGGCGACGGTCGGCGCGGAGAGCGCCGCATCGTCCGGCAGTACGGAACAGGGGACGGGCAGCCGGGCCGCCAGTCGCTCCGCGATGACATCGCGGTCCTCGGCCGCCACCCGGTTCACGATCATTGCGAGGATGTCGCAGCCCAGGCCGGCGTACGCCCGGTAAGCATTGTGGGTCTCGGCCCGAACGGACTCCGCGGGCCGGCCCTTCCCGCCGACCACCGCGATGACCGAGGCGCCGAACTCATTGGCGAGGCGGGCGTTGAGCGCCAGTTCGTCGGGGAGCTGGGTGGCGGCGAAGTCGGTACCGAGGACCAGCACCACCTCGTACTTCTGGGCCACCTGATGGAAGCGTTCCACGAGGAGGGAGACCAGCTCGTCCGTACCCTGCTCAGCCTGGAGCGCGGACGCCTCGTGATAGTCCAGGCCGTAGACCGACGAGGGGTCCTGGGAGAGCCGGTAGCGGGCCCGCAGCAGCTCGAACAACCGGTCGGGTCCGTCGTGGATGAGTGGCCGGAACACCCCGACCCGGTCCACCTGACGCGTCAGGAGCTCCATGACTCCCAGATCGACGACCTGTCGGCCGTCTCCCCTGTCAATCCCGGTCACGTACACGCTGCGCGTCACGCGTGCTCTCCCGTCCATTTTTGTGGTTTGGGATGGTATTGCCATATGACGATACCTGCGGGGGCCAAGACGCCGCCCGCCGGGTGAAAGCCCATCTGCGGAGGGCCTCCCCGGGAGATTGGGGGCGCGGCGGGATCCACCGCTGCATCCGGCGGAGCACCCGTGCGGGAGTCCCCGGAGCGGCCGGGACCGCGAGGTCCAGACCTGACGTGGGACAATCGTTATGGCTCACGGTACGGGGGGATTCTGTAGTCGCCCCCGAAATGCACGACACTAGCGAGCAGGAGATACAGCACGATGCGCATCGGAGTTCTCACCGCAGGCGGCGATTGCCCAGGCCTGAACGCAGTGATCCGGTCGGTCGTGCACCGTGCCGTGGTGGGGCACGGTGATGAAGTCATCGGCTTCGAGGACGGGTTCAAGGGACTCCTCGACGGTCACTTCCGCCCGCTCGATCTCAACGCGGTCAGCGGCATCCTCGCCCGCGGTGGCACCATTCTCGGCTCGGCCCGGCTGGAGCGCGACCGGCTGCGCGAGGCCGCTGAGAACTGTGCCGAGCTGAGCCGCCGTTACGGCATGGACGCGCTCATCCCGATCGGCGGCGAAGGCACCCTCACCGCAGCGCGGATGCTGTCGGACGCCGGGATGCCCGTCGTCGGCGTCCCCAAGACCATCGACAACGACATCTCCGCCACCGACCGCACCTTCGGCTTCGACACCGCGGTGGGCGTCGCCACCGAGGCCATAGACCGCCTCAAGACCACCGCCGAATCGCACCAGCGGGTCATGGTCGTCGAGGTGATGGGCCGCCACGCCGGCTGGATCGCGCTGGAGTCCGGAATGGCGGGCGGGGCGCACGGCATCTGCCTTCCCGAGCGCCGCTTCCAGGTCGAGGACCTGGTCAAGATGGTCGAAGAGCGCTTCGCACGCGGCAAGAAGTTCGCGGTCATCTGCGTCGCCGAGGGCGCGCACCCGGCCGAGGGCTCCATGCCGTACGCCAAGGGCGAGATCGACCAGTACGGCCACGAGCGCTTCCCGGGCATCGGCAACAGGCTGGCCATCGAGCTGGAGACCCGGCTCGGCAAGGAGGCCCGGCCGGTCATTCTCGGCCACGTGCAGCGCGGCGGCACGCCGACCGCCTACGACCGGGTGCTCGCCACCCGCTTCGGCTGGCACGCGGTGGAAGCCGCGCACCGGGGCGACTTCGGCCGGATGACGGCTCTGCGTGGCAACAACATCGAGATGGTTCCGCTCGCCGACGCCATTACCCAGCTCAAGACGGTGCCGGGGGACCGGATGGACGAGGCCGAGTCGGTCTTCTGAGCCCGGACGCGCGCGGCAGCGTCACAAGCAGTGGCCGGCGGGCGGCCCTGACCACCCCCCGTGGACGGTCAGGGCCGCCCGTCGGTCTGTTCTTCTTCGACCCGGTGACTACCGGCACGGCCGGCGGCTGAGAGCAGCACGGCCTGCAGGGGGGCGCCCGGCTTCAAGCGTTTGTCCCCTGCACCCCCGCCGTCTGCCAGAACCGTTCCACGATCTCCGCCAGGAACTCCCGCCCCGCATCGCCCGTCCCCCCGGCCCGCTTCGTACCCGTGCTGCTCCAGCTCAGCGTCGACATCATCAGCGCCTGGTAGTCGGCGTGCAGCTGTTCCAGTACGTCCTGCAGCAACCCGCGCTCCAGCGGCACCAGCTTCGCCACCGGCCGGACATGGGCCTGCCAGCGTGTCGTCACCGCACTGCGCAACAGCTCCGCCAGCTCCCCGTCCCGGCCCGACACCGCCACGAACCCGGCGGCCGTCAGCCCCAGTACCTCGCTGAGCACCGCGGACCGGCGTTCGTTGCCGCGCCAGCGCCCCGCCTCCTCCATCCGCAGATACGCGGAGGCGGTCAGCCCCAGCAGACGCGCCAGCTCCTCGACGGCCAGCTCCCGGGCCACCCGGTGCTCCCGCAGGGTGCGCGCGGCGGTCAGCAGCTCGCCCGGTGAGCACCACAACACTCCGGCCAGCGCCGTGAGTTCGTACTCGCTCGGGACGGCGAGCCCACCTTCCCACGCGAGCACGGTCTCCGTGCTGATGTGGAGCCCGTACTGCGCTCCGAGACCGTACGAGACATGGCCCGGAAGCATCCCCAGGGCCTCGCGGAGTCGGCGCGCGGCGGGGGCGTTGAAGGGCGGGGAAGGCTGCACGGCCCCACCGTAGGAGTCGACACGCGGTCTCACTACGGTGTGTTCCACCGATATCACGGCTCGTAGGAACGTCCTAACGACCTCGGGGGGAAATTCCGCTCACTATTTCCCCCGAGGACGTAAGGTGCGCTTCGACAGCAGCGCCATACGCCCCCCGGCCGGACGGGACTTTCGAAACACGCCCTGGTGCCGTGCGTGCGGGGTCAGCGCTTTTGGGTCACCCACCGGTAGTGCAGCTCCGGGCGCCCGATCTGACCGTACTGGGGACTGCGTACCGCGCGCCCCACAGTCACCAGATGTTCCAGATAGCGGCGCGCGGTGATCCGCGAGATGCCCAGCTCCATCCCGGCCGCGGCCGCCGTCACCCCGTCCGGGGCAGCCCGCAGAACGCCGGTGACGGCCTCCAGCGTCGGGCCGCTCAGCCCCTTCGGCAGCCGGGTCGGCTGTGGTGCGCGCAGTGCGCCGAGCGCCCGGTCCACCTCGTCCTGACCGCTCGCCTCACCGGCCGCCGCGCGGAAGTCGGCGTAGCGGACGAGCCGATCGCGCAGGGTGGCGAAGGTGAACGGCTTCAGCACGTACTGGACGACACCGAGCGACACCCCTTCCCGGACCACCGCCAGATCACGCGCGGACGTCACCGCGATGACGTCCGCCGGGTGCCCGGCCGCGCGCAGCGAGCGCAGCAGCTGCAGACCGTGCCCGTCGGGCAGATACAGATCCAGAAGCAGCAGATCGACGTGCGTACGGTCCAGCGCCCGCACCGCCTCCGCGCGCGAGCGCGCGACCGCGGCCACCGTGAATCCGGGGACGCGGCCCACGTACAGCTGATGGGCGTCCGCGGCGACGGGATCATCCTCGACGACCAGCACCTGGATCACGCGGTGTCCTCCTTCAGGGTGTGCGTCGTGCGGTTGCCGATGGCCAGCGGCAGCCGCACCGTGAACTCCGCACCGCCGTCCGGGCCGTGGTCCAGCGCCACCGTCCCGGCGTTGCGATGCACTGCCTGCTGTACGAGGGCCAGCCCGATCCCCCGGCCCGCACCGTGCGTCGACCAGCCCCGGCCGAACACCTCGGTGGCGTCGTCCGGGTCGACCCCGACCCCGGTGTCGGCGACCCGCAGCAGCAGCTCGTCCTCCCCCGCGAGCGCGGTGACGGTGACCCGGGCACGGGCGGACCGGCCCGGCACCGCTGCTCGCCGGGCGGGCACGGCCTTCGGGTTGGGTGTACCAGTCACCGTCTCCGACGCCGCGTCCACCGCGTTGTCGATCAGATTGCCGAGGATCGTCACCAGGTCCCGTGGCGGCAGGGTCGCGGGCAGGGCGCCGTCGTCGATCAGGCTGTCGTCCGCGAGCACCAGCTCCACCCCCCGTTCGTTGGCCTGCGCAGCCTTGCCGAGCAGCAGTGCCGCCAGCACCGGTTCGGCGATGGCGCCCACCACCCGGTCGGTGAGGGCCTGGGCCAGTTCCAGTTCGGCGGTGGCGAAACCCACCGCCTCCTCGGCCCGGCCCAGTTCGACCAGCGAGACGACCGTGTGCAGCCGGTTCGCAGCCTCGTGCGCCTGTGAGCGCAATGCCTGGGTGAATCCCCGCTCGGAGTCCAACTCGCCCGACAATGCCTGGAGTTCCGTGTGATCGCGCAGCGTCACGACCGTGCCGCGCTGCTCCCCGCCCACCACCGGACGAGTGTTGACCACGATCACCCGATCCGCCGTCAGATGCAGCTCGTCGACCCGCTCCTCGGAGGCGAGCAGCGCACCGGTCAGCGGCGTCGGCAGACCGAGGTCGGCGACCCTGCGCCCGACCGCACCCGCCTCCAGCCCGAGGAGCTCCCGGCCCGCGTCGTTGATCAGCGCGATCCTGCGCTGCCCGTCGAGCATCAGCAGCCCCTCGCGTACCGCGCGCAGCGTGGCCTGATGGTAGTCGTGCATCCGGCTCAGCTCGGCGGCGTTCATGCCGTGCGTGTGCCGCCGGAGCCGGGCGTTGATCACATACGTACCGATACCGCCGAGCGCCAGCACCCCGCCCGCCGTCAGTCCCAGCGCCCCGAGCTGCGCCCGCACCTGTGAGGAGACCCGCTCGACCGTGATGCCCGCGCTGACCAGGCCGGTGATCCTGCCGCCGTCCCGGATCGGGGTGACGACCCGGATCGAGGGTCCGAGCGTGCCGGTGTACGTCTCCGTGAACGTCTCGCCGCGCAGCGCCTGCGCGGTGTTCCCGAGGAACTTCTCGCCGATGCGGTCGGTGTCCGGGTGCGTCCAGCGGACCCGGTCCGGGGACATGATCGTGACGAAGGCGACGCCGGTGTCCCTGCGGACCTTCTCCGCGTAGGGCTGCAGTACGGCGGACGGGTCCGGGGTACGGATCGCCTCCCGTACGGACGGAGAGTCAGCGATCGCCAGCGCCGCCGTCCTGGCCTGCCGGGCCGCGGTCTCCTTCGCCTGCTCGCGGCCCGACGCGTAGGCGAAGAACGCGCATCCCGCCACCACGGCGGCGACCAGCACCACCTGCATGGCGAAGAGTTGACCGGCGAGGCTGCGAGGGCGGGTACGGGGTAGGGGTAGACGCACGGCAACAGTCTGCCTGGCCGAAAACATATGAACGAAATGCACGTAACGGTGACCGGCGCCACAGGGGACGGGATAGTCACCAAGCCCCCCAGGGACGGGGGAGTGACCTGGACGAACCGAGGAGAAGCCCCGTGGGAGTGGCAGCCGCCAAGCGGGACCGTACGCATTATCTGTATCTCGCCGTGATCGCGGCGGTGGGGCTCGGCATCCTCGTGGGCTTCGTGGCCCCGGACTTTGCCGTCGAACTCAAGCCGATCGGTACCGGCTTCGTGAACCTCATCAAGATGATGATCTCGCCCATCATCTTCTGCACGATCGTGCTGGGCGTCGGTTCGGTGCGCAAGGCCGCCAAGGTCGGCGCGGTCGGCGGCCTCGCCCTCGGCTACTTCCTGCTGATGTCGACCGTCGCACTCGCCATCGGCTTGCTCGTCGGCAACCTGCTGGAGCCCGGCCAGGGCCTCCACCTCACCGAAGAGGTGCGCGCCGCCGGTGAGAAGCAGGCGGCCGGCGCCGGCGGCGAGTCCACCGTGGACTTCCTGCTCGGCATCATCCCGACGACGATGGTCTCCGCCTTCACCGAGGGCGAGGTCCTGCAGACCCTGCTCATCGCCCTGCTCACGGGCTTCGCGCTCCAGGGCATGGGCTCGGCGGGCGAACCGGTCCTGCGCGGCATCGGCCACATCCAGCGCCTCGTCTTCCGCATCCTCGCCATGATCATGTGGGCGGCCCCGGTCGGTGCGTTCGGCGCGATGGCGGCCGTGGTCGGCGAGACCGGGGTCGACGCGCTGAAGTCGCTCGCGGTCATCATGGTCGGCTTCTACCTCACCTGCGCGATCTTCGTCTTCGTGGTGCTCGGCACCATCCTGCGGCTGGTCGCCGGGGTGAATGTGGTGGCTCTGCTGAAGTACCTGGGCCGCGAATTCCTGCTGATCCTCTCCACCTCGTCGTCGGAGTCCGCCCTGCCGCGCCTCATCGCCAAGATGGAGCACCTGGGAGTCAGCAAGCCCGTCGTCGGCATCACCGTGCCGACCGGCTACTCCTTCAACCTCGACGGCACCGCGATCTACCTCACGATGTCCTCGCTCTTCATCGCCAACGCGATGGGCGACCCGCTGAGCGCGAGTGAACAGATCTCGCTCCTGCTCTTCATGATCGTCGCCTCGAAGGGCGCGGCCGGAGTCACCGGCGCGGGCCTCGCCACCCTCGCGGGCGGCCTCCAGTCGCACCGCCCCGAACTCGTCGACGGCGTCGGACTGATCGTCGGCATCGACCGCTTCATGAGCGAGGCCCGCGCCATGACGAACTTCGCGGGCAACGCGGTGGCCACCGTCCTGGTCGGCACCTGGACCAAGGAGATCGACAAGGAGCGGGTGGGCCAGGTCCTCTCCGGCGCGCTCCCGTGGAACGAGCAGATGCTCAACCAGGACGCCGGTCACGGTGACGGCACGGGCGTTCCGGAGCCGCGGGACGGCGACCAGGAGCACGCCCTGGCGAAGGCCTAGGAGCCGGACACCCGGCACAGGGGCAGGGCCGTCGCGGGAACTCCCGCGACGGCCCTGCCCCTGTGCCGTTCAGCGCGGCTCGTCAGCGGCCGGGCCGCCGCTCCTCCGGCCGCTGAGCACCGCGGCAATCGGCAGGGCCGCTGCGAGGCCGCTGAGCAGGACTGCGGCAAGCGCGCCCAGGATGGCGGGCTCATTGTCGAAGGCAATGCCGATTGCGGCCAGGGCGGGCCCTACGTTGCGCACCGAGGCGACGCTTCCCATGGTGGTGCGGCGCCCCCGCGTGCCCGTGGCCAGCAGCGTGCCGACGGCGAAGGCAGCGGCTGAGAGGACGAACCCGGCCAGGAGAGTGAGCGAGCTGAGCAGCGAGAGGACGTCACGCCAGTTGCCCAGGAGCATGCCCGCCAGCACGATCAGGAACGTCACGTTCGAGACCTTGACCGCCGGAGGATGCCACGATTGCGCGGTAGGTGCCGCGTAGCGGCGCAGCAGGAGGCCGATGACGAACGGTACGAGCTGCAGGAGGGCCACGGTCCGCACCAGCGCCACGACATCGAGGGAGACCCCTTTGCCGATGTCGGCGGCGGTCAGGATGCCGTTGGCGGTCGGGGCGAAGGTGAGGCTGCCGATGGTGGCGAGCAGCACCTGCATCGCCGCGCCCGCGACGACGTCGCCCTTCTGCACCATGGCCAGCTTCGCCCCGAAAGGCCCACCCGGTGACGAGGCGACCAGGACGAGCGCGATGAACCCGGCGGCGGGCAGGCTGAACAGCGCGCCGAGGCCCCAGCCGAGCAGTGGGATGACCACCGTGTTGGCGACCAGGGCCAGCAGAAGCAGCGGGACGTTGGTGAAGATGCCGCGCAGCGTCGCCATGGTGGCCCCCAGGCCGGCGGCGAACATGGTGGCCACGATGAAGATCACCGTGACGGCGTTGAACAGCAGGTGCAGTGTGTCCATGGGCATTCCACTTGGGTTGCGGAGCACCTCGGGGCGGTGCCACGGCGCGCGTCGCCGCACTGTCAGTTCTGGAGATCACCGAGCCGGCGCAGGGCGCTCAGGCCCGGCAGGAAGCAGTACTCGCCGCCGTGTGTGACGACGAACCGCGGCAGTGGCGGCATGCGCCTGCGCAGCGGCCGCCGGGGGATGGTGAAGCCGGTGAGGCCGTCGTGGGACCCGGTGACGGGGTCTCTGGCGCTGCCCGCACCGAAGAAGACGCCGTCGTTCATCCACTCGGACTGGACGAACTCGAACTGCCGCCCGAGGTGGGCGCCGATGAACGCGAACATCAGGCCGCGGTCGGCCCCGTCGTCCTCCAGCACTCCCTGGGGCAGTGGCGGACCGTAGACGGCCCCGCGTCTGATCAGGCGGTGCAGTCGCACTTCGCCCGCCACCGAGGCATCGCGGGGGTTGGCGCGGCGGATGTGGCAGCCGCCGGGGGTGGTGAACCCCGCCGGATCGTCGCCCTCGTAGAGGAAAGTGTTGCGGCGGTGCGGGTCGGCGCCGAGCGCGGGGTCGTCGTGCTGCGGACTGAGCGCCAACGGAGCACCGCTGCGCCAGCGTCCCATGATCTTGGCTGCCAGCAGTTCCTCGTCCTCGGGGCTGGTGGCGTTGTCCTGCAGGTAGCGCCGGAACGCGGCGACCCGCTGGTGGAGTTTGCGGAAGGCCGCGTAGCTGCCGTTGCGTCCCAGCTCCTTGGGCAGCAAGGTCTGGACACCGCCGATCTCGTCCTGGTAACCGAGCACGAACTCACCGGCCTTCAGAGGCACCTCCATTTCGTTCGACCCGGCGATTCCGCTGCCCTCGACGGCCGGGTGGCTGACGCCGTCGCGATAGCCGAAATGCTCGGCCTCGGACGGCAGCGAGTAGCAGTCCTGCCGCCAGATCGCGGTTATACCGGGAAGGCGGTCGTAGGCGGGGCGGGCCCGGTCGATGGCCGCCTCCAACTGCGGGACGTCAGGTGCGACCGCCGTGAACACCACATGCACATCCGACGTGCCCAGGGGCGCTTCCCAGTGCTCGGGGCTGCTCTCGCCGATGTCGCCCAGAGCCTTGGCGCGGGCAGCCATCCCCTGCCGGAACTCCCAGGCGAACGAGTCCAGCGATGCGCGCGGCACGCCCAGCGCCTCAAGTCCGTGATAGGTGACCGCGACGCTCACCCAGGTCTCCCCCAGAGGGCTGGCCGATTCGGCGGCAGAGGTGACCGCCGTGCTCGCGCGCCGCATCAGCTCGCGTCCGTGCGTCCGGTCATCGATGCGGAACAGCAGGTACGTCGCTGCGTAGGGGGTCGGGCGGGGGCTGAGAACCCCACGCTGGATGTCGTCGAGTTCCAGCGCAACCCGCGTGTGCCCGCTCACGGCTTCACCTCCTTCGCCACTACTTCGAGACGAGGTTCCGCCAGAAGTTCCGCAGGCTTTCGTCGCCGCCGAACAACGAGCTGAAGATCGTGGAGTCCGCCAGGAGCACGTCGCCGGCCCGCTCACCGCTGGGGGGCATCCAGAGGAACATGTTGAATTCGGTGTTCCCGGCTTCGGTGAACGGATGCGGTCTGGAAGTGTCGATCGGCTGCCTGGCCAGCACATGAATGACATCCGGTTTGTCGGTCGTCACGGCGTAGTGCGGCAGGTGCATGTGGAAGTTGAAGTTGGTCACCCCTTCCAACCACCCCTTCGCGTCCAGGTCCCTGGCCGTGGACAGCGGGGCGATCTTGTTCGCTTCCTGCACCGCGGGACGCAACCCGTAACGGTTCTCGACAGGCACCCCGAGCCCCTGCATCAAGCCTCGGAGGTGCGTGGCGAAACGCTGCTGGCGGGGCACCAGGGGATCGCCGTGATGGCGGTACTCCATGTCCCGTACGGTCAGGTCGTCCGATGCCCCGACGTCATGGTGCGGCCCCAGGACCACAGAGGTGCCCTCTCGGCTGAGGAAAGCCTGCAGCGCCTCAACCTCCGCGGGCTCGGCCTCCTGCCTGGTGATCATGTGGTCGAGCCCGAACACGAACAGGGTGTCGGTGTCGGCCAGTACGCGCTCGTCGATCGGGGTACGGAAACCGGCCTGGTCGATGCGTTGGTACACGGGGACGGGGTGTCCGGTGGTCTCCTCGACGAACTGCTGGAACGGCACCCAGGCCCAGAAGAACAATTCCAGTGATCCCGAGATGCCCTGCTGGAACTGCAGTGGGTCGGACCACCTCGGGTCCTCGTAGGCAGGCCATGCCACGCGCCGGACTTCGGTCAACGTGGAGAACCGGTTGTCGAGCTCGGCCGGGTTATGGCCTGCTTCGGCCGGATAGCTCCATGAGACGTAGATGCTCACCCGCCGCCGACCAGCGGTGTATTCGCGCGGGACATGGTTCTGATTGTAGGTGCGTGCGGTCTTGGCCTTACTCATCCCGTCTCCCATCCGCAGTGGGACAAGCGAGCGGCAGCCCGTTCTCACTGCATCTGGTCAAGCATCTCCGACAGGGCACTCTTGATCTGCAGAGCCTTTTTGATCTCGTCGGCGCTGACGTACGGATACTCCCCGTACTCGATGAAGCTCGGACAGTGGTGTGCACGCACGAACCTGATGAAGCCCTCGGGGTTCGTCTTCCAGTCCTCGGGGAACCCTTCAAGGTTCTCGAAAGCCGTGCTCACCCCTGCCTTGCTGAAAAGCGCGACGGCGTCTTCCGTGTACTTGTCGAAATCGGTGTCGAAGATTCCCTGATACATGAAACGCGTGTCATCGTCGAAGAGCACCCAGCGCAAGTAGTGCAACTTCAGCGGCGCGAGAAGATACGGATCGCGCTCCAGCGCCTCGGCCAGGCGGTAGCCGTACTGACGAATCGCCTCAGCCCGGCCCGGTTTGACCTTCGCGATGATGGTGAACCCATAACACGCCGGTGTCTTCGGAAAAATTGGGCCGTATTTCCCCTGTTCGAGCTGGTCGGTCTCCTTGGGGATGACGGTCGCCTGCGGCTTGATCTTCATCTCTGCTCCTACGCCACATCTGGCCTGGAACTCCCTAAATCGTCTCACACGGCCAGTCCGCCTGCACGGTGAGCAGTAAGGAGCTGAAACACCCTCGACGTCGACGACGTCCGGCAGTTCGTCCGTCCGGCTCGGGCCCACGTCCGCACGGGTGACCCCTCGGCCGCCATGGAAGAACTGTCCACTTCTGACTGACCGTGACCCAAAGTGCATTGCTGCATATCGATGTACAGGGCGCTTTGAAGAGCCGGCCGCCGAGTACGACGAGCACTGGGTGTACGGGCCGGACTACGGGACCTATCGCTGACATCGGTTGCACGACGACCAGGCCACGTGCGGCGTACAGACGGGCAAGGGTGCGTGACGCCGTCCCACCGCCGAGAGGGCCGGCGCTCACCCGACAGCGCGCTTGCAGCTGCTGCAAACAAATACCCCGGTCCGAATTGACGGCCGGGGTACTTCTTTGCCTATATTGAATAGTTCCGTGCATGCACGCCGAAGGGCATGCCGAGAAACTTCAATGAACATAATCTATCGCGTCAGGTGATGAATTGTCAACCGAGGAAATGCAGCAGGAACAGCAATTCGTCTCGCTCGCCCACGAGCGGCTCGACCAGCTCCGGGTAGCGGCCGAAACCGCCATGTGCGCCACGATCGCGCAGCTCAGCGCCGGTCGACAGGCGCGGGTGGAGCGCGATGTCGGCGTCGTCGAGCACTCAGCCTCGCTCGCCGCGCTGAATGCGGCCGACACGGGACTCTGTTTCGGACGGATCGACAGGCGCGACGGAGTCACGTACCACATCGGGCGCATCGGAATCCGGCGGGACGACGCCGAGCGGACCCCGTTGCTGATCGACTGGCGGGCTCCCGTCGCGCGGTCGTTCTATCTCGCGACTGGGTATGAACCGATGGGGCTGCGCCGCAGGAGGCACATCACCACGCAGGGGCGCATGGTCACCGGGTTGCACGACGAGATCATGGATCTCGCCGACACCGCCCGCACCGGATACGAGTCGCACGACGCCGACGAGGTGCTGCTCGCCGCGCTGAACAGCGCCCGGACGGGCCGGATGGGCGACATCGTCTCGACCATCCAGGCCGAGCAGGACCGCATCATCCGCGCCCCACAGCGCGGGGTGCTCGTCGTCGAGGGAGGTCCTGGCACCGGGAAGACCGCGGTCGCGCTGCACCGGGCCGCGTATCTGCTGTACGCGCACCGGGAGCAGCTCGCCAAGCGGGCCGTGCTGATCGTCGGGCCCAATCCGGCATTCCTCGGCTACATCGGCGAGGTGCTGCCCTCGCTCGGTGAGACCGGCGTGCTGCTGTCGACGGTCGGCGAACTGTTTCCCGGCGTGCACGCCACCGGCACCGACAGCCCCGCAGCCGCCGCCGTAAAGGGCCGGGCGGACATGGCCGGCGTACTGGCCGAGGCCGTACGGGACCGGCAGCAGGTGCCCGAGAAGGGCGAGCCGATCGTCATCGCGCACGACGACGGGGAGCTGATCCTCGACTGGGACATGGCAGTCGAAGCGCGGCACAAGGCCCGCGAGACCGGGCTGCCGCACAATCTCGCCCTGCCCACCTTCGCCTTCCGGATCATCGACGATCTCACCACACAGCTCGTCGACCGCATCGGCGCCGACCCCTACGGCGGCCCGAATTTCCTCGGCCCCGACGACATCGCCCAGCTCGGTAAGGGCATCGCCGCCAGTGCGGAGGTGCACGCAGCCATCACCTCCCTGTGGCCCCCGCTCACCCCGCAGGAGTTCCTCGCCGGCTATCTGGAGGAGCCCACGCATCTGGCCGAGGACGACGCCGAGCTGATCCGGCGCGCGAAGAAGACCGCCTGGACACCTGCCGACGTGCCCCTGCTCGACGAGGCTGCCGAGCTCCTCGGTGCGGACGAATCCGCCGCCCGGGCCGCCGCGGAGGCCGAGCGGGCCCGCCAGATCGAATACGCGCAGGGCGTCCTCGACGTCTCGTACGCCTCCCGTACCTACGAGTTCGAGGACAAGGAGGACATCGACGAGGACGCTTCCGAGGTCCTCGCGGCGCACGACATCATCGACGCCGAACGGTTCGCCGAGCGTCAGGAGGAGGCCGACCACCGCAGCGCCGCCGAGCGCGCCGCCGCCGACCGTACCTGGGCGTTCGGGCACATCATCGTCGACGAGGCGCAGGAGCTGTCGGCCATGGCCTGGCGGCTGTTGATGCGTCGCAGCCCGACCCGATCGATGACCTTGGTGGGCGACCCGGCCCAGACCGGCGACCTGGCAGGCTGCGACTCCTGGCAGGAGATCCTCGCGCCGTACGTCCAGGACCGCTGGCAGCTGATGCGGCTCGGGGTCAACTACCGTACGCCAGCCGAGATCATGGAGTACGCGGCCGAGCGGCGCCGGGCCACCGATCCCGCCTTCGAACCCCCGCGCTCAATCCGCTCCACCGGTGCACGGCCCTGGGAGCGCACCTTGCCGCTCGCCGACGTGGCAGAGCTCGCCGAGGCCGAGACCCCAGCGGAGGGCAGGCTCGCCGTCATCGCCCCGCGCGAGCTCCACGCGGAATTCACAGGACTCGACGACGGGCCGCTGGATCTGCACCGGCCCGTTGTCCTGCTCGACCCGCGCCAGGCCAAGGGCCTGGAGTTCGACACGGTTCTCGTTGTCGCGCCCGCGCTGATGACGGCCAACGATCTCTATGTGGCGCTGACCCGGGCCACCCAGCGGCTAGGGATCATCACGCCGGGTCAACGACCTCGGGGGTAAGCCACACCGTCGCCAGCGGCGGCAGAGTGAGCTGGATACTCGTGCGGTGACCGTGGGCGGCGACGGACTCCGGCTTCAGCGGATCCGGGTTGAGGACGTCACCGCCGCCGTACCGTACCGCGTCCGTGTTGAGCACCTCCGCCCAGGCAGACACGGACGGCGGCACGCCCAGCCGGTACTCGTGGCGGACCACCGGCGAGAAGTTCGACACCGCGAGCAGCGGCGCACCGTCCGCGTCGAAACGAAGGAAGGCGAAGACATTGTCCTCGGCGGCTGTGCCGTCGACCCAGGCGAAGCCCTCGGGGACGCTGTCCCGTTGCCACAGCGCCGGTGTCGCCGCGTACACCGCGTTCAGCTCACGCACCAGGTCCCGTACGCCCCGGTGGTCGCTCTCCGCCGCATACGAAGGGTCCAGCAGCCACCAGTCCGGACCGTGTCCCTCCGACCATTCCGCCCCCTGGGCGAACTCCTGTCCCATGAAAAGGAGTTGCTTGCCCGGGTGGGCCCACATGAAGCCGAGGTACGCCCGGTGGTTGGCGCGCTGCTGCCACCAGTCGCCGGGCATCTTGCTGACCAGCGCCCGCTTTCCGTGCACCACCTCGTCGTGCGAGATCGGCAGGACGTAGTTCTCGCTGTAGGCGTACACCATCGAGAAGGTCATCTCGTTGTGGTGGTACTTGCGGTGCACCGGCTCCTTCGACACGTATTCGAGAGAGTCATGCATCCAGCCCATGTTCCACTTCAGCCCGAAGCCGAGCCCGCCGAAGCCGTCGGGGCCGACGTGGTGGGTGGCGCGGGTGACGCCGTTCCAGGCGGTGGACTCCTCGGCGATGGTGACGACGCCCGGATTGCGCCGGTAGACGGTGGCGTTCATCTCCTGGAGGAAGGCGACGGCGTCCAGGTTCTCCCGGCCGCCGCGCTCGTTGGGCGACCATTCCCCGTCCCCGCGCGAGTAGTCGAGATAGAGCATCGAGGCGACGGCGTCGACCCGCAGCCCGTCGATGTGGAACTCCTCGCACCAGTAAGTGGCGTTGGCGACCAGGAAGTTGCGTACTTCCGCGCGTCCGTAGTCGAACTCCAGCGTGCCCCAGTCCGGATGAGCCGCCCGCGATGGGTCGGAGTGCTCGTACAGCGGGCGGCCGTCGAACTCCGCGAGCGCCCAGTCGTCGCGCGGGAAGTGCGCGGGCACCCAGTCGACGATGACGCCGATGCCGGCCTGGTGCAGCGCGTCGACGAGGAAGCGGAAGTCGTCCGGTGTGCCCATGCGTGACGTCGGGGCGTAGAAACCGGTGACCTGATAGCCCCAGGAACCGCCGAAGGGGTGCTCGGAGACTGGCATCAGTTCCACATGCGTGAACCCGAGGTCCTTTACGTAGGCGGGAAGTTGGCAGGCGAGCCCGCGGTAGGTGAGCCCTGGCCGCCAGGACGGCAGATGCACCTCGTACACGGAGAACGGCGCCTCGTGCACCGGTACGTCCCCGCGGTGCGCCATCCACTCCTGGTCCTGCCACTCATGGTGCGAGGCCGTCACGATCGAGGCATTGGAGGGCGGGACCTCGGTGCGGCGGGCCATCGGATCGGCGCGTGTGGTGTGCGAACCGTCCGGGCGGCAGATGTCGAACTTGTAGAGCGCGCCCTCCCCGAGCGCGGGCAGAAACAGCTCCCACACCCCGCTGGCGCCGAGCGAACGCATCGGGAAGCCGGTGCCGTCCCAGTAGTTGAAGTCCCCGACGACCCGCACACCGCGGGCGTCGGGGGCCCATACGGTGAATCGGGTCCCCGCGACCCCCTGGTGTTCCATGGGCTGAGCGCCGAGAGCGGTCCACAGCTCCTCGTGGCGTCCCTCGCCGATCAGATGCAGATCGAGATCACCGAGCGCGGGCAGGAATCGGTACGGATCCTGCACCTCGATCTCGTTGTCCTCGTAGGCGACCAGGAGCTGGTACTCGGGAAGCGTGGTCATCGGCAGCACCCCGGAGAACAAGCCGTCGCCGTCATCGTGCAGTTGCGCCCGCAGCCCCTTGGCGAGCACGGTCACGGATCGCGCGTACGGGCGCAGCACCCGGAAGGCGACTCCGCCGCGGACCATGTGGGCGCCGAGCAGGTCGTGCGGGGCATGGTGCTCACCGGCGAGCAGTCGGGCCCGGTCGGCATCGTCGAGGGGGCGTGCCTGCCGTACGCCTTTGCTGCCGCTGTCCTGGCGGGGACGGGGCGGCGCGGCATCGGTACTGGTGGTGGCGGCGGGCGTTTCGCGGGACGGTTTGCGGGCGGTCACAGGGACGGCCTCCTCGGAGGGTGTTGGCGGGGCGGAACCGGGCGGGGGAGGCGGGGAGGGGAGAGACAGGTCGGGGCCGGGTGGCGGACGGGTGCGGCGCGACGGCAGGGCGGCGAACGGACGGCGCGGTGCCCCGCCCTCAGAGGTCACCCGACAGCCTCTCAATCGGCGACGGCGGCCAGCCGGTGGATCGCCGCCATCGGCACCGGAAGCCAGTCGGGCCGGTGCCGTGACTCGTACAGCACCTCGTACACCGCCTTGTCGGTCTCGTGGGCGCGCAGCAACTCCGGTTCGCTGCGCGGGTCGACGCCCGAGGTCTTGGCGTATCCCTCGCAGTACGCGGTCCGGCAGCGGGCCGCCCACTCGGCGTTCCACGGGCGGTGCGAGCGGGCCGCGTAGTCGAAGGAGCGGAGCATGCCGGCGATGTCGCGCACCGGAGGCTGCGGGCGGCGGCGCTCCGGCAACGGCCGGGCTGGTTCGCCCTCGAAGTCGATCAGTGACCAGAAACCGTCGGCGGCGCGCAGCGTCTGGCCGAGATGAAGATCGCCGTGGACGCGCTGGGCCGCCCAGTTGCGGCCCCGGTGCCCCAGCGCGGCCACCGCGTCGAACGCGGCCCGCAGCCCGGGGACGTACGGTACGAGCATCGGTACCGCCTGTGCGGCGGCCTCCAGCCGCCGCACCATCGCGGCGGCTAGATGCTCGGTCTGGGCGCGGCGCAGGGCGGGCGTCGGCAGGGCGGCGGCCAGCGCCGTGTGCACCTCGGCGGTGGCCCGGCCCAGCGCGTGGGCCTCGTCGGTGAAGTCGCGGCCCTTGGCGAGGGCGCGCAGCGCGAGCTGCCAGCCGTCCTGTGCGCCGCGCAGGAACGGCTGCAGCACGCCGAGGGTGAGCGGCTCGGGTGCGGTGGCCTCGAACCAGGCGACGGGGGCGGGCACCCGTCCGCAGCCCTCGCGCGCGAGCGCGAGCGGAAGTTCCAGATCGGGGTTGGTGCCCGGGAAGATCCGGCGGAAGATCTTGAGGATGTAGGCGTTGCCGTAGACGAGCGAGGTGTTGGACTGCTCGGTGTCGAGCATCCGCGGTGCGAGCCCCGCGGCGATGGGCGCACCGCCCCGGTCGAAGCGCAGGGAGCCGAAAGTGCCGGGGGTTCGGAACCTCTCCAGCAGGATTTCGGCCAGGCGCGGGTCGTGCAGTCCCTCGTAGACGGTGCGGCCGGTGAGCGGTCCGTCGGTCACGTGGCCGATGAGCGCGGGTGCCAGCCGTGGCGGCAGCACGGACCGTACGCCGAGCAGGAGTT
Organism: Streptomyces sp. NPDC001832; assembly: GCF_040297265.1. Lineage (NCBI taxonomy): Bacteria > Bacillati > Actinomycetota > Actinomycetes > Kitasatosporales > Streptomycetaceae > Streptomyces > Streptomyces sp. NPDC001832. The sequence continues at coordinate 143,723 of NZ_JBEOYU010000014.1, forward strand.
GGTAGCAATCGTTTGGCGACTGCGCGGGCGTGGACGGCTGGTGAACCCGGACCAGCAGATGGAGCAGTCCGGCCCCCGTCCCGGTATCGGCGCCGATGGAGTCGGTGCCCACCGGCAGCATTTCGGTCGCCGATACCAGCGAGAACGCGGTGATCGGCCGCCCCTTGCCCGCGAACCACCGTTGCCGGGGCAGCCATTGGTGCAGCAGCGGGGCGATTGACGGCAGCAGGGCCGTGCTGGGAGCCAGAGCGACCCGAGTGGATGCAGCCTCCGACATGGCATCGCGTCCTTTCCCCGGGCACACCACAGGATGCGAAGAGTGTCCCGGATTGCGGCAATGCCTGTCCGGCTGTGCGGGACGTGTCGGGTCAGGATGGTCCGTACGGACTCGACTTGCGGGGATCGAAACGCCAGATGGGAGCGGGAAGGGCTCGGAAGTGCTCGATGCGGGGAAGTGCCTCGTGCGGGGCGGCGGAATCCGCCCCGCGGTCGGTGGTGCGAAGTGACGCCAAGTCAGCTGATGGGTAGGTCCTTCCGCAGCCGGAACCAGTAGAACCCGTATCCCGCGAGAGTCAGCAGGTAGGGCCACTGACCGATGGCGGGGAAGCACACCCCACCGATCAGCTCCACCGGATGACGGCCGTTGAACGACCGCAGATCCAACTCCGTCGGCTGCGCGAACCGCGAGAAGTTGTGCACACACATCACGAGATCGTCCCCGTGCTCCCGGGTGAAGGCGAGCACGGCGGGGTTCGACGACGGCAGTTCGCTGAACGAGCCGAGACCGAAGGCGTGGTTCTGCTTACGGATCTCGATCATCCGCCGCGTCCAGTGCAGCAGCGACGACGGGGAGGCCATCGACGCCTCGACATTGGTGACTTGGTAGCCGTAAACCGGATCCATGATCGTGGGGAGGTAGAGCCGCCCGGGATCACTGGAGGAGAATCCGGCGTTCCGGTCGGGCGTCCACTGCATCGGAGTGCGTACGGCATCCCGGTCGCCCAGCCAGATGTTGTCGCCCATGCCGATCTCGTCCCCGTAGTAGAGGATCGGGGAGCCGGGCAGGGACAGGAGCAGTGCCGTGAACAGCTCGATCTGGTTGCGGTCGTTGTCCAGCAGGGGTGCCAGCCGCCGCCGGATACCGATGTTGGCCCGCATCCGTGGATCCTTGGCGTACTCCGCGTACATGTAGTCGCGCTCTTCGTCCGTGACCATTTCGAGGGTGAGCTCGTCGTGGTTGCGCAGGAAGATGCCCCACTGGCAGTTCTTCGGGATCGCCGGTGTCTTGGCCAGGATTTCGGAGACCGGGTAGCGGCTCTCGCGCCGGACGGCCATGAAGATCCGTGGCATCACGGGGAAGTGGAACGCCATGTGGCACTCGTCGCCGCCGGCCTGGAACTCGCCGAAGTAGTCGACGACGTCCTCCGGCCACTGATTGGCCTCGGCGAGCAGCACGGTGTCCGGGTAGTGCGCGTCGATCTCCTTGCGGACCCGCTTGAGGAAGTCGTGCGTCTCCGGGAGGTTCTCGCAGTTGGTGCCCTCCCGCTGGTAGAGATACGGCACGGCGTCCACACGGAATCCGTCGATGCCGAGGTCCAGCCAGAAGCGCAGCGCGGCGAGGATCTCCTCCTGCACTGCCGGGTTCTCGTAGTTGAGATCGGGCTGGTGGGAGAAGAACCGGTGCCAGTAGTACTGCTTGCGGACCGGGTCGAAGGTCCAGTTGGACGTCTCCGTGTCGACGAAGATGATCCGGGCGTCCGGGAACTGCTTGTCGTCGTCGGCCCAGACGTAGTAGTCGCCGTACGGTCCTTCCGGGTCGGTGCGGGACTGCTGGAACCAGTCGTGCTGATCGCTTGTGTGGTTCATGACGAAGTCGATGATCACGCGCATCCCGCGCTGGTGCGCGGCGTCGACGAACTCCACGAAGTCGGCCAGATCGCCGAACTCCGGCAGCACGGCGGTGTAGTCGGACACGTCGTAGCCGCCGTCGCGCAGCGGCGACTTGAAGAACGGCGGCAGCCAGAGGCAGTCGATGCCCAGCCACTGCAGATAGTCCAGCTTGGCGGTGATGCCCTTGAGGTCGCCGATGCCGTCGCCGTTGGAGTCCTGGAAGGACCGGACGAGGACCTCGTAGAAAACGGCACGCTTGAACCAGTCGGGATCGCGGTCCTTGGCCGGGGTGTCCTCGAACTTGTCGTGGACGGGCTCATTGACGATCATGGTGTGGGTGACCCTCCGGTCGGCGGGGACGGTCGCAGGACGACGATGTGCGCGGGCGTGACGCCCGGCTCCAGACGCACATAGAAGGTCCTGCCCCAGTGATAGGTGTCGCCGGTGAGCTCGTCGCGCACCGGCACGCTCTCGTGCCAGTCGAGGCCGAGTTGCGGCATGTCCAACGAGACCGTGGCCTCCTGGGTGTGGTGCGGATCGAGGTTGACGACCACCAGAACGATGTTCGAACCTGAACGCTTGCTGTACGTGATCAACGCGTCGTTGTCCGCGGAGTGGAAGTGCACATCGCGCAGCTGCTGCAACGCCGGGTGGCGGCGCCTGATGCGGTTGAGTGAAGTGATGAGCGGAGCCAGCGAACGGCCCTCGCGCTCTGCCGACTCCCAGTCCCTGGGCCGGATTTCGTACTTCTCCGAGTTGAGGTACTCCTCGCTGCCGGGCCGGATCGGGGTGTTCTCGCACAGCTCGTAGCCTGCGTACACACCCCAGGCCGGGGAGAGCGTCGCGGCTAGAACTGCCCGCGCCTCGAAGGCGGGACGGCCCCCGTCCTGGAGGTGCTCCGGCAGGATGTCCGGCGTGTTCACGAAGAAGTTGGGCCGCATGTAGGAGGCGGTTTCGCCCGCCAGTTCTGTGACGTATTCGGTGATTTCCTGCCTGGTGTTGCGCCAGGTGAAATACGTGTACGACTGCTGGAAGCCGATGGCGGCGAGCGTCTTCATCATTGCGGGCCGGGTGAACGCCTCGGCCAGGAAGATCACATCCGGGTCGGTCCGGCCGATATCGGCGATCACCTTCTCCCAGAAGATCACCGGCTTGGTGTGCGGATTGTCGACGCGGAAGATCCGTACCCCGCGCCCCATCCAGAACCGCAGAATGCGTAACGTCTCCGTAAACAGGCCGCGCAGATCCTTGTCGAAGGCGATCGGATAGATGTCCTGATATTTCTTCGGCGGATTCTCGGCGTAGGCGATGGTGCCGTCGGCACGGTGGTGGAACCACTCGGGGTGTTTCTCGACCCAGGGATGGTCGGGAGAACACTGGAGTGCGAAATCCAGCGCGATCTCCATGCGCAGGGTGCGCGCGGTCTCGACGAAATGATCGAAGTCCTCGAGGGTGCCCAGCTCGGGATGGACGGCGTCGTGACCGCCCTCCGAGGAGCCGATCGCCCACGGCACGCCCACGTCATGGGGAGCGGGGGACAGCGAGTTGTTGGGGCCCTTGCGGTGGGTGGTTCCGATGGGGTGGATGGGCGGGAGATAGACGACGTCGAAACCCATGGCGGCGACCGCGGGAAGCCGCTCGGCAGCCGTACGGAAGGTACCGCTGATGATCCTCGCCGGCTGTTCCGCCGCCTTTACCGGCTTCCCCACCCTGGCGTTCCTCTTCGCCCCGGTCGGTTCGACCCTGGCGCCCTCCGAGCGGGGGAACAACTCGTACCAGGAGCCGAACAGGGCCCGTCGACGCTCGACCATCAGCGGAAGCGGGCGGGATGCGGTGACCAGTTCGCGCAGCGGGTGACGGGCGAGCGTGGCCTGCGCCTCGGGGGCGAGCGCCGCGGCGAGCCGGGCGGCGGCCGGGCGGGACTCGTCGCGCAGGGCGTCGGCCGCGTCCAGCACCGCCTCGCGCCCGTCCCGCTTGGGTACGCCCGCGGCGGCCCGCTCGTACAACTCGGCGCCCTCCGCCAGGACGAGCGCGACGTCGATCTCCGCCGGGATCTTGATCCGGGCGTGCTGCCGCCAGGTAGTGACCGGGTCGCTCCAGGCCTCGACCGTATACGTCCAGCGGCCCTCGGAGACCGGGGTGACATCGGCGCCCCAGCGGTCGGTGCCAGGGACGAGCTCGCGCATCGGAGTCCAGGGACCTGGGCGCCTGCTCGGATCAAGCAGGACCACATTGGCGGCGACGGCGTCATGGCCCTCACGGAAGACAGTCGCGGTGACTTGGAAGGTCTCTCCGGCGACGGCCTTGGCAGGCCTTCTGCCGCAGTCGACGAGAGGGCGGACGTCGAGCACGGGAATGCGACCGATCATGAAATCACCTGGGGGCTGGAGCTCGGGCAGAGAAGGGGGCGCGATGCGGCCGCGGAAGGCGGAATACACGCACTGCGACCGATGAGGTCCGTCCTTTCTAGCCGCTCCGTTGACGGCTGATGGGGTGTGGGCATGGCCGCTCCTGTCCGCATTCACTCGAATGGCACTCGAATAGCTGGGGCGCGGATGTGCCGCACGGATGTAAAGCGGATGAACACCGATCCCGCAGATGCCTGGCATTCGTGCTGCATTCGGGCGGCATTCGCGTGGTCCTGGAATGCGCTCTGGCGGTGCGCCGGAGAAACACGCGCCGTGAGCCGGTCGCGCGCCGTGGCTGCGGCGTACGGCCACCGTTACGACGCCGCTGCCAATCGTGGGTGAGGCCGTTAACGTCGAGGGTGACGAAGAGGCGCACACCGTGGTGCGTCCCCTCGGATTCGTACGTCCCCTGTAAAGGTGGAATACGTGAAGGCCATTCGTCGATTCACCGTTCGTCCCGTCCTCCCCGATCCCCTTCAACCGCTCAGTGACCTCGCCCGCAATCTGCGCTGGTCCTGGCACACCGAGACCCGTGAGCTCTTCCAGGCCGTCGACCCGGAGATCCGGCGGACGGCGGAATGCGACCCGGTGCGGCTGCTCGGCGCCGTATCCGCCGGGCGACTTGCCGAGCTGGCCAGGGACCGGCAGTTCCTGCACCGGCTGACCGAGGTGTCCGCAGACCTCAGGGACTACCTGGACGGTCCCAGGTGGTACCAGGAACGGCTGGCCCAGGGAGCAGAGCTGCCGGCCGCCGTTGCCTACTTCTCACCCGAGTTCGGCGTGACCGCCGCACTGCCCCAGTACTCCGGCGGGCTCGGCATCCTCGCCGGCGACCATCTCAAGGCCGCCAGTGATCTGGGCGTCCCCCTCATCGCGGTCGGCCTGCTCTACCGACACGGCTACTTCCGCCAGAGCCTGTCCCGCGACGGCTGGCAGCAGGAGCACTACCCCGTACTCGATCCGAACGAGCTGTCGCTCACCCTGATCCGTGAGGCCGACGGAACCCCGAGCCGGGTGGTGCTCGCCCTTCCCGGTGGCCGTTCGCTGTGCGCCTACATCTGGCAGGCCCAGGTGGGACGCGTCCCGCTGCTGATGCTCGACTCCGGCGTGGAGGAGAACGCGCCCGGCGAACGCGAGGTGACCGACCGGCTGTACGGCGGCGGCAGCGAGCACCGACTGCTGCAGGAGATGCTCCTCGGCATCGGCGGCGTACGGGCCGTGCGGACCTACTGCCGCCTGACGGGGCATCCGGCTCCTGAGGTGTTCCACACCAACGAGGGGCACGCCGGCTTCCTCGGACTCGAACGCATCCGTGAACTCTCCGGCACCGGCCTCGACTTCGACTCGGCGGTGGAGTCCGTACGGGCAGGTACGGTCTTCACCACTCACACGCCCGTGCCCGCCGGGATCGACCGGTTCGACCGTGAACTCGTCGCCCGGCACTTCGGGGACGACGGCGAACTCCCGGGAGTGGGCGTCGAACGCATCCTGCAACTGGGCATGGAGACCTACCCCGGCGGTGAACCCGAGCTCTTCAACATGGCGGTGATGGGTCTGCGGCTTGCCCAGCGGGCCAACGGCGTCTCCACTCTCCACGGCGCGGTCAGCCGCAAGATGTTCGCCGGTCTCTGGCCGGGCTTCGACGCGGCGGAGGTGCCCATCACCTCGGTGACCAACGGAGTCCACGCACCCACCTGGGTCGCGCCCGAGATCCTCCGGCTGCGCAAGGGATACGGCGGCACTCCCGGGCGCTGGGATTCCGCCGCCGACATCCCGGACCGGGAACTCTGGGACCTGCGCCGCGCCCTGCGCGGACAGCTGGTCACCGAGGTGCGCGAGCGGCTCTACGCCTCATGGCGCACCCGGGGCGCGGAAGCGGCCGAACTCGGCTGGATCGACAGCGTGCTGGACCCGGACGTACTGACCATCGGCTTCGCCCGGCGGGTGCCCTCGTACAAGCGGCTGACGCTGATGCTGCGCGACCGCGACCGGCTGAGGGAACTGCTGCTCCACCCCTCCCGCCCGATCCAGATCGTCGTCGCCGGCAAGGCCCACCCCGCCGATGACAGCGGAAAGCGCCTGGTGCGGGAGCTGGTGCGGTTCTCCGACGATCCCCGGGTGCGCCATCGCATCGTGTTTCTGCCGGACTACGGGATGGCCATGGCGCAGAAGCTCTACCCGGGCTGCGACATCTGGCTCAACAACCCGCTTCGCCCCCTGGAGGCCTGTGGTACGAGTGGAATGAAGGCCGCGCTCAACGGCTGCCTCAATCTCTCGGTCCTCGACGGCTGGTGGGACGAGTGGTTCGAGCCGGACTTCGGATGGGCGATCCCGACCGCCGACGGACTGGCCATGGACGAGGACCGCCGCGACGATCTGGAGGCGGGCGCCCTCTACGAACTGATCGAGGACAGGGTCGCGCCGCGCTTCTACGACCGGGGCGGCGAAGGGGGGCTCCCCGAGCGCTGGATCGAGATGGTCCGCCGCACGCTGGGCGCCCTCGGGCCCAAGGTTCTGGCAGGGCGCATGGTGTCCGAGTACGTGGAGCGGCTGTACGCGCCCGCCGCGGTCGCGCAACGCGCGCTGGACGCCGGTACGGCGCGACAGCTCGCCGACTGGAAGGCCAGGGTCCGGGCCGCCTGGCCGCGCGTCGCCGTCGACCATGTGGAGGCCGTGGCGCCCAGCACGGCGGGCGGATCGGCCGAGCTGGGGTCGACGCTGGTGCTGCGGGTCCGGATCGCCCTCGGGGTGCTGGAGCCGGACGATGTGGAGGTGCAGGCGGTGGCCGGCCGGGTGGACGCCGCCGACGGGATCTCGGACGCCCAGGTCTTCCCGTTGAAGTCCTCCGGGGGGCAGGACCTGGAGGGCCGCTGGGTGTACGACGGTCCGCTGGCCCTCGATCGCACCGGGCCGTACGGCTACACGGTACGGGTGCTTCCCGCCCATCCGCTGCTGGCGACGAGCGCGGAACTCGGCCTGGTGGCGCTGCCCACGGAGTCGACGGGGGACGGCGCGGGCCTGCTGATGCGCTGATCTGCCGTCCTGCGGAAGGTCCGGCACCTGCGCGGGTGCCGGACCCGAGCCCACCTCGCGCCCCGGCGTCCCGGAGCGGCCCGAACAGGGACAGCCCCGGCGCGCCACCGGGTCCACGCTGAACGGCCTGCCCGTCCGCGCACCCGGCCGCACCATGGCCGAGGCGGATCGGGAGCGCGAGCAGCGCCGGGCGGCGTCCGAGGCGGCATCCGGGGCCGCGTCCGAGACGGCGGACGGAGACCGCCCGGAGCAGCGCCCGGCACGCGACGCGGGCGCACAGTTCGGCGCCTTCCACCGCGGGCGCCGGTCCGCGGGTGGCACCGCCGCGCCGGATGCCCGGCCCGAGTCCGAGCCGCCGGCCGCCCCGTAGCCGCCGACCCTCTTTTTGTACGGTGCTTGGGGCGTCGGCGCCCACTTCCCACTCGAGTTCCTGAGATTGGAGGAACGGGCCGGTGACCGGTCAACCGGCACCACCGTCCCATCACCCATCATGAAGACCACCGACAACAGCCTCACCTGGCTCCTCCAGAGCCTCCTGGAGCGCACCCCCGGCACCCGGCACGCTCTGGCCCTGTCCCGGGACGGCTTGAAGCTCTGCTGGACCGAACACCTGACGCTTGACCAGGGCGACCAGCTGGCGGCGATCTGCTCCGGCATCCAGGCCCTGGCCCAAGGCGCGTCCGTGGAGTTCGGCGACGGCACCGGCGGCGTCCGGCAGTCCATGACCGAGTTCCACGGCGGCCTGCTCTTCATCGTGGAGGCCGGCGAGGGAGCGCATCTGGCCGTCCTTGCCGAGGAGGACGCCGACCCCGGCGTGGTGGGCCATCAGATGACGGATCTGGTGGAGCAGATCGGCGAGCACCTGCGCGCCGAGCCCCGAGAGCCCGTTCCGGGGAGTGCCGCATCGTGATACGCAAGCCCGTGGACACCGGTGACCCCGACCGGCTCTACACGGTCACGGCCGGCCGGAGCCGCGCCGACGACTCCTTCGACCTGGTCACCCTGATCGTCAGTGAGTGCCGGCCCACGGCGGGAATGCAGTCGGAGCACGCCCGGATCCTGGAGCTGTGCCAACACCCCACGGCTGTCGTCGAGATCGCCGCGGAGCTGAAACTGCCCATCACGGTGGTGCGGATCCTGCTCGGCGACCTGCTCGACATGGGCCGCATCACCGCCCGCCACCCGCGCGCGGCGCAGTCCGTCGCCTCGCTCCCCGATTCCGCCCTTCTCAAGGAGGTGCTCCATGGGCTCCGCAACCTCTGAGCTGCCCTCCCACCGCACGCCACTGGCTGACGCGGCGGAGACCGGCCTGAAGATCGTCATCGTGGGCGGTTTCGGTGTCGGCAAGACGACCCTGGTCCGCTCGGTGAGCGAGATCCGGCCGCTGAACACCGAGGAGGTGATGACGCAGGCCGGCGTCGGCGTCGACGAGACCAGTGCGGTCTCGACGAAGACAACCACGACGGTGGCGTTCGACTTCGGGCGGATCAGCCTCAACGAACGCATGGTGCTGTACCTGTTCGGCGCGCCGGGCCAGGAGCGCTTCTGGTTCCTGTGGGACAGGCTGTTCTCCGGAACGCTGGGTGCCGTGGTGCTCGTGGACACGCGCCGGATGAACGACTCCTGGTACGCGATAGACCGGCTGGAGCACCACAAGACGCCGTTCGTGGTGGCCGTCAATCGGTTCGACGACACCCACCGGTACTCCCTGGAGGAGATCCGCCAGGCGCTCGCGCTGCCCGAGCACGTGCCGATGCTCGACTGCGACGCGCGGGTCCGGCAGTCCGGCAAGGACGTGCTGGTCACCCTCGTGGACCACCTGTACGAACTGGCGATGGCCCAGGAGGCGACACCATGACCGACCCCTCTTCCGCGCAACCGGCTCCGCCGGGCTGTCCCGCCCACACCGACGCGGTGCGCCTGGCGGGGCTCGAGTACCAGCAGACGCCGTCGCAGCTGTACCGCGCGATGCGCCGCGAGCATGGCGCGGTCGCGCCGGTGCTGCTCGACGGGGACGTCCCGGCCTGGCTGGTGCTCGGCTATTCCGAGGTTACGTACGTGACCAGCCACGACGAGCTGTTCGCGCGGGACTCCCGGCGCTGGAACCAGTGGGAGAACATCCCGGCGGACTGGCCGCTGCTGCCGTACGTCGGCTACCAGCCGTCGGTGCTGTTCACCGAGGGCGACGAGCACCGGCGGCGGGCCGGGGTGATCACTCAGGCGCTGGAGGGCGTGGACCAGTTCGAGCTGGCGCGCAACTGCCAGCTGATCGCCGACCGGCTCATCGCCGACTTCGCCGGCAGCGGGCGGGCGGAGCTGATGACTGGATACGCGCACGCCCTGCCGATGCGGGCCGTGGTGCAGATGTGCGGGATGCCGACCTCGGGTGAGGACACCCAGCAGCTCGTCGAGGACCTGCGGATCTCGCTGGACGCAGCGGAGGGCGACGACCCGGTGGCGGCGTACGGGCGTGTGGGCGAGCGGCTGCGGCAGTTGGTGAAGGACAAGCGGGAAAGGCCCGGTCCGGACGTCACCTCGCGCATGCTGCTGGATCCGGCGGGACTGACGGACGAGGAGATCGTCCAGGACCTGATCTCGGTGATCGCCGCGGCGCAGCAGCCGACCGCGAACTGGATCTGTAACACGCTGCGGCTGCTGCTGACGGACGAGCGGTTCGCGGTGAACGTGTCGGGCGGCCGGCTCAGTGTGGGCGAGGCGCTCAATGAGGCGCTGTGGCTGGACACGCCGACGCAGAACTTCATCGGGCGCTGGGCCGTTCGGGACACTCAGCTGGGCGGGCGGCAGATCCGGGCGGGCGACTGCCTGGTGCTGGGGCTGGCCGCAGCCAACACCGATCCGCAGATCTGGCCGGAGGCACACGTGGGCGCGGAGAACGCCGCGCACCTGTCGTTCAGCAACGGCGAGCACCGCTGCCCCTATCCGGCACCGCTGCTGGCGGACGTGATGGCGCGGACGGCGGTCGAGACGCTGCTGGAGCGGCTGCCCGACCTGGTGCTGGCGGTGGAGCCGGAGACGCTGACCTGGCGTCCGTCGATCTGGATGCGGGGGCTGACGGTGCTGCCGGTGCAGTTCACGCCGGTGGTGCAGTAGGGCGGGCGCCCGGTCACGCGGCAGCCCGGCCCACCCGATGGTGCGGCAGCGCGGGCACAGGGGCCCCTGGGCGGGGCCCATCACCTCGGCGGTGGTGCCGGTATGACGGTCAGGCGGCCGTCACGGGCGTGAACCGCACCGGCAGGCACTGCGGTCCGCGGGTGAAGACGCCATCCTCGACCGGGTCGAAGCCGTCGGCGAGGCGTATGTCGGGCATGGCGTCCAGCAGCTGGCTGACGCCGATCTCGACCTCCGCCTTGGCGAGCAGCGCGCCGACGCAGAAGTGCCGGCCGAGCGCGAAGGCGAGGTGGTCGGCGGCGGCGGAGAAGGCGGTCGTGGTGGTCAGGTTGTCGCGGAAGATGTCGAAGCGGTCGGGGTCGCGGTAGCGGCTCTCGTCGCGGTTGGCGGCGCCTATCAGGCAGATGACGGTGACACCGGCGGGTACGGTGCCGCCGCTGAGCTTCACCTCGGTTGCGGACTGCCGCATGATCATGTGGACGGGCGGGGTGTACCGCAGGGTCTCGGCGAAGGCCCGCGGGATCAGGTCGCGATCCGCGCGGACGGCGGCGAGCTGGTCGGGGTGGAGCAGCAGGTTCGCGAAGATGCTGGCGATCGCCTTGTCGGTGGTCTCGCCGCCGGCGGCGAGCAGTAGGCTGCAGAACGCCTTGATGTCCTCGTCGCTCATCCGTACACCGTCGACCTCGGCGGCGCACAGCGTGGAGAGCAGGTCGTCGCCCGGGTTCTTGCGGCGTTCCCGGATGATCGGCAGCATGTACTCGGCGAACTCGACACGGGTCCGCTCGCCCGCCGCGGCCACCTCGGGGTCACCCGAGAGGTTGCCGAGGAAGGCGATGACGGCCGTGTACCAACGGTGGAAGCGCGCGTGGTCCGCCTTGTCGAGGCCCAGCATGTCGGCGATCACGTTGACCGGGAAGCGGGTGGCGTAGTCGTTGACCAGTTCGGCGGAGCCGGAGTTCCGGAAGGCGTCGATCAGTTCGCGCGAGTTGCGCTCGATGATGGGGAGGAACTTCTCCTGGAGGTCGGCGCCGCGGAAGGCGGGGGCGACGAGGGCGCGGCGCACGGCGTGCTCACGGCCGCTGAGCTGGAGGATCGTCTTGCCGTGCACGGGCTCGAGCTGCCAGTCGTAGTTGTCGGTGGTGAACTCGCCGTTCTTGTCCTTGAAGACGCGCTCGACGTCCTCGTAGCGCGAGATGATGTAACTCTGTGTGGCCTCGTGCCAGATGAGGGGCGCGGTGCCGCGCATCAGACGGTACGCCGGGTAGGGGTCCGCGGCGAACTCGGGCGAGAGGATGTCGGGCACCTGCTGCGCGGTGGACATGGGGCTCCCTCAAAGTCAGTGACTGGCTTATGCCACAAGGTAATTGATCAATGGTCAACCGAGACAGCCCCACCGCCAGCCGGATCCCACCACTGTGTGAATTCTTGCTGCATCGCCGCGTGCACGGACGCCGATCGAGCTGACCTCACCCAAGAGCTGAACGTGCAGCTGGCCGACATGACGCTGCGCACCACCGAGCCTTCGCGTGAGGCTGAGCCCGACCGGAGCTACGCGGGCCGGCAGACGCTGCGCTGTCGGCCCAGGCCTGAGATCTCGACCTCCATCACGTCGTCCGGGCCCAGGTAGGGGAAGCGGCCGGACAGGGCCACACCCTGCGGGGTTCCGGTGTTGATGATGTCGCCGGGCTCCAGCACCAGATACTGCGACAGATGGTGCACCAGATGCGCCACGTTGAAGATCATGTCCGCGGTGCTGGAGTCCTGCCGCGGCTCCCCGTTCACATAGCTGCGCAGCCGTAGCTGCTGCGGGTCACCGACCTCGTCGGCCGTCACCAGCACCGGGCCGAGCGGATTGAATGTGGCGCAGCTCTTGCCCTTGGACCACTGGCCGCCCGACTCCTCCAGCTGGAAGGCACGCTCGGATACGTCGTTGCTGACGGCGTAGCCCGCGATGTGCGCGGCGGCTTCGGCGGGGGAGTCCAGGTAGGAGGCGCGGCGGCCGATGACGACGGCCAGCTCCACCTCCCAGTCGGTCTTCTTCGAGCCGCGCGGGATCAGCACGTCGTCGTACGGGCCGACGACCGTGTTCGGCGACTTGTAGAAGAGGATCGGCTGTGCGGGCGGCTCGGCACCCGACTCTGCCGCGTGAGCCGCGTAGTTCTGGCCGATGCAGAGCAGCGCTGAGGGACGGGCCACCGGGGCGCCGATCCGCTGACCGGTGATCTCGATCTGTGGGAGCGTCGGCAGCGCGGGCACCAGGTGCGGGTTGTCGGCGAGCGCGGCGAGGAACGCGCCGTCGATGTCGCCGGTGATGCCGGACAGGTCGTAGTGAAGGCCCTCGGGGCAGACGACAACGGGGCGCTCGTGGCCCGGCTCGCCGATGCGCATCAGTCGCATGAAGGTGAATTCTCCTGACAGGTAGGGGGGTGGGGAGCGGTTCCGCGACGGGGCGGACGGCGCCTAGGGCGTGTTTCGAAAGTCCCGCCTGCCCCGCGACGCCTGGCACGCACGCTCGCCGCGTTGTCGGGATCGTCCTCGTACGCCCAGTACGAGG
>NZ_JBEOYU010000015.1:0-5242 GCF_040297265.1 Streptomyces sp. NPDC001832
CCCCTGCTCGCGGGCAATCTCCCGGGCCCTGAGGGCGTCGTTGTAGACCACCCGCGCGCACCCGAACGCCTGCGCCAACGCCGTGCGCTGACCGGCGCTCGGATACAGGCGGAAGCTGTACCGAAGCTGCACACGGATCACGATACAAAACTGGTTTATGGGTATCGATGAGAACATTCGTACGGGCCGTCACTGTGTTTTTCGCATGCATGTCCACTTGGTTTTCGTGACGAAGTACCGGCACTCCGTCTTCGCCGACCAGCACCTGACGCGGTGCGAGGAGATCATGCGGAGCGTGTGCGAGGACTTCGAGGCCGAACTGGTGGAGTTCAACGGCGAGACCAACCACGTCCACCTGCTCGTGAACTTCCCGCCGAAGGTCGCCGTCTCGAAACTGGTGAACTCCCTCAAGGGCGTGTCCTCGCGCAGGCTCCGCCAGGAGTTCCCCGACCTCGTCCGTCACTACTGGCGCGCACAGCGCCTGTGGTCCGGCTCGTACTTCGCCGGGTCCGTCGGCGGCGCACCGCTCAGCATCGTCAAGCAGTACATCGAGCAGCAGAACCGGCCACTCTGACTCTGGTCAGCGTGAACAGTGCGGATCCGTGCACACAGCCGAGGTCAGAGCAGGCCAAAGATTCACTTCACCACCGGGCTGAAGCCCGGTGCACTGCGAATAGCCCCGGTAGCAGCCTGATCCGTACAGACCAGCCCTTCCTCCCACGGACCGTTCCTCACGTACACCCGGAACTCGGACTTCCCGTTTCCGGGTGATACGTGAGCTTTCCAACATCGTCCGTATTTATAGATCATCGGATGAGCCTCAGGCGTACGCTGTACAGCCTGCCCTGCCGCTCCTGCCGCTCCCCTGCGACGTCGCGGCGCTGTTCCGGCTCGGGGAGTAGTAGGTGCTTGAGAGTGTGGGTGCGCTGACCGGCAGCCCATGGATCTACGCCGTGGTCGCCATCTCGGTGCTCCTGGACGTGTTCCTGCCCGTGCTGCCCAGCGGAGTCCTGGTGATCACCGCTTCCACGGCAGCCGCCGGTTCGACGACCGTCGCAGGTGCGGCCTCCGCCACGCGCGCCGCCGCGCAGGTGTCCGAGGTCCCCTCCCTCCTCGCCCTGATCCTGTGCGCGGCCACGGCGTCGGTACTCGGCGACCTCGTCGCGTACCGGCTGGCCTGGCGCGGCGGCGAACGCCTGGACCGCGCCATAGCCCGGTCCAGACGCCTCACCGCCGCGCAGGAACGCCTCGGCACCGCCCTCGCCCGGGGTGGCGGCATCCTCGTCATCATTGCCCGCTTCGCCCCGGCCGGCCGCTCGGTCGTCTCCCTGGGCGCGGGCGCCTCGCATCGCAAGGTGAAGGAATTCCTGCCCTGGTCTGCCCTGGCGGGCGTGGCCTGGGCCGGCTACAGCGTCGGCCTCGGCTACCTCGGCGCCCAGTGGCTCGGCGCCACCTGGGTGGGCACGGCCGTGTCGGTCCTCGCCCTGTTCGTGGCGGGCGCGCTGGCCGCGTACGTCATGCGCCGGCCGGCAGCGGAGGCGGCCGCCCAGGCATCGACCGCGACGCCCACTACGACGCCCACTACAACGTCCTGACGGCGCCCCGTACCGTTCCTGAACTCCAGCAGCCTGGCGGTCGCCTCGGCGATCTGAACCGCCCGCCTCACCGCTCATCGCTCCTTTCGACCGCGGGCATCTCGTACGCACCGTCGAGGATCTCGGGCGCCGGCTCATAGAGGCTGAGCACCGGCCAGAAGTCCCCGCCGGGCGAGGGCAGCCAGTTCGCCGCGGCAGCCGGGTCGGCCGGCCGCTCCCTCTGAATGTGAATGGTCAGCGAACCGTCCTCGCCGTAGACGAGGCCCGGGGTGCGGTCACCGACCGAATATCGCGCGGCCGGGTTCTCGACGAGGTGGTAGTCCGGAGTCCCGCACATGGTCACGGACCAGAACGCCCCGACCGGCGGCTGTCGCTCGAAGCGCAGTGTGTAGGAGCGGGCGCCGTTCAACTGCTCACCGTCGACGTCGCAGAAGGTGTGGGCGTACACCGCCTCGTATCCGTGGATCCCCCACGGCCCGCTCCGTGCCGCCACCGCTCTCCGCGAATAGGAAGCCTCCCGGTCCGAGATCCGCCACTCCGGGGAGTCGATGGTCCCGACGCCGTGCCAGTCGAGGTTGTAGTCGAAGAGGTGCGGATTCATCTCCCAGCCCCCGCCCGCCTCGGCGAACCGGCTCGCCTCCTCCACCACCCGCGCCCTGCCCCGCACCAGGCCCTCGGTCAGTGCGTGTACGAGGGCGGGGTCGGCTGACACGTACGGCGACGGCCCCTCCTCCAGCAGGCCCAGCGGCTGGAACCGGTCCTGATAGGCCTGGTCGGCCGCGGACGGCGGAAAATCGGCCATCCACACCCTGAGCTGCTCGAAGAACCTCAACGGCTCCGGTACGTCGGGGTCGGGTGCCGGGAGACCCGTGCGATGGGTACCCGGTTCAAGAAGCGTGAGGGCGAGCTGCGCCTGAAGCTCGCGGACCCGCCCCATGTCGTCCGGACCGTTGACGGCGATGCGGCCGATGACTGAGACGACGGAGGTCGGTGCGTCGATCACCCCGCGCACCCCGTCCGGCACGCTGCCCGACCAGCCAGGTGGCACGACGAGCCAGTCCCCGGCCTGCGTACCGGTGGCTCGGTGGCCGACGTAGGCGAAGTTGTTGGTCCAGACGTCCACGAACTGCAGCACGTAGTACGCGCCGTCCGTGTCGGGGACATGGAGCAGGACCGGGCCGCCGGAGAGGTCGAGTTGGGCGATCGAGCAGACCGTGTCGTTGCCGAAGGGCACGAAGTGCATATCGGGGGAGGTCGGCTGACCGGAGTGCGCGAAGTGGTTGAAGGGCGCGGGCGGCAGCGGGCCGAAGCCTGTGTGCATGAAGTCCTGGACCATCGACAGGTCATGGACCAGCGGATACCCATAGACATACGCCTCGGCGGCAAGGGCGACGAGTTCTTCCGTGTTCTCCTCCGACACCGTAGTCCTTCCATTCGCTCGCTCACTTGCTCACGGCAGGGCTGAGCACGGACCAACCACCGTCCAGGCCGGTTGAGTCAGCCCGTACGCCCTGATGGCTCAAATGACCGCCTCCGCAGGCGCCGTGCACAGGGCCCAGATCACGAATGCGTCGATGGCAATGGAGATGATCGCCCAGACCGGCTGGTACGGCAGCCAGACGAAGTTGATGACCAGGCTGATGGCAGCAAGTACCACACCCAGTGCACGGGCCCAGCCGGCGCCCTTGAGAATGCCCCAGCCGACAAATCCGAGCACGATGCCGAGGACGAGGTAAATCCATCCCCATGCGCTCACGTCGAACTTGAACGTGTAGTTCCTGACGTGCGCGTAGACGCCGTCGGAGGCGATACCGGTGATGCCCTTGATCACTCCGAGGACACCATCGACGAGAAGCAGCACGCCGGCGAACATGATCCCACCGGCCGCCCAGGGGCTGATGCCCCCGGGTTGGGCGGAAGGGGCCGGGCCGGGCGTGGACGCTGTGTGTGCCATGGAAACTCCTAGGCCGGAGCGGGACTGCAAGACAGAACCGACCCTGCGTGGCACCTCCCCGGGCGACCACCCGTACGTACGCGCCCGTGCGGGTGACGCCCCGAGAGGCTCGGCGGTGAAGCCGGGCAGCCTTGCGTCACGCGAGAACCCGCTCCGCGAACGGCCGGGGCTACGGTGCCGGGGCTGGGGTGCGGGGGCTGGGGCGCCGGGAACCGCGACACCTTCGAGACCCTGCACGTGAGCTTGCGGCCGCGCTGGACCTCTGATGCGGCTTCACCGGGTCGAATCTAGACTCTCAGAGGTCTGAAATGTCACAAATGAGTGAGGTGTGCAGCATGGCCAAGCGAGGAAACAAGCGACGCGGCCGCAAGAAGAAGAAGGCCAATCACGGCAAGCGTCCCAACGCCTGAGCCGACCGAGCAGGCAAGCCCACGAGGCCGGGATCGTCGCTCCTACGCAGCCGCCTGCCGAGCGCTGACGCCGCGGTCCGGGCGAGCGGGCAGGAAAGCGAGCAACACGGCCGCCAGTCGCCGGGGTCCGGGCACTCGGCGACGACGTCCGCGCCGCTGTGCAGGACCCGACAGGGGCGTGCCTCGTCCACCACCTGCTTCACGCCCCCGCTGACCGCGTAGGCCAGGACGGTGCCGATGCCGGTGAGCACGGTACCGGCGGACAGCCGGGTGCTCCCCCCCGCCGTACGGCACCCCACCAGGCCCACACCAACAGCAGCCCGAGAGCCACCAGGGTGCCCTCGGTGGCCACCTCCAGCAGCGGCGCCGCCCACGAGAAGCCGTAGGCCACCGCCCCGTTCAGCGAACGGTACGCGGACGCGGATGAGCCGCCCGTCACCTCGACGGCTTCCGCGTTGCCCGATCCGCCAGGGGCAAGCCCCACGACGGCGGCCGCGTCCACCCCCAGAACGACACAAGCGGCCAACAGCCGCCCGTTCCGAATCCTGTTTCTTCCAGCTCTCGTTGTCATGGGAAGTGAACCTAGAAGCGCGGGGAGCGGGAGACCCGGGCCGAATGGCAAGTGCCTACCCCCGACGATCGTCGGCCCCCCGCCGCGACTGCGTCGGGGGGGCGGGTTGGAGCCTTGCTGTCTGTCAGGACCGGCGACCTCGAACGCAGAATCACGCTGTGGTCCTGAGTGGTGCCTACGGGAAGTATCTGCCGGCCGCCATCAGCTGAGCCCAGTCACGCCGACGTCACGCCGCGGTGATGCCCAGCACCCACGATGGCTGGTGCAGGCCAAGTGCAAACCCGCTTTCACCCGCAAGGAGAACACCATGATGAGAAGCATCCGGCAAGGAATCCCCCGCGTGATCGGCGCGTCGTGCTTGGCCGCGGCGCTCGCTGGCGGGGTGGGCGTGACGAGCGCCGCAGCAGCGCCCCAGGACCTGGCCAGGGCCCCGTCCGCGGCGCCGAGCGTGGACATCTGCACTCCGTCCCACCCGCAGTTCTGCACCGGCAACGTGCTCCAGCAGGGTGCTCAGACCGGGCGGGGCAACGGCAACGTCCTCCAGCAAGGCGCACAAACCGGGCGAGGCACCGGCAACGTGCTCCAGCAGGGTGCTCAGACCGGGCGGGGCAACGGCAACGTCCTCCAGCAGGGCGCACAGACCGGCCGGGGCAACGGCAACGTCCTCCAGCAGGGCGCACAAACCGGCCGGGGCAACGGCAACGTCCTCCAG
>NZ_JBEOYU010000015.1:5341-139747 GCF_040297265.1 Streptomyces sp. NPDC001832
GCAAGGCGCACAAACCGGCCCGGAAAGCGGCAACGTCCTCCAGCAAGGCGCACAAACCGGCCCGGAAAGCGGCAACGTCCTCCAGCAAGGCGCACAAACCGGCCCGGAAAGCGGCAACGTCCTCCAGCAAGGCGCACAGGCGTGACCCCGGTCGCGGGCTGACCACGACAAACCCGCCGAGCAGCCTCAAACGCGAACCCGCCACTGCCCAGTGGCGGGTTCGCCGTGCGCTGGCGAAGAATACATCCGACGCGTCGACTGTTCCGTTGCACGCTCAGCAGCAGCGTCACCAAATCCGCAGGGAGAGGACTCCCAGTCCGTCTTCGACGGACATGGAGAAGGGGCGGGGGCACCCTGCGGATGCCGGGTGCCCCCGCCCCGTTTCCTGACCAGGTTGGTCAGGTCATCGGGAGTTGCACGGCACAGTGGCCAGTCAGGATCGACCCAGTACTCGCCGTTGTCCCGCAGCTGGAATTCCTTGGAGAACGTCACGCCGAACGGCTGCATCGACTGTGTGTTGACGTAGTTTCAACGGCAAGCAATGCCCCGCAAGTCACAGCTACAGGGAACCGTTACCGGCACGCGACCGCCGAAGTTCGGACACGAGCCGGCGCAGCCGCGGTGTGGGCCGGAGTCCCAGCTCGTCGTGGAGGTGCTGCTCGTAGCGTTCGAAGCCGTACAGCGCCTCGGACCGATTGCCTTCGGCGAGGTGAGCGCGGATTAGCAAAGCCTGGCTGCTCTCCCGAAGCGGATCCGCCTGGACGGCCGCATGGGCTGCGGACACCGCTCCGGCGAACTCCTTCGTGTCTATGAAATTTCCCGTCAGTGCCTCAAGGGCGTGGAGTCGAAGCTGCCGCCATTGCTCCGCCTCCGGCAACATCCACTCGTCGTACCAGCCGGGCAACAAATCGGCAGAGAGCTGGTCGACGGTTGCCGCGTTGAGATCGAGCTCCTCGGCCGGGACACGGGGATCGAGTATGTGCTGGGCCAACGACCGGGCGCGGTGCAGGTCGACTTCGGCCTCCGGCGCGAGGCGCACCTCGGCGGGGCAGATATTCAGTGCCTGCCTCCCGAGGCCCTGCAGGCGTGACAATGCCGACCGCAGGTTCGTGTTCGCACCTTGCTCGGATGCTTCGGGCCAAAGACTCCCGGCGACCAGAGCCCGGGGGACAGCAGCCCGGTAGTTGAGTGCGATAAACGCCAGGAGTCGCTTCGAGCCGACTGGGACGGTCACCGGTTCATTGCCGACTATGAGGTCGAAACCGCCGAGAAGAGCGATGCTCACGGACGTCCGGTGCCTGACGGGTGACGGGGAGAATGCGAGATCGTATGAGCTCATGGCTTTGAGATCGCGTAGCGGTCGGTCTATCCGGCGCCCGCCGACCGGCCGCGCCGCCATTACTAAGGTGCCCGCGATCTGTACACCTCCAACAAAGCTATGCTGCTCTACCGGCCTAGAGTTGTCGAATTATCCCAATTGGGGCCGAGGAATGGTGCTCTCCGGCGGCCTCCGAGCCCCTGTGGACATTGCACATGTGCTCTGACTTCGTCGGCCGGCTCCTCCGCCACGATCACGCTGTGGTCACTCAGGGTGATTCCTTTCAGCTCAATCAGGCCACGAGCGGTCAGCGGGTGATCTTTTTGGGCTGCCCACCCACCAACAGTGGGGAGGCATGTGACCGCGGTCGGAAAAGGTCCCCCTCCATCCCCGGGGGGAGACAGAGTGGCCGTTGACACTTGACGCGGGTCGCGGTCGGGCGTCCTCATGCAGCCATCCAGCGCGGACCGCCTGTGGCATCGACCCGGGTCCACGCTGCGTTCGGCGCCCGCAGCGACGTCGGTGGTGCAGCGGATGCGCGGAGTCCTCTTCGATCCAGGCTCTGGTGGTCAGAACGCCGGTACGGGATGCGGCCATGCCCCCATCATCACCAGGCACCGTCACCGCAACGCGACCATGAGCCTCCGAATGATCTCCGGAAGGCCCCTCCCGCCGTCCACACGTGTCCTGTGCTCCGCCGTCGTTGATTCAGGCCCGGTTGAGATGGCGGTCAAGGAGCGCCTGGAGACGGATGGCGTCCTCCGGGGCCCGCAGACCGCTCTTGGGCAACACTTCGAGGCACAGAATGCTCGGGTCCCGACTGAGCAGGACCAAGTGATCGCGGGTGTCCCGGTAGCCGCGGAACAGCGACCAGCGCTGAGTGAGCGTGCAGTGGTCGGTAGTGACGGAGATACCGTCCTCGGTCACCGTCGTGCGGTGCTCGCCGTGCCACCGGATGGTGCGCAGCACATGGTTGGCTTGGATATGCGGAATCGACCACACGAGAAGGACGACCAGCCACTGCAGCAGGATCTGGCCGAGTCCGGCTCCGGTCACGATCAGCCGCAGGCCGAACAGCGCGAACAACGCGACCACTGCACCCCGCAGCAGAGCCAGCTTCCTGATCCGGTCGCGCACCCGGATGCCCGCCAGAATGTCGCCGCGAGTCGGCCGATAGACCAACTCGACCACGTCCGTACTGTGCGCCGTGTCCCGCCCCTGCTGAACCATGGGCAGAACCCTAGCGGCCCCTGGATTTTGGAGAGGAGTGGGGCACTTGGCGGCTAGCAGGGACGATGTCAGAAGCTGATGTCAAAACCCCGGACCATGCTCAGGTTCTAGTAGTCGTCGCAGCACCCCGGCTCAAAACGGCGCTCAAACGGCAAGGAACAAGGCACATGCGGCGGTCTTCTTCCTCCTGATTTTCTTCCTGGTTCGCCTCGAGTCGACAGACGGGCATGACCGCGAGAACATGTACGAGAACCGCTAGCCCACCCTCTGGTGGGGCGGTGGCCGTCATCGGATACGGGGCCCATGTGCTGTGCAGGGCCGCGCGGGGCTCTTTGGGCCTCACGGCTCCGGGCGGCGAGACCACGCCGATCGGTCGTGGAACCGCATCATCATTCGCGCCTCTCCCGCACGTTCGTGCCCTCTAGGCCATGCATCTGGTTCCGTACCTGTCCCGAAGGGAAGGTAGAACAATGAACGGACGTATTCGCCTCGCTGTGTTGGCACCCCTGGCGGTGTCCTCATTGGCACTCGTTTCGGTGCCCTTCTCGGCTGCTTCCGCCCAGGCGGTCGCGCCTTCGGCCTCATGCCACGTGACGCAAATGCCTGACGGCGGGTTCAACATCGTCGGGCGGGGGCTCACACCGGGGGCGGCCGTGACGGCCCGGCTGGGCGCCTTTGCAATCGCCCTGCGGGCTGGGGCTGACGGAGGGCTCCAGAGCCCCCTTTCGACGTCGGCCGGGAGCGGACCCGTGACCCTGCAGGAGGAGGGCGGACCGGCCCTCACATGCGGCACGATCGGGCAGGCTGAACAGAAGGACGCTCAGGACCAGTTCAACAAGGGCTTCCAGGACGGCTTCACCTCCGGCAAGAAGCTCTGCGGGATGGCGCTGCAGCAGGGCCTGCAGGGCCTGGTCCCCCTGGACCCCAACTATCAGAAGGGCTTCACCGCAGGCTCGAACGCAGCGATAGCCCAATTCTGCTAGGACTAGCAGGTCCTCGATTACCGGTGTCGGTTCCGACGCTCCGTCTAGGTCGGAGGCGATGAGTGAACCGGTGAGGAGTTGGCCGGTGATGCGCTGGATGCCGCGTGAGATGCGGTCGGTGCATCACCGGTCTGGGCTTCGAGCTCGGGTGTCGCCGAAGATCGAAGTCCCGACGGGGCGACCGAGCGGTCGCCCCGTCGGCACATCTCAACGACCTCGGCGCTGGAGCAACTACACGTACGAAGGGGGTGGTTGGCGCCGAGACCGGTGTCGGTGTCGGTGCTCTACGGCCCAAGCGGGCCCGCATCCGCGGTGTCGAGCGGCCGTGACCACACCCGGACACCCCGACCGGACCAAAGCCGACCCAGTCGAAACGATCGGACATCTGGTCACAACTTTTGGGCTTGACTTGGGAGTTGAACAGATCCGCTCCGTAGATGCCGGAGTCGTGACTGGCCGCGCGAAGGCACGCTGCTTCGTGAACCGCCTGACGGGCCAGCCGGAGCAGGTGACGTGCATGCTGAGCTGCACCGCGGATCACAGCGCCGAGGTGGACGCCCCGGAGTTCGTGCGGGTCCTCAGTTCGACGCTGAACGTTATGCCGTTCTCGACGACGATCGCGTACCGACTTCCGCACGTTTCTATCGAGGTCATGCAGGACTCGTGGATCGAGGGCCTGGACCCGGATGGGCTGGAGACGGTGATCGGCACGCTAGCCGAGCGGGTCGACCAGTTGCGGACTGTCCACGCGCAGCTGGTGAAGGCGCGCGCCGAGTACCGCTGAGCCTGCGCAGAGAAGCCCCCAGCCTTGGGCTACAGCAAGGCTTGAAGCGCTCCCCCGCGAAGCGTTCACCTGTGGACAGAAAGCGACCTTTGAAGTAGCTTCTAACTTATGACAGCGATCCCTGTAGAAGCGAACTTCTCGGAGCTGATCCAGAAGCCGAAGGACACTGTCGCCCGCATGCAGGGCACCCCCCGGAAGGGCATCACCCTGCACCGCAGGGACGACGAAGACTTGTACCTGACCACGGCGGCTCGCGCTGCCGAGGCCACGGAAGTCGTTGACTCGACGACGCGCATGTTTGTGGCACTCATGAAGATCGACCCCAAGGCGGTGGACATGCTGACCAGGGTCTTCCCTGAGGCGTTCCCCTGGGTGCGCTTCCTGCCCGATAGGGCCGTGCGAGAGTTCCTGGTCGAGTTCATGGACACGGCGCGTGCCGCCTCGGACCTGGGAACCGTCACCCCTCTGGCTCCCGTCATTGCTTCGTGGAAATCTACGGCGGAGATCTACTCCGACCCCGAGCTTCGCGCGAAGCTGCTTGAGCCTTTGGAGGGTGACTTTGGACCTGTGGAGCCGCCGGCCGTCGACGCTGAGTGAGGTACCTGCCGAGTGACGCCAAAGAGGGGGACTCGGTCGCGCCTCCGCCTGGTCGCGACGAGTTTGACGTCAAGTACGCGACCAAGGATGCGGTCGATGGATGGCGTGAGCTCGGAAAGCAAGCGGCTGGCAACACCCGTAAAGCCTGGGATGAGATGCGTACTAATCCAGCGCCGTCTCCCTCAACCGACCGACACCACCAGCTGAAGTTCGGCACAACTGGAGTAATTGTCAACACCTGTGGATGGTCGACTGGTGGGCGGCTATGCGGTTGCGCGTAGTTCGTCGAGCCACCGGCTGCAAAGTTCGTGGGTGATCGGCTCGAAGAGTTCGGGTGTCGACATCTCGAAGAGGAACTGGGTCAGCAGGTCTTCATGTCCCGGCTCGATGTCGATGTCTTCGCGCATGTGCAGTTCCTCGGTCCACGCAGTGAGGTCGCCGGGAAATGCTTCTCCGGCGAGCACCTTGCGCAGAGCGGCCTGGGCACTCGCGCGGTCCAGCACCACTGCGGGAAGCTCACCCTCCGGGATCATGCGGGCCGCTGCGATCAGGTCGTTGATCCGGCCGTTCCACCGGACGAGGTCGAGCAGGACCTGTCGGCTGTGTGATGCCATCGCGGACACGCTTCCTTTCCGAGTCATGCCGCCCGCGCCGAGCGTTCGATGAGGTGGCCGCGTTCGAAGCGGGCTCCGGCGCGGACGAGGGCGACGAGGTGGGGCGCGTTCACGGCCCGCCACCGTTGCTGGGCGGACTCGACGAGTTTGAAGACCATGGCCAGGGCCGCGGTGCGGGAGCCGGCGCCGCGGGTGACCTTGGTTCGCAGCCGGACGGTGGAGAAGGTCGACTCGATGGGGTTCGTGGTCCGCAGGTGGATCCAGTGCTCGGCCGGGAAGTCGTAGAACGCCAGCAGCTGGTCCCGGTCATCGGTGATCTTCTTGACCGCCTTGGGGAACTTCGCGCCGTAGAGCTTGGCGAACGTGGTGATCGCCGCCTCGGCGTGGTCGCGGTCCTCGGCGTTGTAGATGTCCTGGATCGCCTTCTTGGCGCCGGGCTGCGCGGACTTCGGCATGGAGTCCAGGACATTGGCTGTTTTGTGAACCCAGCACCTCTGCTCACGGGTGTCGGGGAACACCTCGGCCAGCGCCTTCCAAAAGCCCAGGGCGCCGTCGCCGACCGCCAGGACCGGGGCGCGCATGCCCCGGCGGGAGCAGTCACGCAGCAGGTCAGCCCACGATTCACCCGACTCGCGGTAGCCGTCCTTGAGGGCGACAAGTTCCTTGGAGCCGTCGGCACGGACCCCGATGAGCACCAGGACACAGGCTTTGGCCTCTTCCAGGCGGACGTTGAGGTGGATGCCGTCGGCCCACACGTACACGTAGTCGACCTCCGCGAGTTCGCGGTCCATGAAGGCGGCGTGGTCGGCCTGCCACTGCTGCGTGAGCCGGGTGACCGTGGCCGGGGAAAGCCCGGCGGAGGAGCCGAGGAACTGCTCCAGGGCAGGCACGAAGTCGCCGGAGGACAGGCCATGCAGGTAGAGCAGGGGCAGCACCTCACTGATTTTCGGCGACTTGCGGCACCACGGTGGCAGGATCGCAGACGAGAACCGCTTGCGCTCGCCCGTGGCCTCGTCGACGCGCTTGTCATTCACCCGCGGCACCTTCACCTCGACCACGCCGGCCGCTGTGGTGACCTGCCGCGGCTGGTGATAGCCGTTGCGGACCACCAGGCGGTGCCCCCTGTCGCCGCGCTCATCGGCCAACTCGGCTATGTAGGCATTGACTTCGGCCTCCAGTGCCGCGGCCAGCATCCGCCGCGCGCCTTCCCGGACGATCTCATCCAGCAGCGAACTGCCGCTTGGCGTGGTGCCGTCCTCGTTGACTACCGCAAGCACGGGCGTGCCCTCCCGACCGACGCGGCAACGTCGGCCTTGCTCGATGACCTATCAATCGATCCATCGGGAAGGTACGCCTCCCTTCCGTCAGGAGTGATCCACAAGTACTGAGCATTGCTCGCGCAACTGGCGGCGAGGCGCTTGGCCTTCAGCGCGATCAGATGGTCGGCGGCGGCCACCAGGTCCGTGGTCGGCACGCAGAAGCGGCCCGATCCCCTTGGCTTAGTTAGCTTAGGGGTCGGGCCGCTTCCGTATTCCTGGATTCCGTTCTCTGACCTGCACCTATCCAAGATCGTTTAGGGGATCCTTAGGAGACGGGGCGTAGCACTGATGGTGCAGTCAGAGTGTGCAGAGCTGTAGCCAACCTGCACCAAAACGCAAAGAGGCCCAGGTCGGATGCGCTCTGACCTGGGACTTCTTATCTTGTTGTGCTGGTCAAACTGGTGGGCGCGGACGGTTTCGAACCGCCGACATCTGCTTTGTAAGAGCAGCGCTCTACCCCTGAGCTACGCACCCGTGGATAAGGCAACAGCGTACATGGACTACGGCCCGTGGTCACAAACGGTTGCCCGGACGGGCAGTGAACGAGGCGACAGGGACCACGTCGCGGCCCGGGCGGCCGCGGCGTCGTCCGGGGGATATCCCCACCCCGCATACGGTAGCCGTCCGGATTCAGCCGAGCGGGCCCGCGTACATACGGTGAGGCCCAGACCGTCGGGACCGCCGGCCGTACTACCTGGAGGAAAGATCACCGTGGCACTCCGTACCCGCACTCTCCTCGCGTCCGGTGGGGCCGTGCTTCTCGGTCTTGCCCTCACCGGCTGCGGCAGTACGGATCCGGGCGACGCACCCGCCGAGCAAAAGTCGTTCGCACTCAGTGGGAAGACGCTGACCATCTACTCCAGCCAGACGTCTCTGGAGCTCGTACCGGCCGATGTACGGAAAGTCGAGGTGACTCGTCGTGTCGACGGCTGGGTGGTTCTCGGGGACGGGCCCGATCCCAAGTGGAAGATGCAGGACGACACGCTCACGCTTCAGGTGAAGTGCAGCGCGGTGATCAGTAACTGTGCCTCGCAGCACCAGGTGAAGGTGCCGCGCGGGGTGGCGGTGGTCGTCAAAGGGGGCAACGGGCAGGTCGTCGCATCCGGCTTCGACGGTCCCCTTACACTCCACGCCGGCAACGGAAAGATGACCGTCCGGGACTCCAGCGGGCCGCTCAGGCTGGGGAGCGACAACGGTGACATCGTCGCCGAAGGGATCTCGGCCAATTCCGTATCGGCGCGGTCCGGCAACGGCGCGATCCGGCTGGGGTTCGCCTCCGTGCCGGATCGCGTGGACACCATGAGCGACAACGGAGAGATCACCATCGATCTGCCCGGCGGCTCCGTGAGGTATGCGGTGGACGCCGTCGCCCACAACGGACGCGTCTCGGTGGACGCGCCGCGCAGCGACGACAGCAGCCACATGGTGAAGGCCCGGAGCGACAACGGCCAAGTCACGGTCCGAAGCGTGAACTAACCGGCCCGTGTGTTCGTCCCTACCTGGTGGGAGAATGTACCGGGCAGGGCGGAACGGCACGGGAGAGGGATGTGACGGCGACACACGCGCGGCCGCAGGCGAGAGCGGGTGGGAGTTCCGCCGTCAGGGGTGTCAGGGGTGTCGGTGTCAGGGGCGCCAGGGGGGTCAGGGGCATCGGGGACGTTCTCGTGCTGATGCTGCTGCCGGTGCCGGTGCTCGCCGCCGCGCTGCCGGCCTCGTTCGCCGGTGGCGGTACGAGGCGCTGGTTCGGCGGGCGCGGGGAGAGTCAGCGCGCCGATGCGCAGGCCGCGAAGGACGCCGCTGCTGCCGCCTTCTACGAACTGGACACGGCTCAGCGCGATCTACGGATCTCGATCGAGACGATCACCGCGGTGGACAGCTCGCCCGGTGCGCGCAAGGCCATGGATGACTTCGCTGCTCTCGGGCGGCGGATCGATGAAGCCAGTCATAGGTACATCACCGCAGTCGACGCCCATGACCTGGACCGGGACGATCTGGAGCCTGCAGTCGCGGCCCGTGCCAGGACCGAGCTGAGCACGGCCAAGGACGAACTGGTACGGGTCAAGGACGAACTGGACCGGTTCGCGCAGGGACTCGGGCCGCTGCTGGGCAACGCGGAGACACAGCTCGCCCGGCTCGCGCCCGCCGTGGAACGGGCCCGGCAGGCGCTCCTCGGTGCGAGCAATGCTCTCGATGCGGTGCGGGCGTCCGGACTGCGGGCGGACGACCTCGCCGCGCGGCTGGCGGCCCTCGCTCCCGAGCTGACCAAGCTCAACCAGGGCGCCGGCCGGCACGGTGTTCCGGAGACCCTGCAGCGTGCCGATCGGGTGCTGCGCGATGCCGAGGCGGTACGGGCCGAGGCGGCCCAGCTGCCCGCGCGGGCCGCCGAGATCGATCATCGGCTGGTGTCACTGCGTACTCGCGCCCAGGCGTTGACGACCCGAGCGGGCTCCGTGGAGCCGGTGCTGAGCGAGCTGCGGAGGCGGTTCTCCGCGGCGTGCTGGCAGGACCTACAGCCGGTGCCGGAGCAGGCTGTGGCCAACGTACGGCAGGCCGAGGAGAAGCTGAAGGAAGCCGCCGAGGCGCGGGACGAACAGCGGTGGGCCGATGCGACCTCCCGGCTGAGCACGGTGCGCGCCCTGCTGAACGCCGCGGACGAGGCGGTGTCCGCGGCCGGCGACCGGCTGCACCGGCTGAACGACGTGGCCGAGGACCCGCAGCGGGAGATCCAACGGACCCGGTTCGCGATCCGGGACGCCCAGCGCCTGGCCATGGCCGGGCGCAACACGCCCGAACCGCGTCACGCCCGTCCGCTGGACGATGCCGTGGCCCGGCTGGAGCGCGCCATCGCCGGTCTGGAGGGACGCCACCCCGACTACTGGCACATTCTGACCGAGACCGAAGCGGTACGGCAGACGGCTGCCCGGGTGGTCTCCGAGATCCGTGAAGAGCGCGGGGCCGGCCGGTGATGTGCGGCGGACGGCGACGGCTCTTTTGACGTGCCGGTTGACGTGCCGGACTCCGATACGCCGGGTTCGGGCCCTTTGGCCCTTCTGATGTGCAACAGCATCCCCGTGGGCGGATCCTGGTAGTACGCGCGAAGGAGGCCGACATGGCCAGCCATGTACCGCACGCTGCCGGACGACAGAACCGCCGACGCAGGGCCACCCAGCTCGACAAGCACCTGCCTGTAGATCATCGGCTCAACCGCGTCTACCGGGTCGGGGCGGGGCTGATGGGGCTGGTGCTGCTCACCTTCGGAATCCTGGGGCTGATCCACGAGATCGGCTTC
The DNA here is from genome assembly GCF_040297265.1 of Streptomyces sp. NPDC001832. Taxonomy (NCBI): domain Bacteria; kingdom Bacillati; phylum Actinomycetota; class Actinomycetes; order Kitasatosporales; family Streptomycetaceae; genus Streptomyces; species Streptomyces sp. NPDC001832. Next base: position 15,476 of record NZ_JBEOYU010000015.1, read on the forward strand.
TTCAGCACCGGCGGTGCCACCGTCGCGGGCCTCAACACGAACGGTGCCCTCAGCGTCCTGTCCATCTGCGTCGGCCTGCTGCTCTTCATCGGGATGGTGATCGGCGGCAACTTCGCCTCGACGCTCAACATGATTCTGGGCATCGCCTTCATCCTCAGCGGCTTCATCAATCTCGCGCTGCTCGAATCCGCCTACAACTTCCTCGCCTTCCACATCCAGAACGTACTGTTCAGCTTCGTGGTCGGTCTGATGCTGATGGTCTTCGGCATGTACGGGCGGGTCAGCGGCGGCCTTCCCCACGAGAACCCGTATTGGCGAGCGCGTCACCCCGAGGAGGCCGAGCGGGAGATGCGGATGGGCCGGAAGGCGACGACGAAGCCGATGCCGGTCATCCGCCGCCCGTAACCCGTGCTTCGTCTCGTACCGCCCGGGGCCCTTCGTGTCTGTCTCCCTTGGGGCGACGCCGGATAGCCTGGGGCCATGCCTCGTTACGAGTACCGCTGCCGCTCCTGCGGAGACACGTTCGAACTGAGCCGCCCGATGGCTCAGTCCTCGGACCCGGCCTCCTGCCCCGCCGGGCACGCCGACACCGTGAAGCTTCTCTCCACCGTGGCCGTGGGCGGCTCGTCGGCCAAGTCCGCGCCCGCCGCCCCGTCGGCCGGCGGTGGAGGCGGGGGCGGCTGCTGCGGCGGAGGTTGTTGCGGCTGAGATCGGGCAACGGGAGTCGCGGCCTGCGGCTCCTACCGCTCAGTGGCTGTCGAATGGCCTCTGTGCCAGGGCGGGGCCGCCCGATCAGAGGTCAGAGGTCAGAGGTCACTCGACAGCCTCTTACGGGAGAGCGTCAGCCCGTCCGACACGGTGAGCAGCACGCTGTCCATCCGCGGATCGGCGCCCACATGGTCGTTGAATTCCTTGATCGCCGCCGCTGCGCCGGTCGCCTGCGGATCGGTCACCTCGCCGTGGAAGAGCACATTGTCCGTGACGATGAGACCGCCCGGCCGCATCCGGGGCACCAATTCCTCCCAGTACGGGATGTAGTTGCCCTTGTCCGCGTCCAGATAGGCGAGGTCGATGTGCGGCTCGGTCGGCATCGCCCGCAGCGTGTTGAGCGCGGGGGCGATGCGGAGTTCGATCCGGTCGGCGACGCCGGCCTTCTGCCATGCCTCCCGGCCGTAGGCGGTCCACTCCTCCGAGATGTCGCAGGCGATCAGCCGCCCGTCGGCGGGCAGTGCCTGTGCCATCGACAGGGCGGAGAAGCCGGTGAATGTCCCGACCTCCACGATGTGCCGGGCGCCAGTCAGCCGGACGAGGAAGGCGAGCAGCGGTCCCTGTTCCTCGGCGGACTGCATGCCGGCGTGCTCGGGCAGGCGTGCGTACGTGGTCTCGACGAGCTCGCGCTGCACCGCGTCGAGCGGTGGATTGTGCGCCAGCATGTACGCGTACAGCTCGTCCGTGATCTTGGTTTCGTTGCCCTTGGCCATCGCATGCTCCTCGTTGGTCCCGCCGAGCCCGTGCCGTCCCGTCCCCGCATGCTGCGGGACGGGCGGGAACGCGGTGACTGTAGTCGCTTGTCGTGGCCGGTTTCGCGCGCATCGGGCGCGAGTCGGTGATCCGGTATCAGAATGCCCCGCGCTCCGGGCCCGAGGCCCGGAGGAAGTGCCGCAGGATCGCCTCGCCCGCGGCCACACCGTGCTCTGCCGTCACGTCGATGTGCGGGGCGTTCCAGCCGGTGTCGGCGAGTTCGCCGTGGGCCGGGCGCCAGGCGCGGTCGGCGGCGAGGAGCAGGTCGGCGTCGAGGAGGCTGTCACCGGCGGCGAGCATGAGCGTGGCGCCGGTGCGTCGGGCGACCTCGTTCATGGCGGCGCTCTTGGTGAGCGGGCCCGGCACGGCGTAGATTTTGCGGCCCTGGAGGGAGACCGTCCAGCCGCGGGGCTCCGCCCACTCCCCCAGTTCCTTGACCCAGCCCTCGGGCAGCAGCGCGCGTTCGACGACGAGATAGGCGAAGAGGTCCTCGGCGACCCGTTCCTTGAGCAGCCAGGCGGGGTCGGCCGCGGCCAGGAGATGGGCGCGGACCTCGGCGAGCGAGGCGCATTCGTCGGCGAGCCTGCGGGACACCTGCTTCTGCCAGTCCGGGTCGGATTCGCCGTCGACGAGTAGGTGTCCCCCGTTGGCGCAGATCGCGAACCGCGGTGCGGGACCGGGGAGATGGATGCGCCCGTACTGCTCGCGGGTACGGGTGGTCGTCGGGACGAAGACGGTGGAACGGGCGAGTTCGTCGAGCAGTGCCGCGGCCGTCTCGGTCAGATAGGAGAGCGGCTTGTGGTCGTACACCTCTACGCAGAGCAGCCGGGGGGCCTCTGCGTCCGGCATGGGGAGCTGGAGCGCCGCTGTCGAGTAGATCAGGGTGCGGTCGAGGTCGCTGGCGACCAGCGTCACGGGGGCGGTCGGGGCGGTGGGGGTGGTGGGGGTGGTCATGGTGGCCGGGGTGGTCACTTCGACTCCACCGCCTTGCCATCCGCGCCCGTCGCACCTCTGGTGTACTTCGGGTGGATCAACCCGACGCTGGTGTACGGGAGTTCATCGACCTCCACGACCGGTACGCCTCGCTGCTCGGCCAGCAGACGGATGTGCTCGAGGTCGGCTCCCGCGCCGCGCTTGGCGAGGATCTTCCACGGGACGCGGCGCAGCAGTACCCGGGTCGTCTCGCCGACGCCCGGCTTGACCAGGTTCACATCGTGGATGCCGTACTCCTCGCTGATGCGTTCCACCGCGGCCCAGCCCTCCCAGGTGGGCGCGCGGTCAGCCGCGAGCAGCTCCTTGACCTCGGCGTCCACGGCATCGACGACCTCGTCGAAGTGGGCGGAGACGGTGTCGAGGAAGTGGCCGGACACATCGGTGTCCGCAAGCTCCCGGTAGAACTTCGCGCCGTGGAAATCGTCGGGGCCGACCAGGTCGGAGCGCAGGACGGTACGCGAAATCAGCCCGGACACGGTGGAGTTGAGGCAGGCGGACGGAATGAGGAAGTCCTCGCGGGTGCCATAGGTGCGGACGCAGCCGCCCGGGTCGGCCAGGACCGCGATCTCGGGGTTGAATCCGTCGAACCCGGCGAGCGCCGCGGACAGTTCACGGGTGATCGCCCCCTTGCCCGTCCAGCCGTCGACGAAGACGACGTCCGCCGGATCGTGGTGGGCGGCCAGCCAGCGCAGGGCGTTGGCGTCGATGCCGCGGCCCCGCACGATGGAGACGGCGTAGTGCGGCAGATCGAGCCCGTGCCGGTGCCGGGCCCAGCGGCGCATGAGTACGCCGACGGGGGTGCCCGCCCTGGCGAGCGAGACCAGTACGGGTCGAGGGGAGGGGGCTCCCCCACGCTTTCGGCTGTGGGGGAACTCGGCGAGGACCGTCTCGGTGACGGTGCCGACGGCGCGGGCGACGCGGGCGGCCGACAGGTCCAGCGCCGCCTTGAACAGGTTCTGGTACCGGGCGGACGGCTGGTATTCGACGGGGAGCGACTCGGCGTAGTGCGCGCCACCGCTCTGTATGGCCTCCTCGCGCTCCTCGGTGGGCGCCTCCAGTTCGGTGTCCGAGAGGTCCTGGAGCAGCCAGCCGACTTCGTCGGGTGCGTAGGAGGAGAAGGCGGGGCCGCGGAGGGGCTCGGGCAGCATGGGGGGTTCCTGCCGTTCGGAGACGTACGAGGGGAGGCCCGACGGGATGCCGGAGGGGACGTACGACGGGACGACCGCGAGCAGGACGTGGTCGGTGTGCGCGGCAAGCTGTGCCAACAGACCGTCAGGGGCGTGGAGTTCGCAGGTGTCGGCGGTGGAGTCGACGGTCACGACCACGGCGTCGAAACCGGCGCCCGCGACGTTGTACGCGTACCGGTCACCGGGCCCGTCGGCCGGGTTGTCGTGGGCCGGGAAGACCAGTCGGCTGCGTATCGCATAGCCGGGGTCGTCCACGGCGAGGACGGGGGAACGCGTGGTCGTCGAGTAGCGCACCTCGGCGTCGGTGTGGGCCTCCAGGGCCGTGCCCAGGCGCAGCGGGGCGTACATCAACTCCTCGAAGCCGAGGATCAGTACGCGGCGGGCATCGCCCAGTGACGCGGCGATACGTGCGGCCATGGCCGGGAGGACCGGTTCAAGGGCGGCCCGGTGGGCGGGGGTGAAGCCGTGCCGCCCGCCGTCGGGCACACCGGCGGGCCACTGGAGGTCCACCCGGGTGCACGGTCGGCGCCTCGGCTCGGCAGCCGCTTCCGCAGTGGCGGAGCCGGCTGCTTCCGTGGTGGCGGAGCTGGCCGCTTCCGCGGTGGCGGAGACGGCCTCCTCATGCGCGGCGACCAGTGCCTGGCCCTTCTCCAGGACGCCCTCCGGGAGGGCGACCGTGCCAGAGCCCCTCGCCACCAGGTCGACGCGCGCGCCGATCTCCGCGGCGAACTCGGTCAGCCGTCCGTGGTCGGCCGGCGACCGCATGTCCACCAGGGCGACGACGACGTACCGGCTCCGCGGGTATCGCTCATGCAGCGCGCGGATGGTGTTGAGCACGGTGTTGCCCGTGGAGAATTCGTCGTCCACCAGCACCAGCGGCGCACCGGAAGGGACGTCGGCCGGAGCCGCACGGCCACCCCGCCCGGCGTCCGCCGGGGCGCGCCCGCCCGCCAGCAGGTTCGGGTCCTCCGGAAGCAGCAGATGCGAGGTGGCGTGTGAGTGCGACTCCTCGAAGCCGCCCGCTCGCTCCACGCCCTCGACGGGGCGGCGCGTCGAATGGAGGTACGGCACCACGCCGAGCCCGTCGGCAACCGCGTGGCCGAGAGCGGTAGCCGTTTCCGCGTAACCGAGCACGACCGCCCGGCGCGCCTCGGCGTCACCGAGGAGTTCGCGCACCCGGCGGCCGAGCTCGAATCCGACGCCGTACACCACGGAAGGCTTCTGCGGCACATGCTTGCCCAGCACGTTCGACACGAGCAGATGAGCCCGCTTGGGGTTGCGGCGCAGGGCGATGCCCAGCAGCTCCCTCAGCTCCCTGTCACCGTCGGGTTTCCCGTCGCCGACAAGCTGGACGCCCAGTCGCTCCGCCACCCAGCTCCCCGACCACACCACGTTCGCCGTCTCTTCCCTTGCCGCGCGCTCGCTCATCGAGCCACGCTCGTTCCACGAGGCCCGCTCGTTCCGCGAGGCCCGTTCATTCCGCGAGGCCCGTTCATTCCGCGAGGCCTGCGGCCAGCAGCTCCACGAAGCCGATGTCTTCCCTCGCCACGCCGAAGACCTCGGCCCGCTGCAGGGTCCGCTCGGCCCAGGCGCGGTGCGGCTTCACTTCATTCATCTTGTTCGTGTACGCGGAGCGCATGACGCCGCCGCCACCGCGTTCCGGCCGCAGGATGTCCTGTGCGTCGCTGAACTCCTCATGACTGACCACGGACAGTGCATGCACGGGTGCGACATGCGACGGGTGGATGCAGGTCTTGCCGAGCAGACCGTTGGCCCGGTCGAGCTCGATCTCGCGCAGCAGGCCGTCCAGGTCGTGCTCGATCAGCGCCGTACGCAGTCCCTCGGCCCGGCCCGCCAGGAAGGGGCTGCGGCGCAGCTGCGGTTTGAACATGCGCTCCTGGAGCCGGAAGTATTCCCACACCGGTCCGCTGATCGTGAAGCCCGTACCGTCCGCCCGGCCCAGCGCGTTGACCACGTCGGCTATGACGGCGCCGACGATCTGTACGTCGTACGCCGTCATGTCGGGCGCCCTGCGGAGCCCGTAGGCCGAGCAGAAGTCGGTGACGCCGAGCCGCAGTGCGAGCACCCGCTCGCGGTACTTGTTGACGGTGCGCGCGATTCCCCGGAGTGCTTCCCTGCGGGTCTCCAGATGCAGCAGCTCGGGCGATTCGAGAACGGGCATCGCGAACAGGCGCCGCCCACACGCCTTTTCGGCGTTGGTGAGCGCTTCCATGAAGGGCACGCCACGCTCTTCGGTGAACTTCGGAAGTACAAAACCGGACAACAATCGGACGGTGTGGCCGAGCCGGCTCACCAGGTCCGTCACCTGACCCGGTTCCCGGACCCGGATGAAGAGCAGGGGCACCTCGACGCCGCGCGCGTCGAGCTCGGCGAACTGCCTGACCAGGTTCTCCTCGGCGCCGACCACCTCGGAGTCGTCGATCGAATCCTCCAGGCACAGCACCATCGAGACGACACCGCGCCCGGCCTGCTTGATGACGTCGTCAGCAAGCCTCGGCCTGGTGGCAGGGCTGTACAGGGTCGCTCCCAGGGCGGCCGAAAGCATGCGGGCCGACGAGTCCGCGCCGAATTCGCACGGCTCCTGGAAGAACAGACCCTCTCTCGCAGCGGGCGCAATATGCCCGAAATGACGCATTTGATTCCCCCGAACTGCCTAATCGTCTGGACAAAGCATGGCCGGTAATAGTACGTACGGACGGGTGTCAAGAGTTCCCTACGTGCGTGAATTCCGGGTAACTCGTCCATTTCCCGACGGGTGCGCCTACCGCGGACGACGTGGTTCCGACGCACTGCCGAGACATCCGGTGCGACCCCAGCATTGTCCGCACAGGCAGCCAGCAGGCAGGATGACGGGCATGACGCACGCGATGGTGAAGGGCTCGAACGTCCCTCTGGACGCCATGACCGTACGGGCCGTGCTCCGCTGGACCCCGGGCACCGGAGTTCCGGATGTGGACGCCTCGGCACTGCTGCTCGGAGCCGGTGGCCGTGTGCGCTCCGACACGGACTTCGTCTTCTACAACCAGCCCCGCCACCCCTCCGGTCTGGTGCGACGGCTGCCGAAGCGCAGTGTGCCCGAGGGGCTCACGGACACCATCGAGGCCGACCTCAACACGCTCGACCCCTCGGTCGAACAGGTGGTCATCGCCGCGTCCTCCGACGAAGCCGCATTCGACCAGGTGCGTGATCTTCGCGTCCTGCTGTACGACGCGGCCTCAGCGGACGGGGACCCGCTCGCCGTCTTCGATGTGCGGCCGGAGACCGGCGAGGAGACGGCGATCATCTGCGGCGAGCTCTACCGGCGCGGCGATGGCTGGAAATTCCGAGCCGTGGGACAGGGCTATCCGACCGGTCTGGTAGGTCTGGCGACCGCGTTCGGCATCTCGGTCGACGAGGCGGAGGCCGCGGCGGAGCTCGACCCGGCCCCCTCGCCCGACCCGGCCCCCTCGCCCGTGCCGGAACCCTCCCCCGTGGCGGCGCCCGCGTTCCCACCTGCGCCGGCCCCCGGCCCCGACCTGCAGGCCACGGTCCAGCACCAGCAGCCCGCCTACGGCTACCCGCAGCCCGCAGTGGCGCAGCCGGCTCCGCAGCCCGCGTACGGGTATCCGCAGCCTGCCGTCGGCCAGCCCACCTACGGCTATCCGCAGCCTGCCGCGGCCGCGGCGCCCGCCCCCGACCCGAATTTCATGCTGCCACCGCAGGGACCGCAGTTCGTACGGTCCTGACACGGCCCTGAGACGGCCGTGGGACGCGGCCCCGGGACGGCCCTGAGGTGTCCCCTGAAACCGCGGCCCGTCCGGCGTCAGCTCAGGTCCGGGACTTGTAGCCCCGTCCCCACTGCAATCCCCAGCCGTACAGCCGGTCCAGCTCCGACTGGAACCCGTACACGAACTTCACCTCGCGCCGCACGATCAGCTCGTCCTTGACGTTCTCCACCGTGAACACGGCGCAGGAGCGGGCCTGCGGGGCCCGCTCGTCGAGTTCGATCTCGATCCGCGGTCCGTTGCCCGGGTAGAGCGTCACCTTGGCGTGCGTACGGTCGAAGGCCGGCGTCTGGTCGTAGATGTAGACGAAGAACAGCAGCCGCTTGATCTGGTCGCGCTGGTCGAGATTGACGTAGACGGTCTCGCCCGACGGTGCCCCGAAGCGGTCGTCCCCGCTGAGCCGGATGTACGGCGGCCCGTTCAGGTCGCCGATGAGGTTGCCCAGCGGCTGGACCACGCCCTTGGTGCCGTCCTTCAGCTCGTACATGCAGCCCAGGTCCAGGTCGACATTGACCATGCCCTGGGTGTGCGCCTGCACCTCATCGGGCTGGAAGAGCTGCATGGGGCGCAGCAGCCGGCCGCTCTGCCGCGACCTGCCCTCGATGTCGGATGTACGCATCCGCCAGGAGAGGTTGACCCGCAGATTGCCGGTCGTCGCACCCTGCTTGGTCAGCGAGACCGTGGCATGCCGCCTGGAGAGCACGATGGAGCTGGTCGACGCGTTGCCCGACTCGAAGTGCGCCTCCCGCCTCGGCCACAGGCTGTCCCAGAACGCCATCCCCAACCCCCACACGTATCGGTAATGCACCGGCCCCGCACACATCACTGCGGGGCGGCCGCAGGGCCGGGTCCGGGTGTTCCCGGAGACCGTCGCCGTACGGACCGCCCCGCTGAGAGCGTTCCTCAATCCCTACCCGGTCACACCCCGGACGGGACTTCTGCCCTGGAACTCTTGTCGTCGCCCCCGCTTGCGGCCTCCAGCGCCTTGTTGCGCCGGACCGAGGACCAGAAGGAGCAGGCGATCAGCGCGACGCCGACGCCGCCGGTGATGAGCTCGGGGATCTCGTACTGGATGGTGACGAGCAGGATGACGGCCAGTGCGCCGATGGCGTAGTGGGCGCCGTGCTCCAGGTAGACGTAGTCGTCGAGGGTGCCCTGACGGACCAGGTAGACCGTGAGCGACCGGACGTACATGGCGCCGATACCGAGGCCGAGGGCCATCAGCACGATCTCGTTGGTGATGGCGAAGGCGCCGATGACACCGTCGAACGAGAAGGACGCGTCGAGCACTTCCAGGTAGAGGAACATGAAGAACGCGGCCTTGCCGGAGAGTGCGACCGCGGAGATCTTCTTGCCGCTCTTCCTGGCCTCCTCCTCGGCCTCGTGCTCCCGCTCCTCCTCTTCCTCCAGCTTGTTCTCGAAGAAGCCGGAGAGACCACCGACGATCAGGTATGTGATCAGACCTGCGACTCCGGCGAGCAGGACGGTCTCCGCCTTGTCCGCGTGGCCGCCGCCGTGCTGGTGCGCGTTCGTCGCAACAGTCATGGATGCGATCAGCAGCACGATCAGCGCGATGCAGACCGAGAGCATGTCGACCTTGCCGAGCTTGGCGAGCGGGCGCTCGATCCAGCGCAGCCACTGGATGTCACGGTCCTCGAAAATGAAGTCGAGGAAGATCATCAGCAGGAACATTCCACCGAAGGCGGCAATCGCCGGGTGGGCGTCCGTGACCAGTTGCTGGTAGCGCTCGGGCTGGTTGAACGAAAGATCGAGTGCTTCGATCGGGCCGATCTTGGCGGTGATGGCCACGATCACGACGGGGAACACCAGCCGCATACCGAAGACCGCGATGAGCACACCGATTGTGAGGAAGATCTTCTGCCAGAAGGCATTCATCTTCTTCAGGATTCCGGCGTTGACCACCGCATTGTCGAAGGACAGCGAGATCTCCAGGATGGAAAGGATCGCAACTACTCCGAAGGCTTCCCACCCCCCGTAGATCAGAGCTGCGACCAGGCCGAGCGCGGTAATCGCGAACGACCAGCCGAAGGTTTTCAGGATCACTGGCTACCCCATCGTGTATGTATGTAACGGGTCTCCCCCGGGTGTGTAAGGGGCTCCCCCGCGCCGTGCGCGGCTTTACGAAACGTTGACCCCAAAGTCTAAAGCGATCCCGCGCAGTCCTGACGCATACCCCTGTCCCACTGCCCGGAACTTCCACTCGCCGTTGTGCCGATAGAGTTCGCCGAAGATCATCGCGGTTTCTGTCGAGGCGTCCTCGCTGAGGTCGTAACGCGCGAGTTCCTGACCGTCCGCCTGGTTCACCACGCGGATGAACGCGTTGCTCACCTGGCCGAAGGTCTGCCCTCGATTGTCCGCCTCATGGATCGAGACCGGAAAAATGATCTTGTCGCAGTGCGCCGGCACCTGCGTGAGATTCACGATGACCGACTCGTCGTCGCCCTCGCCCTCACCCGTGAGGTTGTCACCGGTGTGCTCCACGGAGCCGTCGGGGCTCGTGAGGTTGTTGTAGAACACGAACCATTCGTCGCCGAGCACCCGGCCCGACTGGCACAGCAGCGCGCTGGCGTCGAGGTCGAAGTCGGCGCCCGTGGTGGATCGTGCGTCCCAGCCGAGCCCGACCAGCACCTGGGTGAGGTTGGGTGCGGCCTTGGAGAGGGAGACATTGCCTCCCTTGGCGAGCGTGACGCCCATGGTGTGTCCTCCCCGAGTCGATGAACCGTCTTTTGAGCCGTTGAGCCGTTCAGCAGCCGCTGGAACCGTGGAGCGGGCTGTCGTACCCGTCCGGCGCCGCACGGGGGTGCGGCGCCGGACGGGTACATGCTGGCGTGGCCCGGGCTGCGCCTCGGCGGCTCGGCCCGGTCGCGCCTTTCCTCAGAGCCTGTCGGGCTCTCGGTCTCAGACGTTGACGCCGAAGTCCTGCGCGATGCCGCGCAGCCCCGAGGCGTAACCCTGACCGATGGCGCGGAACTTCCACTCCGCCCCGTTGCGGTACAGCTCGCCGAAGACCATGGCGGTCTCCGTCGAGGCGTCCTCGCTCAGGTCGTAGCGCGCCAGCTCGGTGTTGTCGGCCTGGTTGACCACGCGGATGTACGCGTTGCGCACCTGGCCGAAGCTCTGCTGGCGGGACTCGGCCTCGTAGATCGAGACCGGGAAGACGATCTTGTCGACATCGGCCGGAACGCCGACCAGGTTCACCTTGATGACCTCGTCGTCACCCTCGCCCTCACCGGTGAGGTTGTCACCGGTGTGCTCGACGGAGCCGTCGGGGCTCTTGAGGTTGTTGAAGAAGACGAAGTTGCCGTCGCTGCCGACCTTGCCCTCGGCGTTCGTCAGCAGGGCGCTGGCGTCGAGGTCGAAGTCACCACCGGTGGTGGTACGAGCGTCCCAGCCCAGACCGACGATGACCGCGGTCAGGTTGGGCGCGGCCTTGGTCAGCGAGACGTTGCCGCCCTTGCTGAGGCTGACTCCCACGAGTCCTCCCATTGGTTTTCTTGGGGGCCGGCGGGCGCCGGCGCCTCCACGTTGTGTTGGCATCCGATTCAACGAGTGGATCCTAGTGACCGGTTCCCGGCCATAGCAGGCTTTTGGCAGGGACGCCCACAGATCCACCGGTCCCGGATCAGAGTGTGTCGAGCGCCTTGATGTAGTCGTTGAGGTCGCGCGCGTCGGGCAGAGCGTTGACGACGGTCCAGCGCACCACGCCCTCCTTGTCGATGATGAAGGTGCCGCGCACCGCGCAGCCCTTCTCCTCGTCGAAGACGCCGTATGCACGCGAGGTCTCGCCGTGCGGCCAGAAGTCCGAGACCAGCGGGTACTCGAGACCTTCCTGCTCGGCGAAGACGCGCAGGGTGTGGATGGAGTCGTTGGAGACGGCGAGCAGCTGCGTGTCGTCGTTCACGAACTTCGGCAGCTCGTCGCGGAGCGCGCAGAGCTCATTCGTGCAGACGCCGGTGAAGGCGAACGGGTAGAACAGCAGCACGACATTCTTCTCGCCGCGGAAGTCGGAGAGCTTCACGGTCCGCCCGTGGTTGTCCTTCAGCTCGAAGTCCGGGGCCTGGGTGCCGACCTCGATCGCCATGAAACGCGTCCCTTCGCTACCGACCTCACCCACGATTGGCAGCGGCCTCGCAGCGCCCAATCGTGGGTGAGGTCGTAAGTTCACCGGGCTGGTCCGTCCGGGTAGCTCCCACCCTACGCAGACCCCGCAGCAGGCCACGAAGAGCCCGCACGGGGGCGCCCCGCGCCCCGGCCGTACGAAAGACCCCCGGCGGCTCATGCCGTCGGGGGTCTTCAGGGCGGATGCGTGGCGGATGCGGTTCAGCGCCTGGCTTTGGCCGCCTTCGGTGTGACCAGACGGCTGCCCGTCCAGTCCTTGCCCGCATTGATGCTCTTGGTCTGGGAGAGACCGGCCGTCTGTGCGGCCTCGTTGATGTCGCTCGGTTCGACGTATCCCTCACGGCCGGTCTTCGGCGTCATCAGCCAGACCGTACCGCCGTCCTCGATCAGGCCAATGGCATCCACCAGCGCGTCCGTAAGGTCGCCGTCCTCGTCGCGGAACCACAGCAGGACGACGTCTGCGACGTCGTCGTAGTCCTCATCGACGAGTTCCTGGCCGATAGTGGCCTCAATGCCCTCACGGAGCTCCTGCTCGACATCGTCGTCGTAGCCGATCTCCTGGACCACCTGTCCGGGCTCGAACCCCAGGCGTGCTGCCGGGTTGGTCCGCTCCTCCGCGTGGTCCGCGGTCGCGCTCACGGGTTGCCTCCTGATCATGTTTCGGAAAATGCTTCAGCCACGCGCGCGTGCGCGGGCTTGGCCGTAGTCCACACGGGAGCGGCGGATCGCGCAAGTACCCAGCGTGCGAGACCGCCTAAACGGTGACGTTCCCTGCCACGTCGTCGCACTGCCGGCAGGCCCCCTACGGGGGCCGACGCTACCGTCACACCCTTTACGTCCTTGCATAGCTTATGCCGTTTCGGTCCGCCATTCGGAGTCGAGCATCCTTTGGGAACGCTTGGACGGGTTGGGCGTATGGTTGCGTTTTGGAACAGCCCATCCGCGCGCCATGGTCGCGATGTCTCGCAACACGGCGGTTACCCCTCGGTAGAGATGACGTTTGCGCCCCCGCGGTACACGATGGTCATGGCGTACATGCATACATCCCGGGGGCATGTCCTCCCTTATAACCAGGCCCCGTAGAGCAGCACCTAATAGCGAAGGAACAGCGTGGCTTCCGGATCCGATCGCAACCCGATCATCATTGGCGGCCTGCCGAGCCAGGTCCCGGACTTCGATCCCGAAGAGACCCGGGAATGGCTCGACTCGCTCGACGCCGCCGTCGACGAGCGAGGCCGTGAGCGGGCCCGTTATCTGATGCTCCGGCTCATCGAGCGTGCGCGCGAGAAGCGCGTCGCCGTGCCCGAGATGCGCAGCACGGACTACGTGAACACGATCGCCACGAAGGACGAGCCGTTCTTCCCCGGCGACGAGGAGATCGAGCGCAAGGTCCTCAACGCGACCCGCTGGAACGCGGCCGTGATGGTGTCGCGTGCCCAGCGTCCGGGGATCGGTGTCGGCGGCCACATCGCCACCTTCGCCTCCTCGGCCTCGCTCTACGACGTGGGCTTCAACCACTTCTTCCGGGGCAAGGACGACGGTCTGGGCGGCGACCAGATCTTCTTCCAGGGGCACGCGTCCCCGGGTATCTACGCCCGCGCCTTCCTGCTCGACCGGCTGAGCGAGGCGCAGCTCGACGCCTTCCGCCAGGAGAAGTCGAAGGCGCCGAACGGCCTGTCCAGCTACCCGCACCCGCGGCTGATGCCGGACTTCTGGGAGTTCCCGACCGTCTCGATGGGCCTCGGCCCGCTCGGCGCGATCTACCAGGCCCGGATGAACCGCTACATGGAGGCGCGCGGCATCGCCGACACCTCCCAGTCGCATGTGTGGGCGTATCTGGGCGACGGCGAGATGGACGAGCCCGAGTCGCTCGGCCAGCTCTCCATCGCCGCCCGTGAGGGCCTGGACAACCTGACCTTCGTGGTCAACTGCAACCTGCAGCGCCTCGACGGCCCGGTGCGCGGCAACGGCAAGATCATCCAGGAGCTGGAGTCGCAGTTCCGCGGCGCCGGCTGGAATGTCATCAAGCTGGTCTGGGACCGCTCCTGGGACCCGCTGCTGGCGCAGGACCGCACGGGCATCCTGGTCAACAAGCTGAACACCACGCCGGACGGCCAGTTCCAGACGTACGCCACCGAGTCCGGTGCGTACATCCGTGAGCACTTCTTCGGGGACGACCCGCGGCTGCGCGACATGGTCAAGGACATGACCGACGACCAGATCCTGCACCTGGGCCGCGGCGGTCACGACCACAAGAAGGTCTACGCGGCCTATGCGGCGGCCAAGGCCCACAAGGGCCAGCCGACGGTGATCCTCGCGCAGACGGTCAAGGGCTGGACGCTCGGACCGAACTTCGAGGGCCGCAACGCGACCCACCAGATGAAGAAGCTCACGGTCGAGGACCTCAAGCGGTTCCGCGACCGGCTGCACATCCCGATCACGGACAAGCAGCTGGACGAGGGCTACCCGCCCTACTACCACCCGGGCCGCGACTCGGAAGAGATCCAGTACATGCACGACCGCCGCAAGAGTCTGGGCGGCTATGTCCCGACCCGTGTGGTGCGCGCGAAGCCTCTGCCCCTCCCCGAGGACAAGACGTACGCGACCGCGAAGAAGGGTTCGGGTCAGCAGTCGATCGCCACGACCATGGCGTTCGTCCGCATTCTGAAAGACCTCATGCGGGACAAGGAGATCGGCAAGCGTTTCGTGCTGATCGCGCCCGACGAGTACCGCACCTTCGGCATGGACGCGTTCTTCCCGAGCGCGAAGATCTACAACCCGCTCGGTCAGCAGTACGAGTCGGTGGACCGTGATCTGCTGCTCACGTACAAGGAGTCGCCGACCGGTCAGATGCTGCACGACGGCATCTCCGAGGCCGGCTGCACGGCCTCTCTGATCGCCGCGGGTTCGGCGTACGCCACGCACGGCGAGCCGCTGATCCCGGTGTACGTCTTCTACTCGATGTTCGGTTTCCAGCGCACCGGTGACCAGTTCTGGCAGATGGCCGACCAGCTCGCGCGCGGCTTCGTGCTGGGTGCGACCGCTGGTCGTACGACTCTGACGGGTGAGGGTCTCCAGCACGCGGACGGCCACTCACAGCTGCTCGCCTCGACCAACCCGGGCTGTGTCGCGTACGACCCGGCCTTCAGCTACGAGATCGCGCACATCGTCAAGGACGGTCTGCGCCGGATGTACGGCGAGAACAGTGAGGACGTCTTCTACTACCTCACCGTCTACAACGAGCCGATCCAGCACCCGGCCGAGCCCGAGAACGTGGATGTCGAAGGCATCCTCAAGGGCATCTACCGCTACAAGAGCGCCGAGCGGGGCGAGATCCCGGCCCAGATCATGGCGTCCGGTGTGGCAGTCCCGTGGGCGGTCGAGGCTCAGCGGATCCTCGCCGACGAGTGGAACGTCAGGGCGGACGTCTGGTCGGCGACCTCCTGGAACGAGCTGCGCCGCGAGGCCGTGGATGTGGAGCGGTACAACCTGCTGCACCCGGAGGATGAGCAGCGCGTCCCGTACGTCACGCGGAAGCTCTCCGGCTCCGAGGGCCCGTTCGTGGCGGTCTCGGACTGGATGCGTTCCGTGCCGGACCAGATCGCGCGCTGGGTGCCCGGTGCGTACCAGTCGCTGGGTGCGGACGGCTTCGGCTTCGCCGACACCCGTGGTGCGGCCCGCCGGTTCTTCCACATCGACGCGCAGTCGGTCGTCCTCGCGGTGCTCACCGAGCTCGCGAAGGAGGGCCGGATCGACCGTTCGCTGCTGAAGACGGCGATCGACCGGTACGAGCTGCTGGATGTGACCGCGGCCCACCCGGGTGCGGCCGGCGGCGACGCGTAACGACGAACCATGACTGAAGGGCGACGGGACCTCCTGGTCCCGCCGCCCTTCAGCGTTTGCGATCAGTTCTCCCAGACCTTGAAGGCCCTGACCTGGTACGGGGACTGGGGCACCCAGGTGCCGCCGCCCGGATAGGTCTCGAACTCACCCGTCTCGGCGCACTCCGCCGACTGGTACGTGGTGACGGGCCTGCCGGTGCGGTTGGCGAGCGCCTGGACCTTGCTGCCCGCCAGCAGCGGAACACAGCTTTCGATGTCGATGGTGGACAGCTCATGAATCTGCCGGGCGCCCGTGAAGTCCGGCTTCTCCCAGAGACAGAGCTGACCACTTCCGCAGTCCCCGGGCCGGGCGGGTGCGGATTGGGCCGCGGCCTGCGGAATCAGGGCAGTGGCGGCCAAGGCGGTGGCGGCCAGGGCAGCGGCAAGAACGGTCGTACGCATGGAAATCGACCCCCGTGGTGGTGCGAATCAGTTGCACGCACCCTGACCTGCGGGGCAAGGACTGGGGAAGGGGCTGCGGGCCATACCACCCTGATAGGCGACAAGCCCCGCCGGAATGGTCCGGCGGGGCTGTTCTACGCACTGTGTTGACGCCTCAGGGAGGCATCACGACGAGCGATCAGATGTGACCTACGCCCGCGCCCGCCCCGGCATTCGCACCGCGCTTGGTGAGCGTGGCGACCAGCGCGGCGACCAGCGCGACGACGCCGGCGACCATGAATGCCGTGCTCATGCCCGACACGAACGTGTCATGGGCGACGCCCGCGATTTTCGCCGCGACCTCCGGCGGAGTGTTGCCGTCCACCGGCGGTACGCCGACCTCGACGGCCGAGGAAACGGCGTCCAGCTGCTCCGGCGAGAGCGGCGGAAGCTGCGCGGCCGTCCAGTTGTCGGCCAGCTTCGAGTCGACCTGGGAGGCCATGACCGCGCCCAGCACCGCCGTGCCGAGGCTGCCGCCGACCTGCATGGCGGCCTGCTGCAGACCGCCCGCGACACCGGAGAGCTCTATCGGGGCGTTGCCGACGATGACTTCGGTGGCGCCGACCATCACCGGGGCGAGGCCGAGGCCGAGCAGACCGAACCAGATCGACATGGTGAGGGTGCTGGTGCCGACCTCGAGCTGGGACATGCCGAACATCGCGACCGACGTGCAGAGCATGCCGCCGACCAGCGGGACCCGCGGGCCGAACTTGGTGATCGCGGCGCCCGCGAGCGGCGAGGCGACGATCATCATCCCGGTCAGCGGCAGCAGGTGCAGACCGCTGTCGACGGGGCTCAGACCGTGCACGTTCTGGAGGTAGAAGGTGACGAAGAAGAGCCCGCCCATGAAGGCGAAGGCCATCAGCACCATCAGGACCGTGCCCGCGGACAGCGGCACGGACCGGAACATCGCCAGCGGGATCAGCGGCTCCTTGACCTTCTTCTGGGAGAAGGCGAAGCCCACGAACAGAGCCAGGGCCGCGCCCAGGAAGCCGAGCGTCTTGTAGTCGCCCCAGCCCCACTCGGCGCCCTTGATGAGCGCCCAGATCAGGCAGAACATCGCCCCCGACAGCAGCACGATGCCGCCGATGTCGAAGGAGCGCGGCGCGTTCTCGGCGCGGTGGTCCTTGAGGATCACCAGGCCCAGCAGGAGCGCGATCACGCCGACCGGCACATTGATGAAGAAGACCGACTGCCAGCTGACGTGCTCGACGAGCACACCGCCGAGGATCGGGCCGCCCGCGGTCGAGGCGCCGATCACCATGCCCCAGATGCCGATCGCCATGTTCAGCTTCTCGGCCGGGAAGGTGGCGCGCAGCAGGCCGAGCGCGGCGGGCATCAGCAGGGCGCCGAAGAGGCCCTGGAGCACCCGGAACGCGATCACCAGTGAGACGCTGCTGGAGAGGCCGATGGCCCCGGATGCCACGGCGAAGCCGACGACACCAATGAGGAAGGTCTGGCGGTGGCCGAACCGGTCACCGAGCTTGCCTGCGGTGATCAGGGAGACCGCGAGGGCGAGCAGGTAGCCGTTGGTGATCCACTGGACGTCGGCGAGCGAGGCTCCCAGGTCCTGCTGGATGGCGGGGTTGGCGATCGCGACGATCGTGCCGTCGAGCGCGACCATCATCACGCCGATGGCCACGGAGAAGAGCGTCAGCCAGGGGTGGCCGCGCAGCCCCTTGGCAGGTGCGGGCACGGTGTCCTGCGGCTCCCGCGACGCCTTTTCGACGGTGGTCTGACTAGTCATGCTCGGGAGATTAATGTCAGTCGCTGACAGTTGACAAACTGATTCACAAGTCGATAACTGTCACGTAGCTCACAGGTACGCTGAGCTGGGTAAAAGCAGGAGAAAGAGGACCACTTCAGTGACCGATGAGCAGCAGGCCGTGTGTCCGACCGGACTGCGCGAACTGAAGAAGCGACGCACCCGGGACGCCCTGCTGCACGCCGCCCTCGATCTTTTCATCAACCAGGGGTACGAGGAGACCACCATCGACGAGATCGCCGAAGCCGTCGAGGTCTCCCAGCGCACCTTCTTCCGCCACTTCGCCAGCAAAGAGCAGGCCGTCTTCGCCGTCCAGGAGATGGTGGAGTCGCGCTTCCTCTCGGAGCTGCGCCGGCGTCCCGCCACGGAAGCCCCGTTCGCGGCGATGCGCAGCGCGATCCTCTGTGCCTGGAACAGCATCGGTGAGGCGATCGAGGCGATCGTCACGGTCGAACTCCATATGCGTACGTACCGGATGATCGAGTCGACTCCGTCGCTGCTCGCCGCCCACCTGCGGCGCAGCATGGATCTGCAGAACCAGATCGCGCTGCTGATCGCCGAGCGCGAGGGGCTCGACGTGAACACGGACCCCCGGCCGAGGGTCGCCGTGGCCGTGTTCTGCGGGGTGATGCGGGTGACCGGGCAGCTCTGGGGGCAGGGGCGGGACATCAGCGTGGACTCGTTGCGCACACTGACCGAGGCGTACCTGGACCAGCTCGGGCCGGCACTGGCCGGGAACTGGCGGGCGGAGACCGGCAGTGGGCTCGGTTAGCGATACGGAAACTCCGTCAGATATGCCGCACGCCTCAGTGCCGCGGCATGACCGGCTTCACAACAGCCGTGCCCCGATGGCCATGTGCGACGCTCCGGGGGCACTCTGAGCGCCTGAGTGCGTGCGTCGCACCAACACAGCGTGAAATGAACCTTCTTGAAATCCCGACAGCCGGGTGATGTGTGTCACCCTCTTCACGACTGCCGTCGCGCGTCTCCTAATGTGGGCCGAAGTGACTTCCTTCGACTCCTCCCCCACCCTCACCGCATGGCGCGCGCTGCTCGCCGTCGCGGTTGTGTTCGTGATGCTGGCGACCACTGGCTGGACCGCTGTACGTCATCCACCCTCCGACGAGCCACGTGCCGTCGCACTCGCCTCCTGGGCACGGGGCCACGTAGCGGGTCATGCGCTGCCGGACGCCGACGCGTCGCCGCACCGCCTGGCGCAGTTCTTCGCCGCGCTGACGGCCGCTCAGCGCACCCGTCTTGCCGACAAGTACCCCTTGGTCGTGGGCAATCTGAACGGCGCCCCGGTCACCCTGCGCTACCACGCCAACCGGCGGGCCCTGGCTCAGGCGCGGACGGTCGAGCGGCAGCGCATGCATGACGCGAGGCTCTCCCCCGAGGGCCGCGCCGAGGCGCTCCGCCGGATGAACCGCTTCCAGTCGATGCTCGCCGAGGGTCGGCACATCCTCGCCTTCGACCCGTCCGGAAAGGGCCGCGCCGCAGAAGTGTTCGGTGATCTCGACCGGGCCGAGCGGGTCTCCGTGATCGTCCCCGGCGTCGACACCAACCTGCTGACGCTGGAGCGGCCCGCCCCCAAGGTGAATACCGCCCCGGTCGGCATGGCGAAGTCGCTGTACGCGGCGGAACGCGCCGCGCGGCCCGGCACCCGTACCGCCGTCATCGCCTGGGCCGACTACACCACGCCCGCCGGAGTCGGTATGGACGCGGCCCTGGGAAACCTCGCCAAGCGCGGGGCGGTGCGGCTGAAGGCGCTGGTGGGCGCACTGCCCGGCGGCGCCCAGGTCTCGCTGTTCTGCCACAGCTACGGCTCGGTGCTGTGCGGGGTCGCCGCACATGAACTGCCCTCCAGGGTCGCCGACATCGCGGTCGCGGGCAGCCCCGGCATGCGGGTGGAGAACGCGGGGCAGCTGCGCACCGGGGCCAGGGTGTGGGCGATGCGGGACGACGACGACTGGATCGCGGACGTACCGAACCTGGAGCTCGGCGGTCTCGGGCACGGCGCCGATCCGGTCGACCCCGGCTTCGGCGCCCGCGTCGTCTCGGCGGGTGGTGCGGTCGGGCACAGCGGCTATTTCGAGCCGGGCACCGAGAGCCTCAGCAATTTCGCCGCGATCGGTGTGGGGGCCTACGGCTCGGTGAGCTGTGCGAGATCCGGCAGCGCCTGCAACGACGAAGTCACCGGCAGCCAGAGAGTCTGACGGGGCGGCGGGCCGGTGGCGGCCGCAAATCGGGACTTACGCCAAGGGGGGACGTGCGGGCAAATGCCGCATACGATGAGGCACATGGGTGATGTGCTGGCCGGAATTCATGCCACCTGGGAGTTCGACACCGACTCCGTACTCATCCGCTTCGAACGGGGGATACGCACGCCGAAGCTCTTCCAGAGCCTGCGTGAGCGCCGCGTCCCGCACGCGGCGCTGTCGGCGGTGACGCTGACCCCCGGCAAGCGGGGCACGGTGGTCCTGCACGCGGTGCCGAGACCCGGTGCCGACCCGTTACTGGAGGCTGCGGCCGGGCAGCTGAAGGACGGCTGCGATCCGTACCGGCTGGTGCTCCCCGCCGAGCGCGAGACACTCGCCGAGTACTACGCGGACGAACTGCGTGCCCTGCTCGGTCCCGACGCCGCGGAGTCCACCGACCGGTTCCTGGTCGCGGCCCCCGAGGCGCCGATGCGGTTCAAGGCGTACGACGGCCGGGCCAGCTTCGACGGGGACCGGATCTCCTTCCGCTGGTTCTGGACGGGCGCCTCCACGGCGAAGTGGAAGGCAGGCGACCAGACGTTCCCGGTGACGGAGCTGAGCGGCGTCGAGTGGCGCTCGCCGGAGGCCTTCGACGGCTATCTGCGGCTGCTGCCGAGGGGCCTGGAGGGTGTGGCTCCGGGGCCCGGCCCTGGTACCGGCACCGGCATGGCTGCGGAGCCGGTCACGGGGACCGGTACAGGCACGGCGCAGAGCGCACAGCAGATGGCATCCCGCCCCACCCGGGCCGATCAGGACCCGGCCGCAGTGATCTTCGGCCTCGGCTATGGCCCGGTGCACGAGTCGCTGCCGTTCGCCGCGGCCGTACTGGAGTCCGTCCGCAGGAAGCAGCCGACCACCGCCGCGCCGGCCGCCGTACCGGCAGGCGTGGGGCGGCGCGATCCCGCGGACATCGCGGAGCGGATCCGGCACCTCGGGGAGCTGCACCAGGCGGGTCTGGTGACGGACGATGAATTCAGTGCGAAGAAGGCCCAACTGCTCGCCGAGCTGTAGGCGCTGGGGGGCGGGGCGCGGGGCGGCAGTCGGGAGTCGAAGCGCAAGCCGGGAGCGCCGGGCGCGCGCTGGGGGTCGGAGCGCGGGCTGGGAGTCGGAGCGCGCGAGCCGGAGGTCGCGGTCCGGCCCGCGCGGGCCCGGGGCAGGGGTCGGTTCGTACGGTAGTACTCCCGTACGAGAACGACTGCGGTGGACCGGAACCCCGGTATGACGCCACCTGACGGCCCGCTGCCTACGCTGGTCCAGCCATGTCCACTTCCCCACCGCCCACGCCACCCCAGACACCTCCACCGCCGCCCGTCGACGGCCTGGTGAGCGCCGCCCGGCGCAATCTGCGCGAGATTGCTCACAGGCTCTCTCACCCGTCCCATCCCGCGACACCCCTCCTGGCGGACGCACCGAAGCGGTGGCAGCGGCTGCTGCCGTACGCCGTCGTCATCGCCCTCGTCGCGACCTTCGTCCCGGTCACGATCAATGTCCTGACCGACCAGTACGGCGTGAACGGAGGGCTGGCGGGAGCCCTGGCCGTCGCGCAGGCGGTGCCGCTCCTGATGCTGGCGCACCGGCCTTTGCAGGCCTGGTGGATCGTCTTCCCGGCCGACATCCTGGGGGCGGCGGCGCTGCTCGGATATCCGGTCGGCGCGTACGAGATCTGGCCGTGGCCCCCGCCCACCCTGATCGGCTACCTCTTCCTGCTGCTCGCGCTGGCCCTGCGCGAGACCCGGCGGACCCTGGCCGCGGTCTGGGTGGCGACGGGCGCGGCGAGCCTGATCCTGCACCTGATCTCGCCGGAGCGTAGCAACGGCAGCGCACTGCTGCTCGTGATCCTCGGCGCGGTGGTCCTGGTGATCGGCGCGGCGGTACGGGAACGGGGCGACGCACAGCGTCGGCTCACCGAACAGGAGACCATCAGCGAGGCCGAACGGGCGCAGCGGACGCTGTTGGAGGAGCGCACCAGGATCGCCCGTGAGCTGCACGACGTGGTCGCGCACCACATGTCCGTGATCACGGTCCAGGCCGATTCCGCGCCCTACCGGATCAGCGGGCTGCCTCAGGAGGCGTGCGAGGAGTTCAGTGCGATCGCGGCGAGCGCGCGGGAGTCCCTTGCGGAGATGCGGCGGCTGCTGTCGGTGCTGCGCAGCGAGGACATGGAGGGCGAGCGGGCGCCGCAGCCGGGGATCGACCGGGTGCAGCAGCTGGTGGAGGTGACGGTACGGGCGGGGCTGCCGACCGAACTGTCACTGGCCGCCGATATGCCGGACGTACCGCAGGCGGTGGATCTGTCGGCGTACCGGATCGTGCAGGAGGCCCTGGCGAACGTGGTCCGGCACGCGCCGGGTGCGCGGACGCGGGTTTCGGTCACGTCCGACGGTGAATACCTGACCGTGCTGGTGGTCAACGACCGGGCGGAGCAGCCTGGTTCGCCGCTGGAGGCGACCGGGACCGGGCACGGCCTGGTCGGGATGCGCGAACGCGTACGGTTGACGGGCGGCACGCTGGACACCGGACCGCTGCCCGACGGCGGCTTCCGGGTGGCCGCGCGGCTGCCCCTGGCTCCCGTTCCGCCCCCGACCTCGGAGGATTCTTGACCATCCGCGTGATCATCGTCGACGACCAGGCCATGGTGCGGGCGGGGTTCGCGGCACTGCTCGCGGCACAGAGCGACATCGACGTGGTCGGTGAGGCGCCGGACGGGCGGCAGGCCATCGACGTCAGCCGGAGGATCCACCCGGACGTGGTCCTGATGGATGTCCGGATGCCCGAGATGGACGGCCTGGCGGCGGCCCGCGAGCTGCTGAACCCTCCGGCGGGGGTGGTACACCTGCCCAAGGTGCTGATGCTCACCACGTTCGACGTGGACGACTACGTGTACGAGGCGCTGCGCGCCGGGGCGTCCGGCTTCCTGCTGAAGGACGCACCGCCGGCGGATCTGATCTCGGCGGTACGGGTGGTCGCGGCGGGTGAGGCGCTGCTGGCGCCGTCCGTGACGCGGCGTCTGATCGCGGACTTCGCCCGGCAGGGGCCGTCCGGGGCCACCCGGAGCGGGCAGGCACTGCGGCTGAACGGGCTGACTCCGCGCGAGACGGAAGTGCTTGAGCTGATCGCGCGGGGGCTGTCCAACCAGGAGATCGCGGGGCGGCTGGTGCTGGCCGAGCAGACGGTGAAGACGCACATCGGGCGGGTGCTGGCGAAGCTGGATCTGCGGGATCGCGCACAGGCGGTGATCTTCGCGTACGAGGCGGGGGTCGTGGTGCCGGGCGAGGGTTAGCGGGGGCCAGCGGGGGTTTTCCCTCACCCGGCAGTCCCCCCTACACTCCCTACCCCGGTAGCACTCCCCATTTGGCCCCCTGGTCCGACGCACCCGGACCCACCCTCTTCCTACCTTCCTCCCTGTCGCGCGGAACGGCGTGCGGGAGCCGGATCAGCCGGAGAGGGAGGGCGGGATGCGCCGTTACGCAAGGACTCTGGTCGCGGTCGCACTGGCGACCACCGTGGTGGCGGGGACTGCCGGCTGGGTGTCCGGAAACGCGCAGCGGGCCCTGACCGGGCCACCCCCCGGCACCGCGGCCTGGCGCTCGGATCATGCGCTGGGTCGGGAGCTGCCCGACCCTGAGAGCACCACGCCTGCCGAAGTGCACCGTTTCTTCCGGGGGTTGACCGCCGCTCAGCAACAGGCCCTGGTCGTACGGCATCCGCTCGTCGTCGGCAATCTGGACGGTGTACCCGTCGAACTGCGCTACCAGGCCAACGCCCGTTCCCTGCACGCCAGTCATGACCCCAGGTACGCCCATCTCGCCAGAGCGGGAGCCGGGAACGGGCACCGGCAGATCCTCGCCTTCGACCCGCGCGGACGCGGCCAAGTCGTTGAGGTCTTCGGTGACTTGATCACCGCACGCCATGTGGCGGTCGTGGTGCCGGGTTCGGACATCGACGCCGGAACCTTCGATCGTACGAACGATGTGTACGGCACTCCGGCAGGCATGGCGAAGGCCCTGTACGCGCGCACCGGACGCGGGAGCGCCGTCGTCGCCTGGGCCGGGTACACCACCCCAGTGGGCGTCGGGATCGATGCCGCGACGGGCTCGCTCGCCGAGACGGGGGCCGACCGGCTGACCCGGTTCGCGGACGGACTGGCCGCCGAAGGCGTGCCCGCCCCCGCCGTGTTCTGCCACAGCTACGGATCCGTCGTGTGCGGCCTCGCCGCACCCCGACTGCGCGCCACGGACCTGGTCGTTCTCGGCTCGCCCGGGATGCGCGCCGACAACGTCGCGGATCTGCACACCACCGCCCGGGTCTGGGCCGCCAAGGACGCCACGGACTGGATCGACGACGTGCCGAACGTCGAGGTGGCCGGCCTCGGCCACGGCCCCGACCCGACGGGCCCGGAATTCGGCGCACGCCGTGTGCCGGCCCGCAGGGCCCACGGCCACACCGGCTACTTCGCCCCCGGTACGGACTCGCTCCGCGCCTTCGCCTCGATCACGGAGGGGGAAGCGCGATGAGCTTCACCGTCCTTAGAGAACGTTCGCCGGCACCACAACCTCCCGCGACCACTACTCGCGTGCGGAGGACGTCGAGCTCATGTCCGGATACCGGTCCCCCGCCACCTGCCCCGCGATCGGCTCCAGCAGCGCCAGTTCCTGGTCCGTCAGCGTGAGCCGGGTGGCGGCCACGTTCTCCAGCAGCCGGCTGCTCTTGCGGGTGCCCGGGATCGGCACCACGGTCAGCCCGTGCACCTGGGCCCGCTGCTGCACCCAGGCGAGCGCCACCTGCGCGGCCGAAGCGCCGTGCGCCGCCGCGATCTTGTGGACGGGCTCCAGCAGGGCGGCGTTCGTCTTCGCGTTGTCGCCGGTGAAGCGCGGCTGGAACTGGCGGAAGTCGCCCTTCGACAGGTCCTTGGCCGCGTCCGTGAACGCCCCGGTCAGGAAGCCCCGGCCGAGCGGCGAGTACGGCACGAGGGTCACCCCGAGCTCCACGGCGGCGGGCACGGCGCTGCGTTCGACGTCCCGGCTGAAGAGCGACCATTCCGACTGGAGGGCGGCGATCGGATGCACGGCGTACGCCTCGCGCAGCTCCGCGCCGGTCACCTCGCTCAGCCCGAGCTGCTTGACCTTGCCCTGCCGCACCAGCTCGGCCATCGCGCCGACGGACTCGGCCAGCGGGACGGCCGGGTCGCGGCGGTGCATGTAGTAGAGGTCGATGACGTCGGTGTTCAGCCGGCGAAGGCTGTCCTCGACGGCCCGGCGGATGTACGCGGGGTCGTTGCGCACGCCCCGGTAGTGCGGGTCGTCGTCCCTGCGCTCGATGGCGAACTTCGTGGCGAGCGTGATCTCGTCCCGGTGCGCCCCGACGAACGGGGCGAGGAACTTCTCGTTGGCACCGAGACCGTAGACGTCGGCGGTGTCGAAGAGGGTGACGCCCGCCGCCAGCGCCGTCTCCAGCGTCTCGCGGGCGGCGGACTCATCGGTGTCCCCGTAGAACTCGCTGATGCCCATGCAGCCGAGTCCCTGCACACCGACCTGCGGGCCGTCGTTGCCGAGCTCCACCGTGGCGATCTTGTTGTCAGTCATCAGGCACAGGGCCTTTCCGGTGCCCGTCGGGCACTCGCATAGAAGTCGATCTTGTGATCGAGGACGGCGAGGGTGTCCTGGAGCTCCGCGATCCGCGTCTTCACGTCGCGGCGGGTCGCCTCCAGCAGCTCCTGCCGTTCCTCGAAGGTGTGCTCGCCCTCGCGCAGCAGCTCCGCGTACCGGACCATGTCGGCGACCGGCATCCCGGTCAGCCTCAGCTTGCCGACGAAGGCCAGCCAGTCCAGGTCACGGTTGGTGAAGCGGCGCTGACCGGTGTGCGACCGGTCGACGTGCGGCATCAGCCCGATCCGCTCGTACCAGCGCAGGGTGTGCGCAGTGAGCCCGGTGAAGGCGGCGACCTCGCTGATGGTGTAGCGGTCCTGGCCCTCGGGGCGCGGATGCGCCCTGGGTGCCGCTGTGCATGTGTCCGTCTCTGCGGAAGTGCTCTCCATCACCGTCACGACCTCCACGCTAGAACCTTGGAGTGCACTCGAAGCAAGCGCAAGCGGGGAGGGAATTTCGGCGGCCGGTCCGACCACGCTCCGAACCGTTCTCGATACCTTCCGATCCGGTGACGGCACCGCCGGCGACGCGCGTCAGACCTCAGACCCCGGCCGGTCGACCCGGTACAGGTAGTGGATCCAGTCATCGACCGGGTTGTCCGGCTCCAGGTTTCCGACGCCGGTCCGGCGCAGCCCGGCCTTCTCCAGCGCCCTCCACGAAGCACGGTTGGCTGCGACCACCGGGACGACAATGCACGACGAGACCGGGTGCTCGGTCCACGTTCGCTCAATGACTGAGCGGATCATCGCTGTCCCGATGCCCTGGCCGATCTGCTGGGGGTCGCCGATCAGGTAGTCGATGGTCATCGCGCCGTCGGGTACAGAGACGATGGCCGCCAGTTGGGCCAGGTACTCTGGGTAGTCGCACAGGCGTGAGCGCTGTAGCAGACCAACCGGACAGCCATCGAGGAATGCGAGGAGATCTTCTGATGGCTCCTCCCCTCGGGCGACGGGGCCGAAGTCGCGCGCCACCGCTTCGGTTGTCGTCTCGTGATTCCACCAACGCTTCACATGGGGCTGCTGCAGCCACTTCCGTAGCAGAGGGAAGTCCTGCTCCTCGACCCGACGCCACGTGATCACCATAGGGCCGCTCCCGGAATACTCTGCCGCGCCTCCGCACGCTCCCTCAAAGGCTACGTCCGGCGCGGGCCAGCCCCGAGGGGCCGTCTGTCCGGCTCTCGATCTTGCCGGCCGACTGCTCGCCGACGGTGCCCGTTACGCTCGTACGCATGCAGAGCCTGGCGATGATCGACAACTGGCCCGTCCCCACCGCGGCAGCGGCCGTCGTGCGAGCGGACGGCGCCGTCGTCGGTACGCACGGCCCGACCGCGCACCGATTCCCGCTCGCCTCCGTCACCAAGCCGATCGCGGCATACGCGGCGCTCGTGGCGTACGAGGAGGGCGCGGTCGAACTCGACGAGCCGGCCGGGCCCGAGGGGTCCACCGTCCGGCACCTGCTCGCGCACACCAGCGGGCTCGCCTTCGACGAGCACCGGGCGACGGCCGCGCCGGGCGCCCGGCGGCTGTACTCCAACGCGGGCTTCGAGGTGCTCGGCGACCATATAGCCAAGGCCACCGACATCCCGTTCCCGGAGTACGTGCGCCAGGCCGTGCTGGAGCCGCTGGGCATGACATCGACGGCGGTGGACGGCTCCCCCGCCAAGGACGGTGTCTCGACCGTCGACGACCTCATACGGTTCGCGGCGGAGGTGCAGGCGCCACGACTGCTCCACCCGCATACGGTGCTGACCGCGCAGACCGTCGTACACCCCGGCCTGAAGGGCGTGCTGCCGGGCTACGGCCACCAGAACCCCAATGACTGGGGGCTCGGCTTCGAGATCCGGGATCACAAGTCGCCCCACTGGACGGGCGGTTCTTCGTCGCCTGCGACGTTCGGGCACTTCGGGCAGTCCGGGACCTTCCTGTGGATCGACCCGGTGGCGGGGGCGGCGTGCGTCGCGCTCACCGACCGGGCCTTCGGTCCGTGGGCGGTCGAGGTGTGGCCGGCGTTCACGGACGCGGTGCTCGCGGAGCTCGGCTCGGGCCACTGAGCGACGTCACCCGTCGGCCGCTTTCGTGGCCAGGCACTCGAACCACACCGTCTTGCCGGTGCCGTCGCGGCGCGGTTCCGCGCCCCACCGGTCGGTGACGGCATCGACCAGCATCAGCCCTCGCCCTCCCTCGTCGAGGGCATCGCCCGCGACCACGTGGGGCAGCTCCGGGCAAGTGTCCGCGACCTCGACGCGCACGCCCCCGTCCGGGAGCAGGAAGATGAGCGTCTGGCAGCGGCGGCCGGGGACGTGCCGTACGACATTGGCGATCAGCTCGGTGAGCGCCAACTCGGCCGCGTCCGCCACGTCGAGAAGACCCCAGCCGGTGAGGTAGAGCCGCAGGATGCGGCGCAGATGCCGGGCCGAATGCTCACCGATCGCGAAGTCGGCGCGGTAGGTCGGCTCCAGCAGGTCGTCGGCCTGCGGATCAATTACGTGATTCATGTCAGCAGAGTGCAGCGACATGACTACGCTCGGCTACGTACGGAAACGAACGCCGTGAGGCGTTGAACGCCGGAGGTGCCCAGCCGTGGCCAACATCCAGACACTCGACCCCAGTGCTTCCCCATTGGACTACTACGGCTGGGAGTTGCGCCGCCAGAGAGAGGCCAACAACCTCAAGCAGGGGCAGCTCGGCGACATCATCTTCTGCACGGGCTCGCTGATCGGCCAGATCGAGACGACGAAGAAGGTCCCCACCCGCGACTTCTCCGAGCGGCTGGACGCGGCGCTCGGCACGGATGGGGTGTTCTCACGGCTGATCGGCCTGGTCCTGCGCAGCCAGCTGCCGACCTGGTTCCAGCCGTACGCGGAGATGGAGTCGTGCGCCGTGTATATCTCCACGTACCAGGCGCAGTTGGTGTACGGGCTGTTGCAGACGGAGGAGTACGCGCGGGCGCTACTCGGTGTCGACCACCCGAGCAAGGTCGATGAGATGGTGGCGGCCCGGCTGGACCGCCAGCGGATCCTGAAGGGCGACAATCCGCCCGCCTTGTGGGTCGTCCTGAGCGAAGCCGCGTTGCTCCAGGAAGTCGGCGGACGTGGTGTCATGCGGGCACAACTGGCACAGCTGTTGGACTTCCGCGACGACCCCTGGGTGCAGATCCAGGTGCTTCCGTTCTCCGTCGGCCAGCACACGGGAATGATGGGGTCGTTCACCCTGCTCAGGTTCGATGACGACCCCGATCTGTTCTACGTGGAGAGCTACGACCAGGGGCACATGACCGCCAATCCCCAAGTGATCAAGGAACGTTCGGTCGGCTACGCTCGCTTGCAAGCCACAGCCCTCTCCCCCGAGGACTCGGCGACACTGATCGCTCGTGTGATGGAGGAACGCTATGGAGACCAGCCGTGAACTGGCCGAAGCACAGTGGCGGAAGTCGTCGTACAGCGGCACCAACGGCGGCGAATGCGTCGAGTGCACCGTCACCGGCGGTGCGGCCTGGCGCAAGTCCAGCTACAGCGGAAACACCGGCGGCGACTGCGTCGAGGTGGCCGACAGCCTGCCCTGCGCCGTTCCCGTGCGCGACAGCAAGAACCCCGACGGCCCCGTCCTGACCATCGGGGCCGACGCCTGGCAGAGCTTCGTGGACGGGCTCCGCTGAGAGGCGCCGCGAAGCCCGAACGGCGAAGGGGGCTCGGGGCGACCGGTGGCCGTCCCGAGCCCCCTTCGCAGATTCTCAGACGAGCGGTTCGATCATGTGGGTCCGGCGCTGGGACCGCGTGGCCGCGTCACCCGACCAGGACGTGCGGTTCGGGTCGAGACCCACACCGTTGGCGAGACCGAGACTGGCGATCACGGCATTGTGCTCGATGCATGCCTGCGTCATCGGAGCGATGAACTGACTCTGCAGCTCCACCTGAGTGACAGCCGCCGCGGCGCTGACCTTCCGCTCGATGAAGTCGTAGACGTGCTCCAGGTGTTCGGACCGGGGTGTAATGGCACCGTCCTCGGTGTAGTTGAGGTCCGGTCCGCTGCTGCCCGGGTCGTCGTTCCTGACCGCCGGTTCGGGGCCGAGGGCGAAGTTGGCGGGTATGTTCTTCAGGGCCTTGGAGACGGCGCCGACCTGGGTGTTGCCCGTTGTGAACGCCGTCGGGGCGTGCGGCGCCAGCGCGGTCACGACGTCGGTCAGCTGGGTCGCGGTGAGGAGCCCGGCAAAACTCTCCAGCAGTGACTTGGGCACGATGTGGTGCAGGGTGTGTACCAGCGCGTTGCCCGGGTTGGCGGTCTTCTCCGCGGCCAGGGCGTTCTTCGTCGGGTTGTTCTTCCAGTCGCCGGCACGCTGGACCGGCGTCTCCACGGTCGGGGACACGCCTGGTCCGGGGGTCTCCCGGTCGCCGGGCGCCCCGGTCCGTACCGGCGAGGACATGACCCGGCGGGCGTTCTGCTCAGCGGCCCGTTCGTACCGGTCCGAAGGGTCGGAGATCCGCAGGCCCGCGCCGTTGTCGGTGCCGGAGACAGCGCCCTGCCTTTGCTGGATGACGTGGGTCAGCTCGTGGGCGAGCGTGTGTTTGTCGCCTCCGCCGGCGCCGACGACGACGTGATGGCCGGAGGTGTAGGCGCGGGCACCGACCTCGGCGGCGGAGGCCCGTGCGGCACTGTCGTCGTGAATGCGTACGTCGGAGAAGTCGGCGCCGAGTCGGGCCTCCATCTCCTCCCGGAGCACGGTGCCCATGGGCTTGCCGCCGGTACGCAGGACGTCTTGGACGGCGGAACGCTGCACGTCGTGCTGGTGCTCCTCGGGCTGTGCCCAGGGGTGCCCCGCCTGCCGGAGCAGCTGGACGACGGCGGCATTGCCGAGGCTGCTCTGCAGGGCGAGCGGTGTACGCGCGGGGATCTCGCTCACGTCCGGGCTCCTCTGCGGCGTACGCGCACGGGCGGAACCAGCGGAACCATGGGTGTGGTCGGATTCGCGTGCGCGCATCAGAAGCCTTCCGGAGGGGTGCACGGGGTGGTGGCCCCTCCATCACTATGCGGACCATGCCGGTGCGAGCCAGGTACACGAGGGCAGGATCGGTCGGCTCGACGGACAGACCCAACTGCCCCGAACCGGGATGCGGTTGCTCGCGCTGGAACACCGCCACCCGGCCGAGCCCGCGCACTGGTACGTAGAGGTGGGACTGACCTGGGCCGACGAGCCGCGATGGGGCATGTGCGGGCGCTGCTAGATTCGTCCGCCATGCGATCACGTGAGTACGACCTCGACTTTCGCGACCGGGCCACGCGGATACGGGCCTGGGGCATCGGTCTGCTGTCCCTCGCCGCGCTGCTGTGGGCCTGGTGCGCCGTACTGCTGCTGACGCCGTACAAGGTGGACAGGGAGCCCGACGACAAGTACCCCGCAGAGTGCCGGTCTCGGCTGTTCACCGAGTACGGCACGGCCAACCAAGGCTTGCAGCGCGGAGATTATTGCGCGGACGAACGCGACTGGCCCGAGGCGGTAGCTGTGCTCGGGCTGTCCCTGCCGGTGTCCATCGTCGGTGTGGCGCTCTTCACCAGCGGCAGTCTGAGCCGCCGGATGAGCGCCCACGCCGAGGCAATGCGCGAGCTGGACAAGTTCACCGACACCCCGAGGGCGTAGCCCGCACGGCCGGGCATCCCGGTCGCACCCCCGTTCTCAGCCGCCGAGCTCCCACAGCAGCACCTCGGTCGGCTCCGCCGCCACCAGGTCCAGCCCCTCCTCGCCGGTGATCCGCACCGAGTCGCCCGCTTCCAGCTCCTCGTCGCCGAGCCGGACCGACCCGGCCACCACATTGACGTACACCCGCGCCGCGTCCGGCACCGCCGCCTGCTCCCCCGCGCCCAGTCGGCGCACGTGCAGCATCGCGTCGGCCGCCGGGAGGGCGTACGGCGTCGAGTCGGCGAGGCTGCGGACGATCGTGTACGAGGGTTCGCCGCCCGGTCCGAGCGGCGCGAGCCACATCTGTATGAACGTCAACGGAAAGTCTCCGTCATTGCGTTCGACGTGGCGCACGCCGGACGCGGCGCTGAGGTGCTGAAGGTCCCCGGCGCGTACGACCGTGGCGTGACCGGTCGAGTCGCGGTGGGTCAGCTCGCCTTCGACGACCCAGGTGACGATCTCCGTGTGGCTGTGCGGGTGTTCGTCGAAGCCCGCGCCGGGCGCCAGCCGCTCCTCGTTGCACGCCAGGATCGCGCCGAAGCGCAGATTGTCCGGGTCGTAGAAGCTGCCGAAGGAGAAGGCGTGCAGCGACTCGATGCCGGCCGCCTCGTCCCCGCCCCTGAAGCGGTCGTCGGAGCGCTGTACGGATATCACCCGTCCACGGTAGCCCGGAGCGGCTCCCTGCGGCCCCCGTGCCGCCGCCCGGCGGCACGGCTCGCGCCCGGGTCATCACCCGACGGTACGACCCGCGGCCGCCCCGGCTCTCCGAGCACGTCGTCCGATGAGGCAGTCTTGTGTTTGTGCCCCGACCCGATCCTGAGCAGCCCGCCGCCAACGCCGCCCACCTGCATGCCGCGACCCTGAAACGCCTCGAACAGTCCTCCGGCCGACTGGCCGCCAACGCGATCGCCCGCATGGACGAGTCGCTGCCGTGGTACCGGGCGATGCCACCGGAGAACCGGTCCTGGATCGGCCTGGTGGCCCAGGCCGGAATCGCGGCGTTCACCGAGTGGTTCCGGCATCCGGAGACCCCGCAGGCCATCTCCACCGATGTGTTCGGTACGGCTCCGCGTGAGCTGACCCGGGCCATCACCCTGCGGCAGACCGTGGAGATGGTGCGTACGACGATCGAGGTCATGGAGGCCGCGATCGAGGACGTTGCCGCGCCCGGTGACGAGTCGGTGCTGCGGGAGGCGCTGCTCGTCTACGCGCGGGAGATCGCCTTCGCGACCGCCCAGGTGTACGCGCAGGCCGCCGAGGCCCGCGGCGCCTGGGATGCCCGGCTGGAATCGCTCGTGGTGAACGCCGTGCTGTCCGGTGAGGCCGACGAGGGCGCCGTGTCCCGGGCCGCCGCGCTCGGCTGGAACTCCCCCGAACATGTCTGTGTGGTGCTCGGTACGGCCCCGGACGGCGACAGCGAACTGACCGTGGAGGCGATCCGGCGGGCCGCCCGGCACGCCAAGCTCCAGGTCCTGACCGGGGTGCTCGGCAATCGGCTGGTCGTCATCGCGGGCGGCAGCAACAACCCGCTGCATGTCGCGAAGGCGCTGATCGGCCCGTACGCGGCAGGTCCCGTCGTTGCCGGGCCCGTGGTGCCCGACCTGCTGGCGGCCACCCGGTCCGCGCAGGCGGCGGCCGCCGGGCTCAAGGCGTGCAGTGCCTGGCAGGACGCCCCGCGACCGGTGCTGGCCGACGATCTGCTGCCGGAGCGCGCGATGGCGGGCGACCCTGCCGCGCGGGACCAATTGGTGGAGGAGATCTACAGACCGCTGGAAGAAGCGGGTTCTGCACTCCTGGAGACGCTGAGTGTGTATCTGGAGCAGGCGAGCAGCTTGGAAGGCGCGGCCAGGATGCTCTTCGTCCACCCCAACACCGTGCGCTACCGGCTCCGACGTGTGACTGACGTCACCGGGTGGTCGCCTTCCGATGTCCGCTCGGCGTTCACTCTGCGAATCGCCCTGATCCTGGGGCGCTTGGCCGCCGGAGATCCTCAGTCCTAGACTTTTGTCGGACGTCAACAATTCCCCATACGGTTCTTCGTCCCTGTCCCCACGGGTGTTCGGGACCGTTCACAAGAGAGAGTGTGAGGGTGCTCGTACTCGTCGCTCCCGGCCAAGGCGCTCAGACGCCTGGCTTCTTGACTCCCTGGCTCGACCTCCCTGGTGCCACCGACCGCATCGCGGCCTGGTCCGACGCCATCGGGCTCGACCTCGCCCACTACGGCACCAAGGCCGACGCGGAGGAGATCCGCGACACCGCGGTGGCGCAGCCGCTGCTGGTCGCCGCGGGTCTGCTGTCCGCCGCCGCACTCGACGCTTCGCCCGATGTCGTCGCAGGTCACAGCGTCGGTGAGATCACTGCAGCGGCTTTCGCCGGAGTCATCGGCGATGAGGCCGCACTGCGTCTCGTACGTACCCGTGGGCTCGCCATGGCCGACGCCGCGGCGGTCACCGAGACCGGCATGGCTGCGCTGCTCGGCGGCGACCCGGAGGTGACGGTCCCGCACCTGGAGAAGCTCGGACTGACCCCGGCGAACGTCAACGGGGGCGGTCAGATCGTCGCCGCCGGCACTGCCGCGCAGATCACCGCTCTGACCGAGGACATGCCCGAGGGCGTGCGCCGTGTGGTGCCGCTCAAGGTCGCCGGTGCCTTCCACACGCACCACATGGCACCCGCCGTCGACCGGCTGCGCGAGGCCGCCGTGGCGCTGAAGATCGCCGACCCGACCGTGACCTACGTCTCGAATGCCGACGGGAAGCCCGTTGCCATCGGCGACGAGGTCATCTCGCGGCTGGTCGGCCAGGTGGCCAACCCGGTCCGCTGGGACCTGTGCATGGAGACCTTCAAGGAGATGGGCGTCACGGCTCTCATCGAGGCATGCCCCGGCGGCACCCTCACGGGTCTCGCCAAGCGCGCACTGCCCGGTGTGCAGACCCTCGCGCTCAAGACCCCCGACGACCTCGACGCGGCCCGCGCGCTCATCACCGAGCACGCAGGTGCCTAAGGAGCCCGAGAGCATGTCGAAGATCAAGCCCAGCCAGGGCGCCCCGTACGCACGCATCATGGGTGTCGGTGGCTACCGTCCGACCCGTGTCGTGCCCAACGAGGTGATCCTCGAGACGATCGACTCGTCCGACGAGTGGATCCGCTCGCGCTCCGGCATCGCAACTCGCCACTGGGCCTGTGAGGACGAGACCGTGGCCGCGATGTCCGTGGAGGCGTCCGGGAAGGCCATCGCGGATGCCGGGATCAGGCCCGAGCAGATCGGCGCCGTGATCGTCTCCACCGTCTCGCACTTCAAGCAGACCCCGGCCATCGCGACCGAGATCGCCCACAAGGTCGGCGCCGGCAAGCCCGCCGCCTTCGACATCTCGGCCGGCTGCGCGGGCTTCGGCTACGGACTGACCCTTGCCAAGGGCATGATCGTCGAGGGTTCGGCGGAGTACGTTCTCGTCATCGGCGTGGAGCGGCTCAGCGACCTCACCGACAAGGAGGACCGCGCGACGGCCTTCCTCTTCGGCGACGGCGCCGGCGCGGTCGTCGTCGGCCCCTCCAAGGTGCCGGCCATAGGCCCGACCATCTGGGGCTCCGAGGGCGACAAGTCCGAGACGATCAAGCAGACCGTGGCGTGGGACGAGTTCCATGCCGAGCGCCCGGAGAAGTTTCCGGCCATTACTCAGGAGGGCCAGGCGGTCTTCCGCTGGGCCGTCTTCGAGATGGCGAAGGTCGCCCAGCAGGCGCTGGACGCGGCCGGGATCGCCCCGGAAGACCTGGACGTCTTCATTCCGCACCAGGCCAACATGCGGATCATCGACTCGATGGTGAAGACCCTGAAGCTGCCGGAGAACGTCACGGTCGCCCGTGACGTGGAGACCACCGGCAACACCTCCGCCGCCTCGATTCCGCTCGCTATGGAGCGGCTTCTGGCGACCGGTCAGGCGAAGAGCGGCGACACCGCGCTCGTCATCGGCTTCGGGGCGGGTCTCGTCTACGCCGCGACGGTCGTTACCCTCCCCTAGGCACACCAGGCCATTCGGCCCGGACGTCCGAACCCTGCAGACAAACATCGAAGGAGCGCCAACATGGCCGCCACTCAGGAAGCGATCGTCAACGGTCTCGCCGAGATCGTCAACGAGATCGCCGGTATCCCGGTCGAGGACGTCCAGCTGGACAAGTCCTTCACCGACGACCTGGATGTCGACTCGCTGTCCATGGTCGAGGTCGTCGTCGCCGCCGAGGAGCGCTTCGACGTCAAGATCCCCGACGAGGACGTCAAGAACCTCAAGACGGTTGGCGACGCTGCCGAGTACATCCTCAAGCACCAGGCCTGATCAGGCCGGCTCTGTGTCGCCACCCGGCGGTGGCGCCGCTGATTCACGACCCCCTACACGTGGAGAAGATTTTCCAGTGAACTCGACCAATCGCACCGTGGTCGTCACCGGTATCGGCGCAACCACTCCGCTGGGTGGCGACTCGGCGTCGACCTGGGAAGGTTTGATGGCCGGTCGTTCCGGCGTCAAGCCTCTCGAGGGCGACCGTTTCGCTGAACTGCCCGTCCGGATCGCCGCAGTCGCGGCCGTCGACCCGGGCGATGTCCTGCCCCGCCCGCTCGCCCGCAAGCTGGACCGCTCTGCGCAGCTCGCGCTGATCGCGGCCCGCGAGGCGTGGGCGGACGCCGGCTTCACCGGCAAGGCCGGTGAGGACGACACGGTCCAGCCCGAGCGGCTGGGCTCGGTCATCGCCTCCGGTATCGGCGGCGTGATCACCCTGCTCGACCAGTACGACGTGCTCAAGGAGAAGGGCGTACGGCGCGTCTCCCCGCACACAGTGCCCATGCTCATGCCGAACGGTCCGGCGGCCAACGTCGGCCTGGAGGTCAACGCCCAGGCCGGTGTGCACACTCCGGTCTCCGCCTGCGCCTCGGGCGCCGAGGCGATCGGGTACGCCGTCGAGATGATCCGCACCGGCCGTGCCGATGTGGTCCTTGCCGGTGGCACCGAGGCGGCGATCCACCCGCTGCCGATCGCCGCGTTCGCCAACATGATGGCGATGTCCAAGCACAACGAGGAGCCCGAGAAGGCCTCCCGTCCGTACGACACGGGCCGTGACGGCTTCGTCCTCGGCGAGGGTGCCGGGGTCGTCGTCCTGGAGTCCGCGGAGCACGCCGCCGCGCGGGGTGCCAAGGTCTACTGCGAGGTGCTGGGCCAGGGGCTGTCCGCGGACGCCCACCACATCGCGCAGCCCGAGCCGACCGGTCGTGGCATCGCCGCCGCGCTGCAGAACCTGCTGGACCAGACGGATCTCAAGCCGTCCGAGGTCGTGCACCTCAACGCGCACGCCACGTCGACGCCGCAGGGCGATGTCGCGGAGCTGAAGGCTCTGCGCAAGGTTCTGGGCGACGATCTCGACCATGTCGCGATCTCCGCGACGAAGTCGATGACCGGTCACCTCCTCGGCGGCGCGGGCGGCGTCGAGACCGTCGCGACGGTCCTGGCGCTGCATCACCGGATGGCTCCGCCGACGATCAACGTGGAGCAGCTCGACGAGGCGGTGGAGGCGGACATCGTGCGCGACGAGCCGCGACCGCTGCCGCAGGGGTCGATCTCCGCGATCAACAACTCGTTCGGGTTCGGCGGTCACAACGTGGTCCTGGCGTTCCGCAGCGTCTGACCTGCGGTCCGCGGCCTGGTACGACGAAGCCCGCCTCTCTCGACTGGAGAGGCGGGCTTCGTCCGTCACGTTTCGGGGGGCTCTGCGCCCGGAACCCCGGTCCGGGCCGCCGGAGGGGCTGGATTCCGCGCCCCTCACACCACCTGGTGCAGCCACCGCACCGGCGCGCCTTCTCCTGCGTGGCGGAAGGATTCCAGTTCGTCGTCCCACGGCTTGCCGAGCAGCTTGGCGATCTCGGCCTCCAGGTCGGTCTCGCCCCGCACGGACCGCGCCAGTGCCGCCCGCAACCGGTCCTCGGGCACCAGGATGTCGCCGTGCATGCCGGTGACGGCGTGGAAGATGCCCAGTCCGGGCGTGGAGCTGTAGCGCTCGCCCTCCGACGTGGCACTCGGCTCAGCCGTCACCTCGAAGCGCAGCAGATCCCAGCCGCGTAGCGCGGAGGCCAGCTTCGACGCCGTTCCGGGCTTGGCCTGCCAGGAGAACTCCGACCGCCAAGTACCGGGCGCGGCCGGCTGTCTGATCCAGTCCAGCTGGACCCGCACACCGAGGACACCCGCCACTGCCCATTCGACATGGGGGCAGAGCGCGCGCGGTGCGGAGTGAACGTAAAGAACTCCACGTGTCGTCACCGGGACCTCCAGTGTGGGACGAAGTTCGCCTTTCCCAGCGGCCTCGCGCCCGTACCGTCTCTTCTCGGCCGGTTCCCGAGGTTGTCATCAGTAAACAGCATCGGGGTGAATCTCCTGAAAAGGGACAGTATGTGACGTGATGTGATTTTCGGAATGCCACCCGAGTGGAGCCGGGTGAGGGGAAGCACCGCTGGTTCGACGAGGAAAAACTACCGCGCGGCGGCGTCCGAGGTGTGACGTACCGTCGGTCCGGGGCCCATCATTCGCACAGCTTTCACCCTGCGGGGCGCCCGGGCCTTCCGACCGGTGCCACGAGAGGTTGCCGGGGGCATAACCGAGGGGAGCCAAGGGATGCGGGATCGTTCTGCCCGCCGCCGTTCGCGTACCGTGGCCGCCATTCTGACGGCCGTCTCGTTGCTCGGCACGGCCGCTCTGACCGGCTGCGACGTCGGCGGGGACGGGACGACGAAGGAGGCGGCGGCCGGAAAGCGTCGGCCGCCCGCCCCGGTCTGGGACCGCACCCCGGAGTCGGTGGC
This sequence comes from Streptomyces sp. NPDC001832, assembly GCF_040297265.1. Taxonomy (NCBI): domain Bacteria; kingdom Bacillati; phylum Actinomycetota; class Actinomycetes; order Kitasatosporales; family Streptomycetaceae; genus Streptomyces; species Streptomyces sp. NPDC001832. Next base: position 53,597 of record NZ_JBEOYU010000015.1, read on the forward strand.
CGCCGTCGGTGACTCCATCACCCGCGGTTTCGACGCCTGCTCGGTGCTGGCGGACTGCCCGGAGGTGTCCTGGGCGACCGGCACGGACAGCGAGGTGCGCAGCCTCGCCGTGCGGCTGCTCGGTGAGTCGAAGGTCGCCGAGCGCAGCTGGAACCATGCCGAGACGGGGGCCCGGATCGCGCAGCTGCCGGAGCAGATGGCGTCGGCCGCGAAGGAGAAGCCGGATCTGGTGACGGTGATGATCGGCGCCAATGACGCCTGCCGGGACTCGGCAGAGCTCATGACGCCGGTGGCGGATTTCCGGGCGTCATTCGAGGCGTCGATGCGTCAGTTGCGGGCCGCGGCACCGAAGGCGCAGGTGTACGTGTCTAGCGTGCCGGATCTCAAGCGGCTCTGGTCGACGGGGCGCGGCAATGCGCTGGGCAAGCAGATCTGGAAGCTGGGGATCTGTCAGTCGATGCTGGGGGACGCGGACGACATGAGTGCGCGCGCCGTGGCCCGGCGCACCTCGGTGCAGGAGCGGGTCGTGGCGTACAACGACGTGCTGCAAAAGGTCTGTGCGAAGGATCGGCGCTGTCGTTACGACGGCGGGGCGGTCTTCGACTACCGGTTCACCGGCAAGCAGCTCAGTCAGTGGGACTGGTTCCATCCGGGGCGGAACGGGCAGGCGCGGCTGGCGGAGATCGCGTACCGCAATGTCACCTCGGCCCGGCCTCCGGCGTAGGGCCCGTGATCACCGCTGACGGCAGGAACGGCGTGAAGGGAGCCCCGGAGCGGGGTCAGGCACCGCGCCGGGGCTCTCCCGTACCGGGGGCCGCTACTCCTTGATGTCCACGGCCGCCGTCAGGCGTACGTCACCGAGCGAGCGGGCTGCCTGCACCTCGTACGTGCCGGGGACGAGGGTCCAGTCGTACGCCGTCTCGTCCCAGATCTCGTACGTGCGCCGCTCCAGCGGAATCACCGCCTCGACGCTCTCGCCGGGCGCCGCCTCGACCCGTGCGAAGCCGGCCAGCCAGCGGACCGGGCGTTCGGCGGTGTCGTCCTGGGGCGCCAGGTAGAGCTGGATCGTCTCGGCACCGGGCCGGGTGCCGGTGTTGCGGAGGCGGACGGTGGCGGTGTCGGGGCCGGCCACCAGGCTCTCGTACTCCCAGGTGGTGTAGCCGAGTCCGTGGCCGAAGGGGTACGCGGGCGCGGTGCCGGCCTTCTCCCAGGCCCGGTAGCCGACGAAGACGCCCTCCTCGTAGTGGAGTTCGCCGCCGGTGGGGGTGGTGGAGGAGACGGGGACGTCGGCGAGCGCGACCGGCCAGGTGGTGGGGAGGCGGCCGCCCGGTTCCTCTGCGCCGAGCAGGACGTCGGCAAGGGCGTCGCCGGCCTCCTGGCCGGGGAACCAGCTGAGCAGGACCGCGGCGACCTCGTCGCGCCACGGAAGCTCCACCGGGGAGCCGGAGTTGACGATCACGACGGTGTTCGGGTTGGCGGCGGCGACGGCCCTGACGAGGTCGTCCTGGTGGCCGGGGAGCTTCAGGTCCGTGCGGTCGAAGCCCTCGGACTCGACGCGTTCGGTGGTGCCGACGACGACGATCGCGGTGTCCGCGGTACGGGCCGACTCGACGGCCTCGGCGATCAGCTCCTGGGGGTCGCGGCGCGGGCCGAGGTGGCAGAAGGAGAACGAGACGCCGGGGATCGGCTCGTCGTCGCCCAGGGTGTCGGGGATCAGCCGCAGGGAGACCTCGACGGGTTCGCCCGCGGCGAGGACCTTCCGGCCGCGCTCCACGGGGTTGCCGAAGAATGCCTCGCCGGGGTCGTCCGAGCCGGTGACCCGGTGGACCTCGTCGTACAGGGTCTCGCCTGCGACCGTGAGGGTGAACCCTCCGGTGCCGCGGGTGCCGAAGATGTGCTCGCCGTCGTTGCGCGGGACGAAGGTGCCGGTGATCTCGACGCTGTGCAGCGTCTCGCGGGTGACGCCCTCGGGAAGGTCGTTGCCGATCCACTGGACGGTGCCGCTGTGCAGCGGGGCCGAGCCGATGACGGTGCCGGAGGCGTCGTAACAGACGGCCCTGAACTCGAAGCCCTTCTCGGCGGGGGTGAGTTCGTTGTTCGGGTCGGCGCCGACGCGGTAGTCGAGGACGCCCTCGGGGAGGGCGGCGGTGAGGCCGTCCAGCGGCGAGACGATGTGATGCGGGAAGACCTGGGCCGAGCCGCCGCCGAGGACCCGGGCATCCCGGGCGAGCGCCCCGCTGAGTGCGATCTTGCGGACGGCGGCCGGGGCGATGGGGAGCGCGGCGCGTTCATTGCGTACGAGGACGAAGGAGCGGCGGGCGATCTCGCGGGCCAGTGCGTCACCGTCGGCGGTCTCGGGGTATTCGGCCTCGTCGACGACGGGCGGGGCACCGTCCAGGATGCCGACACGGGCGGCCAGCCGCAGCACGTTGCGTACGGCCCCGTCGACGACGGACTCCTCGACCTCCCCGGCCCGTACGGCGTCGGCGAGCGCCTTCCCGTACACGGTCCTGGGGCCCGGCATGGCGACGTCAAGGCCGCCGTTGACGGCGGCGACGGTGGAACGGGCGGCCAGCCAGTCGGAGACGATGTAGCCGTCGAATCCCCATTCGCCGCGCAGCACCGCGTTCTGCAGATAGCGGTGCTCGGTCATGGTGGAGCCGTTGACCTGGTTGTACGCGGCCATGATGCCCCACGGGTGGGCGTTCTTGACGATCCGTTCGAACGGGGCGAGGTAGATCTCGCGCAGGGTGCGCGGGGCGACGATGTTGTCGACGGTGAAGCGGTCGGTCTCGGCGTCGTTGGCGACGAAGTGCTTGACGGTCGTACCGACGCCTCCGTCCTGCACGCCCCGCACATAGCCGGTGCCGATCTCGCCGGTGAGGTACGGGTCCTCGCTGTACGTCTCGAAGTGGCGCCCGCCGAGCGGGGAACGGTGGAGGTTCACGGTCGGGGCGAGGAGGACGTGCACCCCCTTGCGGCGGGCCTCCTGGGCCAGCAGCCGGCCGGCCCGGCGGGCCAGGGCCGGGTCCCAGGTCGCGGCGAGCGCGGTGGGCGAGGGCAGTGCGACTGACGGGTCGTCGGCGGTCCAGGCGACCCCGCGGACGCCGATCGGACCGTCGGACATCACCAGGGAGCGCAGCCCGACGGCGGGCAGCCCGGGCAGCGTCCACATGTCCTGGCCGGCCAGCAGCCGCGCCTTGTCGTCGATCCCCAGTGCGGCCAGCGCCGCGTCGACCGCGGCCTCGCGGGCCGCATCGGGGTTGGTGGATGTGAACGCGCCTGCCACGGCCGTACCTCCTCGTCGATTCTGCACTGAATGTCTCCATACTGACTCCATTACCAGTAGAGCAGTAGCTTTCGTTATCATTCTGTAATTCAAAGGGATGGCGTACGGTCCTCGGGGCGGGACCGTACGAACGCATTGAAAGGGGCCGGGAGATGGTGCGGGCCAGAAGCGCGGAACGGCGGGCGGAGATTCTCCGCGCCACTCTCGAAGTGATCGCCGAGCGCGGCTGTCGCGGCGCCTCTCTGAGCGCTGTCGCCGAGCGGGTCGGTCTCAGCCAGCAGGGGCTGCTGCACTACTTCCCGACCAAGGAGGCGCTGCTCGTCGCCGTATTGGAGGAGCGCGACCAGTGGGACACGGGCGGCGGCACCCGGAGCGACGGCACGTGGCGGATCGATCTGCTGACCTCGCTCGTCGAGTACAACGCGATGCGGCCGGGCATCGTCCAGACGTTCTCGGCGCTGCTCGGCGAGAGTGTGACGGAGGGTCATCCCGCGCGGGAGTTCTTCACCCGCCGCTACACGCAGGTCCGGGCGAGCATGGCGGCGATGCTGCGCGCGGAGTACGGTGAGCGGCTGCCGGGCGGCCTGACTCCGGAACGCGCGGCGCCGCTGCTGGTGGCGACCATGGACGGGCTCCAGTACCAATGGTTGCTGGACCCGGATTCGGTGGACATGTCGGCGGCCTTCCAGGACTTTCTGGCGTTGTTGCAGTCGGCGCAATCGGCTGCCCCCGAGGACCCTCGATCATGACATGACCCGCGAGGGCACCTGTACGACGAGAGCGACGAGCCCCACCTGCGGGTGATTTCCGGGTGGTCTACGCGCGTCCAGGCAAAGAGCACCGCCCCCGGCGCCGCAGGGTGGGGCGCATGACTTCCAAGCCTTCCGGACCTTCCTCCGGACTTCCCTCCCGGCGCACCGTGATCACGAGTGCCGCCGCCGGTGCCGCCGCCCTTGCCACGACCGTCGTGAGCTCCGCAAGTGCCGCCGCGCCGGACGCCGTTGGTGCACCCGCCGTATCCGGTGCCGTGCTCCCACCCGTGGCCACCGGTTCGGACTGGGACGCCTGCCTGAACATCGCCCGCGCCATCCTCGTACGCGACGAACAGGACCAGCCGCTGATCCCCCACTACCGCGACATCCTGCTGTCCAAAGGCCTGCCGCGCAGCCGCAAGGCCCCCAAGAAGGTGCTGGTCGTCGGCGCGGGCCCGGCCGGGCTCACCGCCGCACATCTGCTGCGCAGCGCCGGGCACACCGTCACCGTGATCGAGGCCAATGGCAACCGCGTCGGCGGCCGGATCAAGACCTTCCGCAAGGGCGGCCATGAGAACGCGAAGGCGCCGTTCGCCGACCCGAACCAGTACGCCGAGGCCGGCGCCATGCGGATCCCCGACAGCCACCCGCTCGTCACCGGGCTCATGGACAGCTTCGGCCTGAAGCGCCGCCGCTTCTACCTGGTCGACGTCGACGCCGAGGGCCGGCCGGTGAACCGCACCTGGATCCATGTCAACGGCATCCGGATGCGCAAGGCCGACTACGCGGAGAAGCCGCAGAGGATCAACCGCTCGTTCGGGGTCCCCGCGGAGTTCGAGAACAAGACCGCCGCGACGATCGTGCGGGAGGCCTTCGCGCCCGTGCGCAAGGAGTTCGAGGGCAAGGAGGGCCGCGAGCTCGTCGAGGGCTGGGCGCGGGTCATCCAGCGGTACGGACACTGGTCGATGTTCCGGTTCCTGACCGAGGCGGCCAAGCTCGACGAGCGCACCATCGACCTCATCGGCACGGTCGAGAACCTCACCTCCCGGCTCCACCTCGCCTTTGTGCACAGCTTCATCGGGGCCTCCCTGATCAGCCCGGACACCGCGTTCTTCGAGCTGCCGGACGGCACGGCCACCCTGGCCGACGCGATGTACAGGCGGGTCAAGGACATCGTGCGACTGGACCGCCGGGCCACCAGGATCAGCTACGGCGCGGACCGCGTCCGGGTCGAGACGGTGTCCGAGGGTCGCGACGGCAAGCCGCTCGTGCGCGAGACGTTCACCGGCGACCGGGCGATCATCACCGTGCCGTTCTCCGGGCTGCGCCACATCCCCGTCGCTCCCGCGCTCTCGTACGGCAAGCGGCGCGCGATCACCGAGATCCACTACGACGCGGCGACCAAGGTGCTGCTCGAATTCAGCCGCCGCTGGTGGGAGTTCGAGGAGAAGGACTGGAAGACCGAGCTGGACAAGGTCCGGCCCGGTCTGTACGAGGCCTACCGCCTGGGCAAGGCGCCGGCCGACGGTTCACTGCTGGGCGCCCATCCCTCCGTACCGCCCGGTCATCTCCCGCCCAACCAGCGCGTGCACTACGCGGCATACCGGGCCACCGCCCGCAACCAGCCCGAGGCGGCGCATGTCATCGGCGGCGGATCGGTGACCGACAACCCCAACCGCTTCATGTTCCAGCCGTCCCACCCGGTCGAAGGGAGCGCGGGCGGCGTCGTCCTCGCCTCGTACAGCTGGGCCGACGACGCACTGAAGTGGGACTCGCTGGACGACGACGAGCGCTATCCGCACGCCCTGGGCGGGGTGCAGGACGTGTACGGGCAGCGCATCGAGGTCTTCTACACGGGCGTCGGCGCCACCCAGTCATGGATGCGTGATCCGTACGCGTACGGCGAGGCCTCGGTACTGCTGCCGGGCCAGCACACCGAGTTGTTCGCCGATGTGCGCTCGGTCGAGGGGCCGCTGCACTTCGCCGGCTGCCACACCTCGATCAAGCCGGCCTGGATCGAGGGGGCCCTGGAGTCGGCGGTCCGGTCCGCGCTGGAGGTGCACAGCAGCTGACCGGGTGCCCCTGTTGACGGCCTCTACCACCTCGTGATCTCGGTCACGGGCCCTTCCTCAGCCCTTGTCGAGGGCGTACTGGGCCGGGGCCACGTCCTCGTCGGGCGCCACCAGATCCCGCGCCAGCAGGGTGGCCCCGGCGACGGCGCCCGGCATCAGGAACACCGCGACGAACGGAACGAGGAAGGCGAGTCCCAGCGGTACGCCGAAGCCGAGGGCCAGCATGCGGCGCCCGCGCAGCAGGACGAGCCGATCCTTCAGGACCATGCCGCGGCGCTGGAGCGCGACGGCGGTGAGCTCCTCGGAGAGGAAGTAGCCGGTGACACAGAAACCGATCACGGGAACGACGGTCTGGCCGACGACCGGAATGAATCCGAGGGCGAAGAGCAGCACCGAGTACAGCCCCACCCGCACCAGGATGCGGATGCTGTCGCGGGCGGAGATCCACAGCTCCCGCCAGAGCGGCAGCCCGGACTCGGGGACCTCGCCGCCTTCCGTACGGTCGACCTGCGCCGACAGGGACTCGTAGAAGGGCTCGCCGACCAGCAGCGTCACGGCGGTGAACGTGATCACGGCGAGGAAGAGCCCGAGGGCGAAGACCAGCACGGTCAGGGCGTTACGGAACAGGCCGAGCCAGGGCGACGACCAGTCGTCGGCGAAGGGGGTCGCCCAGCTCACCAGGTCGTCGGCGCCGTAGCCGAGGCCGACGAGCGCCGCCGCGTACAGGACAAGGGTGACGAGTCCGGGCAGCAGCCCGAAGCCGAACCAGCGTCCGTGCCTGCCGACCCATCGCTGCCCCTGTATCAAATAGCCGAAGCCCGCCCCTATATCTCGCATGGCGTCAGCGTACTGGTGGGGACAAGGGCCGTTCCGGCCGCGGTGCGCCCGGTGCGCGGCCGGGGCCGCACCCCCGCAGGGTGCGGCCCCGGCCGGTTTCGAGCGGTCAGGCGACCGACAGCTCGACCTTGACGTTGCCGCGCGTGGCGTTCGAGTACGGGCACACCTGGTGGGCCTTCTCGATGAGCGACTGCGCGGTGGCGGTGTCGACGTTCGGGATGGTGGCGCTGAGCGCGACCTCCAGACCGAAGCCGCCCTCGGCGGTCTTGCCGATGGAAACCGCGGCGGTCACCGTGGAGCCGGAGATGTCGGCCTTCTCCTGACGGGCCACGACGCCGAGGGCGCCCTGGAAGCAGGCGCTGTAGCCGGCCGCGAAGAGCTGCTCCGGGTTGGTGCCCGCACCGCTTCCGCCCAGGGCCTTGGGCGGATTGACGATGACGTCGAGGTTGCCGTCATCGGACGAGACGCGGCCGTCACGGCCGTTCTCGGCGGTGGCGACAGCGGTGTAGACGACAGTGATGTCCTGAATGGCCATGCTGGAATTTCCTTTTGCTGTGTTCCGCGACTCGCGCCCACGATCGTGACGGCCTACGGATGCTTTTATCGGGGGCGCCGACGGGTCCGTCAGGCGAGGGAAACGACCATCTTTCCGGTGTTCTCACCGCGCAGCAGGCCCGTGAAGGCGTCGAAGCCGTTCTCGATGCCTTCGACGAGGGTCTCGCGGTACTTCAGCTCGCCCGAGGCGAGCCAGCCGGCGACTTCAGAAACGAACTGCGACTGGAGTGCGGCGTGGTCGTTGACGAGCATACCCTGAATGCGCAGCCGCTTGCCGATGACCAGTGCGAGGTTGCTCGGGCCGGGGGTCGGCTCGGTGGCGTTGTACTGGGCGATCATTCCGCAGACGGTGACGCGGCCGTGCACGTTGAGCGAGGAGATCGCCGCTTCGAGGTGCTCGCCGCCGACATTGTCGAAGTAGACGTCGATGCCGTCGGGGGCGGCGTTGCGCAGCTGCTCGGCGACCGGGCCGTTCTTGTAGTTGAAGGCCGCGTCGAAGCCGTACTCCTCCACGAGAAGCCTGACCTTCTCGTCGGAGCCGGCCGAGCCGATGACCCGCGAGGCGCCCTTGAGCTTCGCCATCTGGCCGACCTGGCTGCCGACCGCACCGGCCGCGCCGGAGACGAAGACGGCGTCGCCCTCCTTGAAGGAAGCGACCTCAAAGAGGCCCGCGTAGGCGGTGAGCCCGGTCATGCCGAGCACGCCGAGGTAGGCGGAGAGCGGGGCGAGCGACGCGTCGACCTTCACGGCGCGCTCGGCCGGGACGTCGGCGTACTCGCGCCAGCCGAGGCCGTGCAGGACGTGGTCGCCGACCGCGATCCCCTCGGCATTGGACGCGATGACCTCGCCGACCGCGCCACCGTCCATCGGGTGGTCCAGCTTGAAGGGCGGGGTGTACGACTTCACGTCGTTCATCCGGCCCCGCATGTACGGGTCGACCGAGAAGTACAAATTGCGGACGAGAACACGACCCTCACCGGGAGCGGCGACCGAGGCCTCACGCAGCGCGAAATCCTGGGCCTTCGGCCAGCCGTGGGGGCGGGCGACGAGGTGCCATTCACGGCTGGACGTGGGAAGTGCTGCAGACATGGGCTCGAGGTCTCCTCAGTGCCTTATGGGATGTGGGGCGCTTCACCCGGGCCGGAGGGCCGACGAGGGGAAACGAAATGCTTCACGATGTGAAACAACCATGCTCTTCAATATTTCATATTGTCAAGTAACCGGCTATCCTGGGTGTCATGGCCACCACTCGTACAGACCCCCTGACCCTCGAAGTCGTCGAGCTCATCGGTACCGTCGTGGCGCGCTACTACGAGGAGTACGACGAGGCCGCGGCAGCACACTCCCTCACCGGCGCCCAGGCGCGCGTGCTCGGACTCCTCTCCCTGGAGCCGATGCCCATGCGCAGGATCGCCCAGAAGCTGAAGTGCGAGCCGTCGAACATCACCGGCATCATCGACCGGCTGGAGACGCGCGGCCTGGTGGAGCGCAGGCCGGATCCGGCCGACCGGCGGGTGAAGCTGGCCGCCCCGACGGAGAAGGGGGCACAGACGGCGCAGCAGCTGCGCGACTCGCTCACTTTCGCCCGGGAGCCACTGGCCGAGCTGTCGGACGTGGACCGGGCAACGCTGCGGGACCTGCTGCGGCGGATGCTGGGCGAATGAGGCCACCGAACTGACCGCGCCCACGCCTTTTCGGCCCGTCAGCGCGTAACTCCTACGGCCCATCCCGACGCGCGCAATGACTCCGAACGGCGCACGATGCGAAAAGGGCCGGCTGCCGCCGGTACCACCGATCAGCGCTCCCGGGAGAACCCGCCGTGACCGTCAGCCTTGAGCAGTTGGGCCGTTGCCATGTCGCCGTCGACCTCGGGGCCGCCCGGACCCGCGTGTACATCAAGGGGCTCGGGCTCGTCGTGGACGAACCGAGCGTCGCCGCCGTGAACATCCGTACCGGCTCGCTCATCGCCGTCGGCACGCTCGCCGAGCAGATGACAGGCCGTACCCCCGACCACATCCGGGTGGTCCGCCCGGTCAGCGGCGGAACCGTCATCGACATCGACATGGCCCAGCGGATGCTCCGCCATCTGCTCGGCGAGAAGCTCCGCCGCCAGCTGCGCCGCAAGCCTCGGCTGCGGGCCGCCGCCTGCACCCCGCACGACAGCGATCCGCTCGCCCAGCGGGCCACCATCGAGACGCTGGCCGGACTGGGCGCCTGGCGGGTCGAACTGGTCGACACCCTGATCGCGGCGGCCGTCGGCTGCGGGCTCCCCGTCGAGCAGCCGACGGCCTCCATGATCATGGTGTGCGGGGCGGCGACCACCCAGATCGCGGTGCTCTCGCTCGGTTCGATCGTGACCGCCATACGCATCCCGATCGGCGGCGACGCCATCGATCACGCGGTGGTCCAGCATCTGCGCCAGCAGCACGAGTTGATGCTGCCGAGCCAGTCCGTACGCCCGCTCCAGCTGGCGCTCAGCGGCAACGGTCTGGCCGCGCACGGTCCCGCCACGACCGAGATCCACGGCCGTGACGTGGCGACCGGTCTGGCCCGCTCGGTGCAGGTCGACACCGCCGCCATGCGGCAGGCCATCCACGCCCCGCTGACCACGGTGCTCGACGGGCTCAGCAAGATCCTGCGGGTCTGCCCGCCCGACCTGGTGGCCGACATTGCGGACTGCGGGATCATGATGGTCGGCGGCAGTGCGCTGCTGCCCGGACTCGATCAGACGCTGCGGGATGCGACGGGCGTGCCCGTGCACATCGCGGAGCGGCCCGACGTGTGCTCCGTACTGGGACTCGGTGCGATGCTGGACGGCGAGATCCAGCCGATGGTTCTCACCCCGCTCGCCTGCTGAGCGCCACAGCTCGCCCGCTGAGCGCCGAGGACTGCTCGCGCTCGTCGACCGTCATCTGGCAGGCGCCGCTCTGAGCGCGACGCGTGTGTTGGAGTGCGCGACGCCGGCCTCCCGCTTGAGCCTGCGCAGCAGTCCGTCCAGGGCTGCGGTGTCGGCGACGGTGGCCCGTACGAGATAGTCGTGGCCGCCGGTCACATGCACCACTTCGGTGATGCCGGGCAGGGCGAGCACCGCCCGCTCGAACACCTCGTTCGTCGTGTCCATCCGCAGCGACACATCGATGAAGACGACAAGGCCCGTACGGGTGTCGGCCGCCGGGTCGATGATCACGGTGAAGCCGCGGATGACACCGTCGCGCCGCAGTCGGCGCACCCGGTCGGCCGCGGCGTTGGCGCTGAGCCCGACCCTTACGCCCAGATCGCGGTACGAGATCCGGGCATCTTCCTGCAGGATGCCGAGGATTTCCCTGTCCAGACGGTCCATACTGCGATTGTCGCAGCTTTGTCCGGATTATGACTTCGCAGGGCGCACCCGGAGCCCTCCCCGCGCCTGTGCGCGGGCCCCCAGGGCGTGTTGTGCCCGCATCCCGACCGTTCAAGATCCCTCAGCCGAGATCTCGCTCACCTGTCCGCAACCTCCCTGGACAGAACACCTAGAGTGCGGTGGGTGACACCTCTTCTGTTTGTGCCGGATGACGGTTCCGCCCGGGAAGCCACCCGGTTCGGCGAACACACCATGACGTACGACCGGTTGGCCACCGCCTCCACCACGCTCGCCGCGCGTCTCAGCGGTGCGGGACGAGTCGCCGTCTGGGCCACGCCCACGCCCGAGACCGTGGTCGCCGTCGTGGCCGCGCTGCGGGCCGGGGTGCCGGCGGTGCCGCTCAATCCGAAGACGGGGACGCGCGAACTCGCGCACATCGTGGCCGACAGCGCACCCACCGTGGTGCTGGCCGGGGCGGGCGACGTGCTCCCGCCGGTGCTGGACGCACTGGGCCGTATCGATGTCGACACCGCCCCGGACGGCGAGGGCGATGGCACCGCGCTTCCGGAGCCCTCCCCCGAGTCCCCTGCGCTGATCGTCTACACCTCCGGCACCACGGGCCCGCCCAAGGGCGCGGTCCTGCCTCGGCGGGCGATCGCCGCGTCGCTGGACGCGCTGGAGGACGCCTGGCAGTGGACCGGCGACGACGTGCTCGTCCACGCCCTGCCGCTGTTCCATGTGCACGGTCTGATCCTGGGCGTGCTCGGTCCGCTGCGCCGGGGCGGATCGGTGCGGCATCTGGGCAGGTTCTCCACCGACGGTGTGGCCCGGGAGCTGTCGTCCGGCGGCACGATGCTCTTCGGCGTACCGACGATGTACCACCGGCTGGCCGAGGCCCTCGACCGCTCCGCCCCCGGTGCGGCCGAGCTGGCGAAGGCGCTGGCCGGGGCCCGGTTGCTGGTGTCCGGGTCTGCCGCGCTGCCGGTCCACGACCACGAGCGGATCGCGGCCGCGACCGGTCGCCGGGTCATCGAGCGGTACGGCATGACGGAAACCCTGATGAACACGGGCGTCCGGGCCGACGGCGAACCACGCCCCGGCACGGTCGGCGCACCCCTGCGCGGCGTCGAGCTCCGCCTGGTCGAGGAGGACGGCACCGTCCTCACCGAACCCGGCCCGGACGCCATCGGCGAGATCCAGGTGCGCGGCCCGAACCTCTTCAGCGGCTATCTGAACCGCCCCGACGCCACGGCCGCGGCGTTCACCGAGGACGGCTGGTTCCGTACAGGGGACATGGCCACCCGTGACACCGACGGTTATGTGCGGATCGTCGGCCGCAAGGCGACCGATCTGATCAAGAGCGGCGGGTACAAGATCGGCGCCGGTGAGATCGAGAACGCCCTGCTCGACCACCCCGGTGTCCGCGAGGCCGCCGTCACCGGTGAACCGGACCCGGATCTGGGCGAGCGGATCGTCGCCTGGGTGGTGCCCGCCAACCCCGCCTCGCCCCCGACGGCGGACGAGCTCGCGGACCATGTGACCGCCCAGCTGTCCCCGCACAAACGCCCGCGCACTGTCCGCTACCTGGAGGCGCTGCCCCGCAACGACCTCGGCAAGATCATGAAACGGTCGCTCCATGCCTGACCGGCTGACGACGAGGGCAGCGATCGCGGCCGTCGCCACCGAGTTCGAGGAGCCTCAGGGCTGCGGGTCCTTCGCGTCGTACCGCGCGAACCCGCGCCACCGCAGCCCCAGCAGCGATACGGCGACGACACAGGCGATCCCGCCCCCGGTCACCGCCAGACCGGGCGAGGCCAGATCGGCGACCGATCCGGCCAGGAAGTCGCCGAGCCTCGGTCCGCCCGCCACGACGACGATGAACACCCCCTGCAGCCGTCCTCGCATCTCGTCCGGCACGGCCGCCTGGAGCATGGTGTTCCGGAAGACCATCGACGTGGTGTCCGCGCACCCGGCGATCGCCAGGAAGATCAGCCCGAGCCAGAGCTGACGGGTCAGCCCGAAGATCGCGATGGCGGTGCCCCAGGAGGCGACGGCGAGGAGCACGGCGAGGCCGTGGCGGCGGACGCGTCCCAGCCATCCGGAGAACACCCCGCCGAGCAGCGCCCCCAGCGCGGGAGCGGCGACCAGCAGCCCGGTGGTCTTCGCGTCACCGCCGTACCAGACCACGGCGACGACGGGGAACAGCGCTCTCGGATGGGCCAGCACCATGGCGCAGAGATCGGTGAAGAAGGTCATCCGCAGATTGGGCCTGGTCCCCAGGAAGCGCAGCCCGTCCGCGACGGATGCCCGTTTGCCGCCCGCGCCCTCCTCGCGCTCCGGCAGCATCGAGGGCAGCCGCCACATCGCGTACAGCGAGGCGGTGAAGGTGACGGCGTCGACGGTGTACGCGGCCCGGTATCCCCACCAGCCGACGATGAGCCCGCCGAGCATCGGCCCGACCAGCGTGCCGGTGGTGCTGGTCATGGAGTTGAGCGCGTTGGCGGCGGGCAGCTGCTCGGCTGGGAGCAGGCGGGCGATCATCGAGCTGCGGGCCGGTGAGTTGATCGCGAAGCAGGCCGCCTGGAGGGCGACGATCGCGTACAGCAGTCCCACCTGTTCCACCCCGGCGACGGCGGCGGCGACCAGCCCGACGGAGAGGACGAACGACCCCGCGGAGCTGGCCAGTCCCAGCTTGCGCCGGTCGATGGTGTCCGCGACGGCCCCGCCGTACAGCCCGAAGACAACCAGCGGCAGGAACGAACAGAACCCGATGAGCCCGACCGAGAAGGCGGACCCGGTGATGTCGTAGACCTGGAGCGAGACGGCGAGCGCCGTCATTCCCTGCCCGATCCAGGAGACCGTGTTCCCGAACCAGAGCCGCCGGTAGTCGGGACAGGTGCGCAGCGGCGTCAGGTCAGCGAGTATTCGTGTGCGGTGCGCGGGCTCTTCGGCTGTTTCGGTCACAGCGGATGGTAGCGGCCTCACCCACGGTTGTCAGTGGGAGAAGGAGCGGTGTCTGGGGCCTTCGAATCCAAGGCGGAGGAGGGAGTGATGGCGGAGCCATCGTGTTCGGTGGCCCGGTCCCGATCCGGGCACAGTCCGCTTCCGGCCACGCCACCGTGTCAGGAGGCGCGACTGGCCGCGCAGTTCGGCGCCGCTCCCGCCCGCCTACCGCCAGTGGATTCCTGACGGGCGGGCAGGCGAGTACACGGTGCTGTTGTGCGGTTGGGTACGACGCTCGAAAAGATTGGCGTACAGCCCTCGCAGGCCCAGGAGTTGGGCATGCGTGCCCGACTCCACCAGAGCGCCCTCGTCGAGAACCAGGATGCGGTCGGCGTCCTCGGCAAGGGCCAGGTCGTGCGTGATCACGATGGTGGTGCGTCCTTCGGCGAGGCGTCGCAGCGGCGCGAGAATGCGCTGTGCGGCCAGTCTGTCCAGTCCGGCGGTGGGCTCGTCGAGAAGGAGGACGGGTGAGTCCCGCAGCATCGCGCGCGCGATCGCGATGCGCTGCAGCTGGCCTCCGGAGAGCCGGGACGTACCGGTGGCTATGACAGTGTCATATCCCTCCGGCAAGATGCGGATGAATGCGTGGGCGTCGGCCGCCCGCGCGGCCTCCACGACGTCACGGTGGCTCACATCGGTGCGTCCGCAGGCGATGTTCTCCTCGATGGTGTCGTGCAGGACGAGTGTGTCCTGGGGCAGCAGTGTGATGTTCCGGCGGAGGTAGGTCAGCGGCAACTGGTCCACGGACACGCCGTCCAGCCGGACACTGCCGGCATCCGGGTCGTAGAACCTCAGCAGCAGAGCGGCCAGGGTCGACTTGCCCGCGCCGCTGGGGCCGGTGATGACCAACAACTCTCCGGGGCTCGCGGTGAACGAGAGGTCCCGGAGAACCGGCTCGGTACCGCTGGGGTAACGGAAGAAGACCTGACGCGCCTCCACCTCGCCGAGCGCCCGGCTCCGCGGCGGGGCGGGCACGGAAGCGGCCGGGTCGGTGACGGCGGGCCGGGCGTCGAGGATCTCCAGCAGCCGCTCGGCTCCCGCGGTCGCGGCGGTCGCCGTCAGACCGAGCTTGCCCAGGGAACGGATCGGCGGGTAGAGGTAGCCGATGAAGGCGGCGAAGGCCAGGAGCTGTCCGAGGGTCATCCGTCCCGCGGAGATCTCCCACGCCCCCAGGCCGATGATCGCCAGGACGCACAACGTTTCGAGAACCTCGACGAGTTGCTCGTAGAACTCGGTGAGCCGGACGCCCCTCACCGCTGTCTTCAGCCGGATCCGCGCCTTGCTGAGGAGCCGCGCCTCCTCGTCCTGCTGCCTGTTGTACGCCTGGGTCATGACAACGTTGACCAATGTCTCCTCGACCACAGCCGTGATGGCACCGTCCGCGGCGCGGGCGCGCCGGGACACCGCGCGCAGCGGGCGGGCGAAACGCGTGGTCGTGAACCAGAAGAGCGGCACCATGACCAAGGTGGCGAGGGCCAGATCCCAGCGCAGCCAGAAGGCAGCGGCGGCGTAGAAGACCGTGCCGAACAGGGCAGACGCCGCCCCGACGATGCCGGAGACCACGAGCGCCTCGATGGCTTCCACGTCACCCGTCAGCCGCTCCACGAGGTCACCGCGGCGATTGCGCTGGTAGAAGTGCGGCGGGAGCGTCTGGAGATGACTGAACACCCTGGCCCGCAACCGCATCACGAAGCGTTCGGCCACCCAGGCCGCAAGCGAGTTGCCCAGGTACCCCACCACCGCACCGGCGACGGCCACGGCGAGCCACTGACCGGCAGGCTTCCAGAAGGCACTGACGGAGCCGACCTGCAGTGCGGTGTCGGTGAGTTTGGCGAAGAGCAGGACCGTGATGGTCTCCGCAACGGCGGCCAGCACGGCGCACAGGAAAATAAGGACGAGCCAGCGCCGGTCCCCCTCGGTCAGTGGCCAGAAGCGCCGGAAGGCTACGACGACGCTGATGGGATCCGTACGGATCGGGACATCCGTCACCGAGTCCTGAGAAGTCTCTGCGGGGGGCGCTGAGCGCCCCGGTGAGCTGCGAATGCGCATGGGCGTCACGTCACACGGGTGCTCGGCCTATGGACCATCTCCATAGGCATGGACCCCACGACACGAGGCCGACCCGCGCCGGAGCGCGAGCCTGCCTCGCATTCGGGGATGGAGATGGAGTCGAGGGTGTGGGGTCAGTAGCCTCCGCGTCCACGGCCGCCGCCGCGGCCACCATAGCCGCCGCGTCCGTAGCCGCCGTAGCCGCCGCGTCCGTAGCCGCCGTAGCCGCCGCGTCCGTAGCCGCCGTAGCCGCCGTGGCCATGGTCTTCGCCATGGTCCCTGTCCCTGTGGTCGAAGATGTTGCGTACCTTCATCTTCGCCTCCTTCAGAGGGTGCTGCGCCGCTCCTTGCTCTTGCTGCGGCACTTTCGACACTACGACTCCCCCCAACGACCAACAAGTCGTACAAGCCTCATTTCGGATAAAAGCCGCGACATGCGGCAAACCTTCAGAGTTGCCGTATGTGACTCTCTGGCATGCCCCGCCGACAGCCCTCCTGAACAGCTGACAACCTGCGGACACCCCACGGCCAGCCCCGGTCCTCAACTTGCGGGCGGGCTTGCGGCACGTTCTGGGGCCAAATCAAGGCCACAGGACCGTCTCCTCAGTACGACTTACCATCCGCCGAGGTGATGTGACGGCCCGTCCGGCTGCGTCAGAGGGCTACGAGCGGTCCTCCTTCAAGCGATCGAGCGCACATGCGAAGCCGATCCCCCGATCGTGTCGAAGGGCTTCACCGGCACTTCGGGCGGGCATCAGGCGAGCTGACGATCCTGGAAGACGAAAGTAGGCCCCCGCCGAAGCGGGGGCCTACCTGTCGCTGCTGGTCAAACGGGTGAACCGTGACAGCTCGACGGTGGGGCGGGTGGGACTCGAACCCACGGCCGACGGATTATGAGTCCGCTGCTCTAACCGGCTGAGCTACCGCCCCTTTTCGGCGTGGCGCGTACAAGTGTGCGCGCCTTCTGCCGCAGCATAGCCGGTCATACGATCTCTCGCTCCGGTTGGTCGGCTTCGCATGCCCATGAAGACCGAGCTGCTCGCTGCCTGGTTCCGGATGGGGCGAATCAGACGCGAAAGAGCCACGTGCACCGCACGCGCACCGCGGCGACGGACCGGCGCCAGGCACGCGAAAAAGGACCCCGCAGGGTCCTCTTCCGTTCCCGCTCCCCCGACTGGACTCGAACCAGTAACCCTCCGGTTAACAGCCGAATGCTCTGCCAATTGAGCTACAGGGGATCGCGCTCCCCCGACTGGACTCGAACCAGTAACCTGCCGGTTAACAGCCGGCTGCTCTGCCAATTGAGCTACAGGGGATTGCTGCGTTTGCACCGAACCCCGCATACCTGGCTCCTGCCGGGCGGCGCGCGTTCGCTGCGACACATACATTAGCGCAAGCAGGGGGGTGCTTTGCCAATCGGTATCGCCCGGGGTGATCTCGGGTGCCCGCGGGGCGCGCAGCACACGTCACACTGAGCGTCGTACTGAGCAAGGAAGGGTGGCAACCATGCGGTACCGGCTCACGTTCATCGCCGGACTGGCCCTCGGATACGTGATCGGCACGAGGGCCGGGCGCGAGCGTTACGAGCAGCTGAAGCAGTCCGCACGTCAGTTTGCCCAGAATCCGGCCGTGCGCAATACCGCCGAGTCCGCGGCGCAGAACGGCCGTGCTCTGGCTGGCAAGGCATACCACGCGGTCTGCGAGAAGGTGCCTGCCTCGGTGACCGACCGAGTGTGCTCGCTGCGGGACCGCGGCCAGAACGACGAGAACGACTGGGGCACCACCAATACCTAGTACCTAGTGCCGCGAGCGACCGGCCGGGGCTTTCGAAACACACCCTCGCAGGGGCCGCCCGCACACTGCCGCGCCACCGGTACGGGAACGCTCCGGCGGTGCGGCAGAATCTTGGGCATGGGCATAGTCGCCGGATTGGACAGTTCTTCCGCCTTCACGCACATCGTCGTCTGCGATACGGACACGGGCGCCGTGCTGCGCCGGGGGTACGCCGCACACCCTGTCGAGGCCAAGGCCACCGAGGCCGACCCGCAGGCGTGGCTGCTCTCACTCGGTGAGGCCGCCACCGGCGGGCTGCTCGAAGGCGTGCAGGCCATCGGTGTGTCCGCGCAGCAGCACGGTCTGGTGCCGCTGGACCACCAGGGCAACCTCGTACGCCCGGCGCTGCTCGGCAATGACAAGCGGGCACAGGTGGCCGCTGCCGATCTGATCGACGGGCTCGGTGGGCGGCAGTCCTGGGCCGAGGCGGTCGGGTCTGTACCGCAGGCCGCGCAGCCGGTGTCGAAGCTGCGCTGGCTGGCGCGGACCGAGCCGGAGGCGGCCCAGCGCGTGGCCTCGGTGCTGCAGCCGCACGACTGGCTGGTGTGGCAGCTGCTGGGGCGGCCGGCCCGGCAAACCACCGACCGGGGTGCCGCGTCCGGCACCGGTTACTGGTCGGCGGGCAGTGGCTCCTACCGGCCCGACCTGGTGGAGCTCGCGCTCGGGCATCATGCCGCGCTGCCCGAGGTGCTCGGCCCCTCAGAGGTAGCCGGGACGACGCCCGAGGGGCTGCTGATCTCCGCGGGGACCGGCGAGACGATGGCGGCGGCATTCGGGCTCGGGCTCGGGGTCGGCGATGCGGTGGTGTCGCTGGGCGCGTCGGGTTCGGTCATGGCGGTGCACCACGAGGCGCTGTCCGATCCGGGCGGGATGATCACTTCGCTCGCGGACGCGACCGGAATGCATCTGCCGGTGGTGTACACGTCGAATGCGGTACGTGCGTTGCGCGGGTCCGTCGAGATGCTGGGCGTGGCGGGGCTGGAGGAGCTGTCCGCGCTGGCGCTGAAGTCGACGCCGGGCGCCTCCGGGCTCGTGCTCCTGCCGTATCTGGAGGGCGAGCGCACCCCGAATCTGCCGCACACGGCGGGGACGCTGTGCGGGCTGCGGCGCGAGTCGATGAAGCCGGAGCATCTGGCGCGGGCCGCGTTCGAGGGGATGCTGTGCTCGCTGGCCGACGCGCTCGATGTACTGCGCGGCCGCGGTGTCGAGGTGCGGCGGGTGTTCCTGCTGGGGGCGGCGGCCGAGCTGCCCGCGGTGCAGGGGCTCGCGCCCGCGCTGTTCGGTACTCAGGTGATCGTGCCGCAGCCCGCCGAGTACGCGGCGCTGGGTGCGGCCCGGCAGGCGGCCTGGGCGCTGGGGGTCTCGCAGGGGACGGCCGATCCGCTCACTCCCCCGGCCTGGCAGGGTGCTGCGGCGCAGGTGCTGGAGCCGGGCGACGAGCTGGCGGTCGGCCGGGCGGTGCGCCAGCAGTACATGGCCACGCGCGACCAGATTCATCCGGGGGCGTTCGACTCCGCGCTCGGGGCCGCCCACCCTGCGTGACATGACCGGGTACACCTGACGGAGATCGACCCTCCGCGTGTGTACCCGGTCTTTTTTTTGACTTGGTCTTGTATAAAATCGTTCGCCGTCCCAGTCGGGGGTACCGGAAAATGGTTCGACTCCCGAACTCTGCCGACTCCGAGAGACACGCGTGCTCATAAAACTACTGCGGACCTACCTCGGTCCGTACAAGAAACCCATCCTGCTGCTGGTCCTCTTCCAGCTCCTGCAGACCTGCGCCAGCCTGTATCTGCCCACCCTGAACGCCGACATCATCGACAACGGTGTGGTCAAGGGAGACACGGACTACATCCTGAAGTTCGGCGGCATCATGATCGCCGTCAGCATCGCCCAGGTGGTCTGCAACATAGGGGCCGTCTACTACGGCGCCCGCACCGCGTCCGCCCTCGGCCGTGACATCCGAGCGTCGATCTTCGACCGGGTGCAGTCGTTCTCGGCGCGTGAGGTCGGGCGGTTCGGCGCACCCTCGCTGATCACCCGTACGACCAATGACGTCCAGCAGGTCCAGATGCTGGTGCTGATGACGTTCACCCTGATGGTGTCGGCGCCGATCATGTGCGTCGGCGGCATCGTCATGGCGCTCGGCCAGGACGTCCCGCTGTCGGCGGTGCTGCTCGCGGTGGTGCCGGTGCTCGGCATCGCGGTGAGCCTGATCGTCAAGCGGATGCGGCCGCTGTTCCGCACCATGCAGGAGCGGGTCGACACCGTGAACCGGGTGCTGCGCGAGCAGATCACCGGCAACCGCATCATCCGCGCCTTCGTGCGCGACCGTTACGAGGAGAAGCGTTTCCGCGGCGCCAACAGCGAGCTGACCGATGTGGCGCTGTCCACGGGCCGGCTGATGGCGTTGATGTTCCCGACCGTGATGACGGTCGTGAATGTGTCCTCGATCGCCGTGGTCTGGTTCGGTGCCCACCGCATCGACAGTGGCGGCATGGAGATCGGCGCGCTGACCGCGTTCCTCGCCTATCTGATGCAGATCGTCATGTCGGTGATGATGGCCACCTTCATGTTCATGATGGTGCCGCGTGCCGAGGTCTGCGCCGAGCGCATCCAGGAGGTCCTGGAGACCGAGTCGAGCGTGGTTGCGCCCGTCAAGCCGGTCCGCGAGCTGCGCGCCCACGGTCATCTGGAGGTCCGCGGCGCGGACTTCCGCTACCCGGGCGCCGAGGAGTCGGTGCTGCGGTCGGTGGATCTGGTGGCCCGTCCCGGCGAGACCACCGCGATCATCGGGTCGACGGGCAGCGGGAAGTCGACGCTGCTCGGACTCGTACCGCGGCTGTTCGATGTGACGGACGGCCAGGTGCTGGTCGACGGCACGGACGTACGGACGCTGGAGCCGGCGCTGCTGGCGAAGACCGTGAGTCTCGTTCCGCAGAAGCCGTATCTGTTCTCCGGGACGGTCGCCACGAATCTGCGGTACGGAAACCCGGACGCCACCGACGAGGAGCTCTGGCATGCGCTGGAGGTCGCGCAGGCCAAGGAGTTCGTCGAGGCACTGGAGCACGGCCTGAACGCGCCGATCGCGCAGGGCGGCACCAATGTCTCCGGCGGGCAGCGGCAGCGTCTGGCGATCGCCAGGACGCTGGTGCAGCGGCCGGAGATCTACCTCTTCGACGACTCGTTCTCCGCGCTCGACTACGCGACCGACGCCGCGCTGCGCGCGGCGCTCGCGCGGGAGACGGCCGAGGCGACCGTGGTGATCGTGGCGCAGCGGGTGTCCACCATCCGTGACGCAGACCGGATCCTGGTGCTGGACGAGGGCCGGGTCGTCGGCTCCGGCACCCATCACGAGCTGATGGACGGAAATGACACGTACCGGGAGATCGTGCTCTCCCAGCTGACGGAAGCGGAGGCCGCGTAATGGCCGGTCCTGGCGGACGCATGATGGCGGGCGGCGCTCCGACCGACCGGTCCATGGATTTCAAGGGGTCCTCGAAGCGGCTGCTGAAGCGCTTCGCCTCGGAGAAGTCCTCGCTGTACGTGATGCTGGCGGCCTGCGTGCTGAGCGTCGGCCTGTCGGTGGTCGGGCCGAAGATCCTGGGTAAGGCGACCGACCTGGTGTTCGCCGGGGTCATCGGCCGGCAGATGCCCGAGGGCACGACCAAGGAGCAGGCCGTCGAGGGCCTGCGCAGTACCGACAGCGGCCTCGCCGACATGCTCTCCGGGGTGGACTTCGTCCCCGGTAACGGCATCGACTTCGGTGCGGTGGGCGACGTGCTGCTGGTGGCGCTGGCGGTCTATGTCGGTGCCGGGCTGTTGATGCTGGTGACGACCCGGCTGTCGATCCGGATCGTCAACCGGGTCATATTCCGGCTGCGCGAGGACATCCAGAGGAAGCTGTCGCGGCTGCCGCTGTCGTACTTCGACCGGGCCAAGCGCGGCGAGGTGCTCAGCCGGGCGACGAACGACATCGACAACATCTCGCAGACGATGCAGCAGACGATGGGCCAGCTCATCAACTCCCTGCTCACCATCATCGGCGTACTGATCATGATGTTCTGGGTCTCGCCGCTGCTGGCGCTGGTCGCCCTGGTGACGGTGCCGCTCTCGGTGGTCGTGGCCACGAAGGTCGGCAAGCGCTCCCAGCCGCAGTTCGTGCAGCAGTGGAAGGTGACGGGCAAGCTCAACGCCCATATCGAGGAGATGTACACCGGGCACACCCTGGTGAAGGTCTTCGGGCGGCAGGAGGAGTCCGCGAAGGACTTCGCCGAGCAGAACGAAGCGCTGTACGAGGCGGGCTTCAAGGCGCAGTTCAACAGCGGGATCATGCAGCCGCTGATGATGTTCGTCTCCAACCTGAACTATGTGCTGATCGCCGTCGTCGGTGGTCTGCGGGTCGCTTCGGGTTCGCTGTCGATCGGTGATGTGCAGGCCTTCATCCAGTACTCGCGGCAGTTCTCGATGCCGCTGACCCAGGTCGCCTCGATGGCGAACCTGGTGCAGTCGGGTGTCGCGTCGGCCGAGCGGATCTTCGAGCTGCTGGACGCCGAGGAGCAGAGCCCCGACCCCGCGCCGGGTACGGGCGAGCGCCCCGAGGAGCTGCGGGGCAGCGTCTCGCTGGACAAGGTGTCGTTCCGTTACGACCCGGAGAAGCCGCTCATCGAGGACCTGTCGCTGAACGTCGAGCCGGGCCACACCGTGGCGATCGTGGGTCCGACGGGCGCCGGGAAGACCACACTCGTCAATCTGCTGATGCGGTTCTACGAGGTGACGGGCGGCCGGATCACCCTCGACGGGGTCGACGTGGCACATATGTCGCGCGACGACCTGCGGTCGGGGATCGGCATGGTCCTCCAGGACACCTGGCTGTTCGGCGGGTCGATCGCGGAGAACATCGCGTACGGCGCTTCGCGCGAGGTCACCCGGGAAGAGATCGAGGAGGCGGCGAAAGCGGCCCACGCCGACCGCTTCATCCGCACCCTGCCGGACGGCTACGACACGGTGATCGACGACGAGGGCTCCGGCGTCAGCGCGGGCGAGAAGCAGCTGATCACCATCGCGCGGGCATTCCTGTCCGACCCGGTGATCCTGGTGCTCGACGAGGCGACGAGCTCCGTCGACACCCGTACCGAAGTGCTGATCCAGAAGGCGATGGCGCGCCTTGCGCACGGTCGTACGAGCTTTGTGATCGCACACCGGCTCTCCACCATCCGGGACGCCGACGTCATCCTGGTGATGGAGAGCGGCTCGATCGTCGAACAGGGCACGCACGACGAGCTGCTGGATGCCGAGGGCGCGTACGCCCGGCTGTATTCGGCGCAGTTCGCGCAGGCGGTCGCCGAGGTCGACTAGGGCATGTTTCGAAAGTCCCGTCGTCCGCCCGAAGGGCGGGCCCCGCGGCGTCTGGTGCGTGCGATCGCAAGGCGGATGGTCGTCCTCGTACTGGGCGTACGAGGACGATCCCGACAACGCGGCGAGCGTGCGTGCCAGGCGTCGCGGGGCAGGCGGGACTTTCAAAACACGCCCTAGCGCATGACGGGGCCCGTACCGCCGACTGGCGGTACGGGCCTGTACGGCCCGGCGTCCCTGCGGGATCAGTCGAGGTAGCCACGGAGCTGGCCGGCGAAGGCGTGGTCACGCAGCTTGTTGAGGGTCTTGGACTCGATCTGGCGGATGCGTTCGCGTGTCACGCCGAAGATCCTGCCTATCTCCTCAAGTGTGCGAGGCCGCCCGTCGGCCAGCCCGTAGCGCAGCTGGACCACCTTCCGCTCGCGCTCGCCCAGCGTGGAGAGCACCGCTTCCAGGTGCTCGCGCAGCAGCAGGAACGCGGCGGACTCGACCGGGGAAGCGGCGTCACCGTCCTCGATCAGGTCACCGAGAGCGATGTCCTCCTCCTCGCCGACCGGGGCGTGCAGCGAGACGGGTTCCTGGGCGAGCCGCAGGATTTCGGCGACCCGTTCCGGGGTGAGGTCGAGTTGGTCGGCGACCTCATCGGGCGTCGGCTCGTAGCCACGCTCCTGGAGCATCCGGCGCTGGACCCGCACGACGCGGTTGATCAGTTCGACGACATGGACCGGGACCCGTATGGTCCGCGCCTGGTCGGCGAGGGCACGGGACATGGCCTGCCGGATCCACCAGGTCGCGTACGTCGAGAACTTGTAGCCCCGGGCGTAGTCGAACTTCTCGACCGCCCTGATCAGTCCGAGGTTTCCCTCCTGGACCAGATCGAGCATGGTCAGCCCGCGGCCGACATAGCGTTTGGCGACGGAGACGACGAGGCGGAGGTTGGCCTCGATGAGACGGCGCTTCGCCATCCGCCCCATGACCACCAACCGGTCGAGATCGACGGCCAGTCGGGTGTCCGGGTCCGGGGTGCTCGCGAGCCGTTCCTCGGCGAAGAGACCGGCCTCGACGCGGCGGGCGAGCTCCACTTCGTCGGCGGCGGTGAGCAGCGGAATCCGGCCGATCTCGCGCAGATACTGGCGGAAGAGATCGGAGGACGGACCGACGGTCTCCGGGCGGCCCCGCGGCTCCGGCGGTTCGGGCGTCAGAGGCAGCTCCTCCATGAGTGCCTCGGGTGGGTCGGGTGGATCGGGTGGTGTCTGCGGCTCCACCGCGGCCTCCGGATGATGCACGGCCCGGTGCTGCGCGGGTATTGCCGAAACATGCTCGGTTTCGGTCACGGTCCGGGGCTGCACGGGGGCGACCTCCAGGTGATCGCTGCCGGATGGCGGGGATGAAGGACCACCGTTCGGTGGGCCGGCCGCGCTCCGATGACTCAGCACGACCGGCACATGGGGGAGGGCGACGCCGCCCCCATGTGCCGGTCGTTCTCAGGCACCGCCCCCAGTGTGGGGGAAGACACATCGCTGCCACGAGGGGCGTGCGGGGACTTTCTGGATCCGGTCCGTGACCGAGCGGTTACGGGGCCGGGACTTCGCGTCAGAGCGCGTCGGCGCCGTTGTTGCGCAGGGCCTGGGCGTACTGCTGGAGGACCCAGACCTCGTTCTGCGCGGCGGCCAGATGGTCCGGGGCGACATTGCTGCCGAGGCGGGCGAGACTGCCCTGTACGTCGTCGATCCGGCGGTCGACGGCGCGCAGCCGGACCTGGACGAGTTGCATGCCCGCGTAGGTCTCGTCGATGGTCTTGCCGTGGAAGACCTCCACCGCCAGCTCGGTGACCAGATTGCGCACCGAGTCGTTGGGCGCCGCGTCCAGCACCTGGACCAGGTATTCGCGGGTCTCCGGGACACCCGTCTCGGCGCCGCCCGCCTCCGCGATGCACTGCCGGACCGCGGCATACGGCGGGGCCGTGAACTCGTCGGCCCCGTAGGCGTCGAAAGCCGGTGAGACGAGGGCGGGTTTCTGCAGGGCGAGCTTGAGCAGCTCGCGCTCGGTGCGGTGGGCGGGGCTGCGGAGGTTGAGGGCCGGGCCCGAGAGGGCGGCGGGCGCCCGGACCTGCTGGTACTGGGGGCCACCGCGGGGCGGGGCCTGCGCGGGGCTCCGCTGCTCGCCCCGTTCACGGGCCCAGCGGGCGAGCTGGCCGACACGCTTGACCACGAACTGGGTGTCCAGGATGCCGAGCATGCCGGCCAGCTGGACGGCGACCTCGTGCTGCGAGGAGCTGTTCTTGATCCGGGCGACGACGGGCGCCGCCTCGTCGAGCGCGGCGGCGCGGCCCGCCGGGGTCTCCAGGTCGTACCGGCCGACGATCTGGCGGAGCGCGAACTCGAAGAGCGGGGTGCGGGGTTCGACCAGGTCACGGACGGCCTCGTCGCCCTTGGCCAGGCGCAGATCGCACGGGTCCATGTTGTCCGGGGCGATGGCGATGTACGTCTCGGC
Organism: Streptomyces sp. NPDC001832; assembly: GCF_040297265.1. NCBI lineage: Bacteria > Bacillati > Actinomycetota > Actinomycetes > Kitasatosporales > Streptomycetaceae > Streptomyces > Streptomyces sp. NPDC001832. The sequence goes on from NZ_JBEOYU010000015.1 coordinate 79,175, forward strand.
GGCGAACTTCTGGTCGTCCTCGAAGGCGCGCAGGGCGGCCTTCTGCCCTGCCGCGTCACCGTCGAAGGTGAAGATCACCCGGGCGCTGCCGTTGTCCATCAGGAGGCGGCGCAGGATCTTGATGTGGTCGCCGCCGAAGGCCGTACCGCAGGTGGCGATGGCGGTGGTGATCCCGGCGAGATGGCAGGCCATGACGTCGGTGTAGCCCTCGACGACCACGGCCCGGCTGGCCTTCGCGATGTCCTTCTTCGCCAGGTCGATGCCGTACAGCACCTGGGATTTCTTGTAGATCGCCGTCTCGGGGGTGTTGAGGTACTTCGGTCCGTTGTCGTCGTCGCGCAGCTTGCGGGCGCCGAAGCCGACCACATCGCCGGAGGTGTCGCTGATCGGCCACATCAGCCGGCCGCGGAAGCGGTCGATCGGGCCGCGCCTGCCGTCCTGGGAGAGGCCGGAGGTGATCAGCTCCTTGTCGCTGAAGCCCTTGCCGCGCAGATAGCGGGTGAGGTGGTCCCAGCCCGCCGGGCTGTAGCCGACGCCGAAATGGGCGGCCGCCGCCTGGTCGAAGCCGCGCTCGGCGAGGAACTTCCGAGCGATCTCGGCCTCGGGGCTGTCCAGTTGCTCGACGTAGAACTGGGCGGCCACCTTGTGCGCCTCGACCAGCCGGATGCGCTCGCCGCGCTGGTGGGAGGGGTTGTACCCGCCCTCCTCGTACCGCAGGGTGATGCCCGCCTTGGCGGCGAGCCGCTCGACCGTCTCGGAGAACGAGAGGTGGTCGATCTTCATCATGAAGGCGATCGTGTCGCCGCCCTCCTGGCAGCCGAAGCAGTGGAAGAGTCCCTTGCTCGGGCTGACCTGGAAGGAGGGTGACTTCTCGTCGTGGAACGGGCAGAGGCCCTTGAGGTTGCCGCCGCCGGCGTTGCGCAACTGGAGATACTCGGAAACGACGGCGTCGATCGGGACCGCCTCCCGTACCGCCTTCACATCGTCGTCATTGATCCTGCCTGCCACGGGGGAAGTCTACGGGTGGGGTACGACAGCTGTGCTGCGCGGCGTTGTGATCCGTGGAACCAGGGGGCGAGGGCGCCTGGCGAGTGCCGTACCTGTGACCCGTGCCGCCCGGGTCCACCGGGCAAAACGGCCGGCTCGGCTCAGTTCAGGGAAACCAGCGGTACCGACGGGTCCGCCAGCGCGTCCGGGTCGACCTGCCGGCCGGACCGGATCAGCGCCTGCACGGGCTCGGTGACGTCCCACACGTTGACGTTCATCCCGGCCAGCACCCGGCGGTCCTTCAGCCAGAAGGCGATGAACTCGCGCTTGCCCGCATCGCCGCGGATCACCACCTGGTCGTAGCTGCCCGGCGGCGCCCAGCCCGAGTATTCGAGGCCGAGGTCGTACTGGTCGGAGAAGAAGTACGGCACCCGGTCGTAGCTGACGTCCTTGCCGAGCATGGCGCGGGCCGCGGCCGGGCCGCTGTTCAGCGCGTTCGCCCAGTGCTCCACGCGCAGCCGGACGCCGAGCAGCGGATGGGCCATGTTGGCCACGTCACCGGCCGCGAAGATGTGCGGGTCACAGGTGCGCAGGGAGGCATCGACGGCGATGCCTCCGCCGTCCTCGCGCGAGGCGATGTCGAGCCCCGCGGCTTCGGCGAGGGCGGTGCGGGGGGCGGCACCGATCGCGGCGAGCACGTCGTGGGCGGGGTACTCCTCGCCGTCGTCGGTGCGGACCGCGAGGACCAGGCCGTCCTGACCGATGATCTCGGTGAGGCGGACGCCGAAGTGGAGGCGGACACCGTGGTCGCTGTGCAGATCGGTGAAGATCTGACCGATTTCGGGCCCGACGACCTGATGCAGTGGCGTCGGCTCCGGTTCCACGACGGTGACCTCGGCGCCGTACCCGCGCGCCGCCGCCGCAACCTCCAGGCCGATCCAGCCGGCCCCGGCGATCACCAGGTGGCCGTTGTCGCGGCCGAGGGCGGCCAGTACGTTGCGCAGCCGGTCGGCGTGGGCGAGACGGCGCAAATGGTGGACGCCGGCCAGGTCCGTACCCGGAATGGAGAGGCGGCGCGGCTCGGCCCCGGTGGCGAGCAGCAGCTTGTCGTAGTGGACGACGGTGCCGTCGCCGAGCTCTACGGAGCGGGCCTCCCGGTCGAGGCTGGTGGCGGGCTGGCCCAGGTGGAGCTCGATGTCTGCGCCCGCGTACCAGGCGGTCTCGTGGACGAAGACGCTGTCCCGTTCCTCCTTGCCGGTCAGATAGCCCTTGGAGAGCGGAGGCCGTTCGTACGGATGGTCGCGTTCATCGCCGAGAAGGATCACCCGGCCGCTGAAACCCTCCGCCCGGAGTGTCTCGGCTGCCTTCGCTCCTGCCAGTCCTCCGCCGACGATGACGAACGTCCGATGTGCGTCGACCACTTGATGCCTCCTCGGTGCTTGCTGCGCGGGGCCCAACTGCGAGCGTCCCGCACGCAGCGTGATGGCGAAAGAGGGTGTACACCGATCAGGTCACACCCAGTGGTCACAGGCCGGTCTGCGCGGCTCGGTCGACACCGCACCTCGGTCGACACCGCACCTCGGTCGACACCGCACCTCGACCGACACCGCACCGCGCGGCTCGCAGACACGACCGGCCAGGGACGGGGGCCCATTCAGCGGCGGCGTCCGGTGAGCGATGCGTGCAGGGAGCGTGCGGAGGCGTCGGTCAGGGCGGCGATCTGGTCGACCAGGACCCGCTTGCGGGCCCTGTCGTCGTGGGCGGCGCAGAACAGCGCCCGGAACTGCGGCTCCAGCCCCTCGGGGGCACGTGCGGTCAGGGCGCCGGCCAGTTCCGCGATGACGATCCGCTGGTCGGCACGGATCGCCTCCTGCTCGGTGCGCTGCATGACGTACCGGTCGGCGACCGCCTTGAGCACGGCGCATTCGTTGCGTGCCTCGCGGGGGACGACGAGTTCGGCGGCGTACCGGCCGAGGCGGCCCGTCCCGTACGCCAACCGGGTGCTGTTCTCGGCGGCGAGACAGAACCGGCCGATCAGCTGGCTCGTCGCGTCCTTCAGCCGGGCCTGGGCGACGGCGGATCCGTCGTAGCCGTGCGGCCACCAGTCCTGGCCGATGAGCCGGTCCAGGGCGTCGGCCAACTCCTCGGGTTCGGTGTCCGCCGGAACGTAACGGCCGATGGCGACCGCCCAGATCTCGTTCCGCTCGGGCTCGGCGCAGAGGCTGTCGGGGTCGATGTGCCCGGCGTGCAGCCCGTCCTCGAAGTCGTGCACCGAGTACGCGACGTCATCGGACCAGTCCATGACCTGGGCCTCGAAGCACTTGCGGTCCTTCGGTGCGCCGTGGCGGGCCCACTCGAAGACCGGCAGGTCGTCCTCGTACACCCCGAATTTCGGCGAGTCGGCGTCGAAGGGGTGCCCGCCGCGCGGCCACGGGTACTTGGTGGCGGCGTCCAGAGCGGCGCGGGTCAGGTTGAGTCCGACGCTGACCAGCTCGCCGGTCCGGATGTCGGCCACGAACCGCTTCGGTTCGAGCCTGGTCAGCAGACGCAGCGACTGGGCGTTGCCCTCGAACCCACCGCAGTCCGAAGCGAAGTCGTTGAGCGCCTGCTCCCCGTTGTGTCCGAACGGCGGGTGTCCCAGGTCATGGGCGAGGCAGGCCGTCTCGACCAGATCGGGGTCGCAGCCGAGCGCCGCCCCGAGTTCGCGGCCGACCTGGGCGCACTCCAGGGAGTGGGTGAGACGGGTCCGTGGGCTGGCGTCCCAGGCGTGGCCGCGGGTGCCGGGGGTGACGACCTGGGTCTTCCCGGCGAGCCGGCGCAGCGCGGCAGAGTGCAGCACCCGGGCGCGGTCACGCTGGAATGCGGTACGACCGGGCCGTTTGTCCGGCTCGGTGTCCCAGCGCTCGGCGTCGGCCGCACCGTAGAGGGCCGTGCCGTGGTCCTGTGCACACCGCGTGCCGTGTGCGCCGTGCGTTTCCTGCGTACCGTCCATGCCGTCCATGCCGTCCATGGTTCCGACGTTAAACGGCCGGGCCGACAAGAGGGATCAGGCGGATGCGCGGCGGGCGGCTCGGGGAGGGGGCACTGTTCGGCGTACTGCCCCCGCCGGGCCGCGGACAGCCCTTAGCCATTCGAGATCAAATTAGAAAAATCAAGTTTGATGTCTTGAAATCTTGAAAATCTCAATGTAAAAATGAATGACGAGCGCATCGCCAAGAGAAGGGGGCCAAGGTGGACTGGCAGGAACTGACGGAGCTGACACAGGGGCAGCCGTTCGTGGTCGAGCGGGTCCGGATCATCGGCAGCGGCGTCGCGGTCGAGGGCCAGTTCGAGCCGCCACAGCTGGCACAGTTGGGGGTCGACGACCAGGTGTTCGTTGCCGCGTTCGTGCGGTCGCACGGTTCGATCAAGGAGATGGAGCGGATCTTCGGGGTGAGCTACCCGACGATCAAGTCCCGGCTCAAGCGGATCGCCGAGCACCTCGACTTCGTCGACACCGACCCGGCACCCACCAGCGCCGACGTCGTCGACCGCCTGCAACGGGGGGAGATCAGCGCCCAGGAGGCGCTGGCCGAGCTGGAGCGGACCCGGTGATCCCGCAGCTGGTGACGGTGCGCTACCGCCGTCCCGACGGCCGCCGTCGGCGGCTGTACGTCCCGGTCCTGCCGGTACTGCTGGTGCTGTCACCGCTGCTACTGCTCGCCGTGCTGGCCGGACTGGTCGCATGCCTCGCTACCCGGGTGAGCCCGGTGGGCGCGCTGCGCGGCGCCGGGCAACTGCTGTGGGCGCTGCCCGGCACCCGGTTCGAGATCGAGCAGGGCCGAACGGCCGTACTGGTAAGCGTCAGATGACTCAGAGGGGAAGATCAACAATGCACGAGCAGCGCCGCCAGATTCTGCACATGCTGGCCGAGGGCAAGATCACCGCGGACGAGGCCGAGCGGCTGATCGACGCGATCGAACGTGAACAGCCCGAGTCGCCGCGGGCAGCCGCGCCCCGCCCGAAAACGCGACCCAAGTACCTGCGCGTGGTGGTGAACTCGGCGGACGGCTCCGGCGACGGCGGGTCAAGCCGGGTCAACATCCAGATCCCGCTCCAGCTGCTCCGCGCCGGGGTCCGGCTCACGAGCCTCATTCCTCCGCAGGCGCTCACCAAGATCAACGCGGAGCTGAACAAGTCGGGGGTGCCGATCGACCTCACCGAGCTCAAGCCGCAGCACCTCGAGGAGCTCATCGAGCAGCTCGACGACGTCACCATCGACGTCGATGACCCCGACGGAAAGGTGCAGGTGTTCTGCGAGTGACACCCGCCACGGCGCCGGACACCCACCCGAGCCATCGGGTCGGCCGACCGTCCGGCGGCCGCGGGCGTTCAATCCTCACTCGACGGAGCCGCAGTGATCGGTGTCAGGCCAGGTACTGGTGTCAGGCCGCGCCACCAAAGAGCCTCTCAATGACTTGCGCGACCCCGTCCTCCTCGTTGGAGAGCTGGGATATGGAGAACCGTTTCCCCCCATCGCTCGTCCGATCATGTGGGGCGGCCCGGCACAGGGCACGAGCAGGGGACACCTATGCGGGAGAAGCAGCCGGGACGGCCGGGACTGCTCGGCCGGTTGCGGTCGAAGTGGCCGCGGACGCGGCGTGGGCAGCGGCGGCTCGTGCAGGGGGTGATGGTCGCCTGTGTGGCGGCGCTGGCGCCCGCGACCTGGATCTACTCCGTGGCCGACGCCCGCGTGAGGACAACCGCGGACGCGCCCGCGCAGCAGGTCGCCGTGGTGTTCGGGGCCGGTCTCTGGGAAGGCAAGCCGTCGCCGTATCTCGCGAACCGGCTGGACGCCGCCGCCGAGCTGTACCGGGACGGGAAGGTGAAGGTTGTGCTCGTGACCGGTGACAACAGCCGGAAGGAGTACGACGAACCCGACGCCATGCGCACGTATCTCAGGGCGCATGGCGTGCCGGACAAGCGGATCGTGAGCGATTTCGCCGGGTTCGACACCTGGGACTCGTGCGTCCGGGCCAAGAAAGTCTTCGGCGTCGACCGCGCGGTGCTGGTGAGCCAGGGGTTTCACATCCGACGGGCGATCGCGCTGTGCCGGAACGCGGGGATCGACGCGTACGGCGTGGGCGTCGACGCCGTACACGATGTGACCTGGTACTACGGCGAGATGCGGGAGATGTTCGCGGCGAGCAAGGCGGCGCTGGATGCCGTGTTCAAGCCCGACCCGCACTTCCTGGGGCCGGAGGAACCCGGCATCAGGGAGGCCCTGGCGGCGGACGAACGGTAGGGACGGGCATGTCACGCTTGCTGTCACGCAGGCACTGTTGGGCTTCACCTCAGAGTCGCGCTGGCTGCGGTTCGTGGACTCCCGACTGGGAGCGATGTTCCCGTACGTGCCCAGGCAGCCGGGTTGGAACAAGCGGCTGCGGGCAGCGTTGCCGCTGGTCAAGAAGGCGATACGGCTGCTTGCCGCCGATACGGACTTGCTCGACCTGGAACAGCACGGTGGCCGGACCTTCGAGGGTGTCGCCGTGTCAACAGGGCGTCTAGGTTGTTCGTCACACAACGATCTTGGACGCCCGGTCTGCGTTCCCGAACACTCCGTCAGTATTCGGATTGCCTCGACGAGAGTGGCGTCCCCCAGCCGAGCCGACTACATCCAAGCAACCGTGGCAGGGTGGACGAATGCCGACGAACCGCGAGCACTCATCCGATCTCCGCCCTAAACCGTGGTTGAACACCGCCCCGACCCACGGAGATCTCATTGCGGCGAAGGCACTCATCTACGACTCCTGCGGGTTCACCTGCTCGCAGCCAGTGCCCGAAGCCGAGGGTGCCGCTTACGCTGCCCACGAGTTCACTCTCAACGGGCTCTCCATCCGGTTCCGCGCAGCCAAGACGACCCCCACCAAGGTCGGCCAATTCGTCACCGTCTGGAAGAGGTCCCCGGCCGGGCCCATCCAGCCCTTCGACGCCACGGACCCCGTCGACCTCTTTATCATCAGCACCCGCGACCATCAGCACTTCGGCCAGTTCGTATTTCCCATGGACGCTCTCCGCCAACACGGTGTCGTATCAGCGAACGGTTCCGGTGGGAAACGAGCCTTCCGCGTCTACCCGCCCTGGGTGATCACCACCAACCGCCAGGCCAGCAGTGCGCAGGCGTGGCAGCTGGACTTCTTCCTGCACCTGCACCAGCACGGTCCTATCGACCTGGCCCGCGCCCAAGAGCTCTACCACCCGCAGGACGGCGCTGGCACAACCACAAGAACGACCAGCCCATCACACGATCGCTGATCGCCTATGACCACTGAATCATTCGGAATGACTCGTCTAGAGCGAGGTGTCCGGGGAGGTCTCGGCCGAGACCCAGTCGAGGTAGCGGGCGCTGCCCCGTAGCACCGGGATCGCCACGATCTCCGGTGTTTCGTAGTCGTGCGCTGCCAGGAGGTGGGCTTCCAGTTCCTCGTAACGTTCGGCCCTCGTCTTGAACAGTAGCTGCCACTCCTCGGTGGTCTCGATGGCGTTCTGCCAGCGGTAGACCGAGGTGACGGGCGCGGAGATCTGTACGCAGGCGGCGAGCCGCGCCTCCACCGCGCCCTGCGCCAGGGAGTGAGCCTTCTCCTCGCTGTCCGTCGTGGTCAGTACGGTCAGCCATGCCGGCGTCGTCACCTGCGGGCTCCTCGGGGGTCGGTTACGGAGCATCCTTGCTCCTTCGTCGATTGTCGGGGAGGTCGCGGCGCAGCGCCTGGCGGTCGGACGCCGTACGGACGGACGGCCATCCCCTGGCGCCCACAACATCCACGTGGGCGACGCCGTGCCGCGGTACGCCACGGCACGAAACCGCCCCCGCCGGACCCAGGGGGGATGGGCCCGGCGGGGGCGGCGGCCGGGGCGGCCTGGCCCACCGTCCCGTGGGGGGTGTCATGCGTGTGCCCGACAGCCACGAGGTCATGCATGTGATGTGCGCCACTCCTCTCCAGGGTGGCATCACCCAATCGGCACCGGACGGTAAGGGACCGGCCATCCTCGCTTCGATCACCACTGCGACCTGCGCAGATACCGTTCGGCAAGAATGCCGCGCCGAGCCGTTCAGGTGAAAGCTGACTTCATGTCAGCAGGCATGGGTGGCGGACCGGCCGTTAGCTCGAGGTCAGGACACACCTACTTGCGCAGTTGCCGGAGGAAACCCCCATGCGTCCTGCACGCCTAGTGACCGGTACCGCCGCTTCGGCGGTCACCATAGCCACGCTCGGCCTCTTCACCGCCGGGGCTTCCGCGTACGCGGGTGATGCCGGCGCGCTGCGGGACAGCTCGGCGGCCGCACCATGGGCCAATGGCGGCCCAAAAGCGCAGACCGACGAGGAAGCAACGGAAGAATCCGCCGGTTCCGGGCACGACACCCCCTTCAGCCTCAACAATCCCTCCGGCCTCAATGTCCCCTCGCTGCTCGACTCGGTCGGCGGGCTCGACGCCCTGTCCGGGCTCGGCATCCGCTCCGGGAACGAGGGCTCGAACGGGCGTGAGAGCTGGAAGCCGTCCGAGGACGAGGGCTCGGCAGAACACGACAGCTCGTCATCCGGACGCGACAACTCGTCCCGGCATGAGAGCTCGTCCGGTCGCGACGACTCATCTGAAAACAACCGCCAGTCCAGGCAAGACGACTCGTCCGGGCGGGACAACTCGTCCGGGCACGGCAACTCGTCCGGTCGCGACGACTCGTCCGAAGACGACGACCAGTCCGGGCGTGACGGCTCCTCGTCCGGTCGCGACGGCTCATCCGCACCCAACGCCCCCAGCGGGCACGTCAAAACAGGCGTCGGCGGCAGCGTTGGGCCCGACACCACCCAGATCGCGGCGGGCGCCGGCGTACTCGCCGCGACCGCCGTCGGCGGAGCCTGGCTCCTGCGTCGCCGGGCGAGCGGCACGCAGGGAGCCGGCTGACGGCGACGGATTCACGTCTCCGTACCGCCTGGTTTCCGTCCCGGTGGCCGCGCGCCACCGGGACGGGACTGCCCCGTACCGTCCCCATTTCGGCATCCGGAGGACGATCGTGCCCGAGAAGGCCGAGAGTTGGCTGCTGGTCGTCGCAGCGCTGGCCGGTGTCTGGCTGATCGGTCACGGCGCCGGCGCCGAACTGATCCCGCCCCAGCCGACCGCCGGCCAGGCCTTCGCGGGCGGCCCCGCGCCGCAGCCGGGGTCTCCGGTCGCCGAACCGCTGAAGCCCTCGGCGCCTGTCCGCATCCGGATCCCGAGCATCCGGGTGGACGCACCAATGATGCGACTGGGGCTCGGGGCCGACGGCAGTCTCGATGTGCCGCCTGCCGGGAACCGTGACGTCGTCGGCTGGTACCGGGACGGCACTCCGCCCGGCTCCAAGGGCAGCGCGATCGTCGCCGGTCATGTCGACAACGCACAGGGGCCGTCGGTCTTCTACAACCTGGGCGCGCTGCAGAAGGGCAGCACGGTCGAGGTGGTCCGCCGGGACGGGCGTACCGCCGTCTTCTCAATCGACGCGATCGAGGTCTACGAAAGCAAGAACTTCCCCGACAAACGGGTGTACGGTGCCTCGCCCTACGCCTCGCTGCGGCTGATCACCTGCGGCGGCGGATTCTCGAAGACGACGGGCTACCAGGGCAATGTGGTGGCGTACGCACACCTCACCAAGGTGCGGTGAACCTGCCGTTCGCCGCCCGTCGTTCATGCCGTCCACTGGTCGAACGCCAACTTGGCAACCAGCGAGAACACCACGACCAGCAGCACCCCGCGGACGAACTCGCTGCCCTTCCTGAGCGCCATCCGCGCCCCGATCAGTCCACCCGCCAGGTTGAACACCGCCATCAGCGCGGCAAGTTGCCATATCACGCTGCCCTGGTAGGCGAACATCGCCAGCGCCCCGCCGTTGGTGCAGACGTTGACGATCTTGGCGGTGGCGGACGCCGTCACCAGATCGAGGTGGAGCACCGCGGTCAGCGCCAGCACCAGAAACGTTCCGGTGCCGGGGCCGAACAGCCCGTCGTAGAAGCCGATGCCGCCGCCGACCAGCACGATCGCGGTGACGGTGCGGGCCCGGGTGACCTTGTGCCGCGTACCGTCGTCCGTCGCCCTGCCGAACGAGGGCCGCAGCATCACGAACGCCGCGACCGCCAGCAGCACGACCATGATGACCGGGCGCAGCACCTCGCTGCTGATCCCGGCGGCGAAGAACGCACCGGCCATCGATCCGGCCAGCGCCGCGAGGCCGATCCGCAGGGCCGTCCCGACCTTCACCGGTGCCTTGCGGACATACGTCACGGCGGCGCCCGACGTGCCGACGATCGCGATCGCCTTGTTCGTGCCGAGGACGTGGGCGGCCGGGACGTGCGGCAGGCCGAGCAGCAGGGCGGGCAGCAGAAGCAGTCCGCCGCCGCCGACCACCGCGTCGATCCAGCCGGCCGCGGCTGCGGCGAGGCAGAGGACGGCCAGGGTGGTGAGTGCTATGTCGGGCATGGTCGCGACCCTAGGGAGGCGATGCGTGTCCCGTCCAACGGCTTCGGCCGGATCGCGGGAAAGCTGAGCCAACTCTGAGGTTCCCGGGCCTTCGGCCCCTTGCGGGCCCGGCGGAATCCGGACCCGTCCGGCCCGTCCGACCGGCGCCCCCTCCGGCGTCAGGACATGGCGAGTGGCGCGCCGCCCCGGAGCAGCGATCCGCCCAGCGGGGTCAGCGTGTGCAGGACCGAACTGCCGTGCCGCAGGGTGTGGATCAGGCCTGCCTCGCGCAGTACACAGGCGTGCTGGCTCGCCGAGGCCAAGGAGACTCCTGCTCGGCGGGCGAGTTCGCTGGTCGTGCAGCCGTCGCCGATGGCCCTCAGGACCGTCGAGCGGGTATTGCCGAGGAGCCGGCCGAGCCAGGGCCCCGGTTCCGCGAAGACCGGGGCGCGGGAGTGGGTGACCGGGTAGACGAGGACCGGTGGGAGCTTCGGGTCCCGGTAGACAACCGGGGTGACGCGGCAGAAGTAGGACGGCTGGAGCAGTAACCCCCGTCCATCCAGATGGAGTTCACGGTCGACGGGGTAGTCCGCCTCCAGCACGGGTGCCCGCCAGCGGATCATGGGCGGGAGCGAGGCGAGCAGTTCTTCTGCCCCGCCGTCCAGGAGGGCGCGGCCGCGGACGGCGCGGTCGGCCTCGACGCTGGCCTGGATGTGCGGCCAGTATGGTTCGATCGCGGCGCGGTGGTAACTGCGCAGGGCGCCGATGAGCCGGCCGAGCGATTCGGCGCAGCCGTCCGGGGTGCGGCCCGCCTCGCGGCGTTCGGCGCCCAGCAGGGCAAGTTCGGCGCGGATCCGCCGGTGCGGGGTGTCGCGCAACGCTTCAATTCCGGCGTCGATGCCGTACGGCTCGCTACCTTCCTGAGAAGGCGTCAGGAAGTCCGGGAAATAGCCGCGTGGTGGAATTACGGTGGCCAGCAGACGTACTTCACCATTCAACCTGGGTCGGGTTTCCGTACGCCATTTCCGAACACCGTGGAACCACGTCGGTCCCTCAGCCGATGGAAACTCAGCGTGGTTTCCCACAGCGCGTCCGGCCGGGTGGCCATCCGCACCTTGGAAAGGTCCACTCCGGACATATGGATACGCAGCACCGAACCCCCACCTGTTGCACCTGCAATTTCCCCCCACGCAAGGGTATGCGATCCGTAACTACACGTCACCACGGGGTTTCGGCCAGAGGTGAAACGTCTCGCCTCCGCATGCCGTCTCCGGAAAAGCTGTACGACGTCGGGTACGAATCCGGAGCCACCGGGAGAGCGAGTGAAGGCCGTGGGGGGCTTTGCTCGTTCGGCGGCGGTCGGCGACGGTGCGGCTCCGTACCCGACAGGGGTAACGACTTCGCCCACGATCGGCACCGCGAAGCCGCTGACAATCGTGGGCGAGGTCGTAAGCCGGGTGCGGCCCTCGGATGGGGATCCGTTGGCCGCACCCCGGTCCGTTCCCAGCCTGTTTCTTTGCGTATCGAGCATTCTTTGCGTATTGAACGAAGGAAAGAAACAACCTCGAACAACCATTTCCCCCAGAACAAAACGAAGCGGCGGCATCCCGCACAGGGGTGCCGCCGCCTCTGGGAGTTCCGGAGTTTCCGTCGCGTCGGTGAGGGACCGGGCGAACCGACGACAGTTCCGGAGTCAGGAGTGTGGTGCCGGGTCAGCGGCTGTCGCTGCCCTTCGAGTCCGCCGCAGCCCGGCCCGCCTCCAGACGGGCGACGGGAATGCGGAACGGTGAGCAGGACACATAGTCCAGGCCCACCTCGTGGAAGAAGTGCACCGACTCCGGGTCGCCGCCGTGCTCGCCGCAGACGCCAAGCTTCAGGTCCGGGCGGGTGGCCCGGCCGGCCTCGACGGCGCTGCGGACCAGTGAGCCGACGCCGTCCTTGTCGATCGTCTCGAACGGCGACACCCCGAAGATGCCCTTCTCCAGGTACGCGGTGAAGAACGAGGCCTCCACGTCGTCACGGGAGAAGCCCCATACCGTCTGGGTCAGGTCGTTCGTACCGAAGGAGAAGAACTGTGCGGCCTCGGCGATCTGACCGGCGGTCAGCGCGGCGCGGGGCAGCTCGATCATCGTGCCGATGGTGAGCTTCAGCTGGGTGCCGGTGGCGGCCTCGACCTCGGCGATGACCTGGTCGGCCTCCTCGCGGACGATCTCCAGCTCCTGGACCGTGCCGACGAGCGGAATCATGATCTCGGCGCGCGGGTCGCCCTTGGCGTTCTTGCGCATCGCCGCGGCCTCGGCGATCGCCCGTACCTGCATGGCGAACAGGCCGGGGATGACGAGACCGAGACGGACCCCGCGCAGTCCGAGCATCGGGTTCTGCTCGTGCAGCTTGTGCACGGCCTGGAGCAGACGCAGGTCGTTCTCGTTGGCGTCCTTGCGGGACTCGGCGAGCGCGACCCGTACCGAGAGCTCGGTGATGTCGGGAAGGAACTCGTGCAGCGGCGGGTCGAGCAGCCGTACGGTGACGGGCAGTCCGTCCATCGCCTCGAACAGCTCGATGAAGTCGGCCTTCTGGAGCGGAAGCAGCTCGTCCAGCGCGGACTCGCGCTCGGCGTCGGTGTCCGCGAGGATCAGCTTCTCGACCAGCTCGCGGCGCTCGCCGAGGAACATGTGCTCGGTACGGCACAGGCCGATGCCCTGGGCGCCGAAGCGGCGGGCGCGCAGCGCGTCCTCGGCGTTGTCCGCGTTGGCCCGCACCCGCAGCCGGCGTACCCGGTCCGCGTACGCCATGATCCGGTGCACGGCGGCGACCAGCTCGTCGGCGTCGTCGGCGCCCGCGTGCATCCGGCCCTCGAAGTACTCGACGACCGGGGACGGCACGACGGGGACCTCGCCGAGGTACACCTTGCCGGTGGAGCCGTCGATGGAGACGACGTCGCCCTCCTCGATGACCCGGCCGCCCACCGTCATCCGGCGGCGCTTGGTGTCGACTTCGAGTTCCTCGGCGCCGCAGACACAGGTCTTGCCCATGCCGCGTGCGACGACCGCGGCGTGCGAGGTCTTGCCGCCGCGCGAGGTCAGGATGCCCTCGGCCGCGATCATGCCGTCGAGGTCGTCGGGGTTGGTCTCGCGGCGGATGAGGATGACCTTCTCGCCGGACCGGGACCACTTCACCGCGGTGTACGAGTCGAAGACGGCCTTGCCGACGGCGGCGCCCGGCGACGCGGCAATACCGCGACCGAGCAGCTGCGGCCCGTTCCCGTCGGCGACTCCTGTGTCATCGAAGCGCGGGAACATCAGCTGTGCGAGCTGCGCCCCGTTGACCCGCTGGAGCGCCTCGGCCTCGTCGATCAGGCCCTGGTCGACGAGCTGCGTCGCGATCCGGAAGGCGGCGCCGGCGGTGCGCTTGCCGACCCGGGTCTGAAGCATCCACAGCCGGCCGCGCTCAATGGTGAACTCGATGTCGCACAGGTCCTTGTAGTGCGTTTCGAGGGCTTCCATGATCTGCATCAGCTGGTCGTACGACTTCTTGTCGATCGACTCCAGATCGGCGAGCGGCACGGTGTTGCGGATACCGGCGACGACGTCCTCGCCCTGCGCGTTCTGCAGGTAGTCGCCGTAGACGCCCTGGTGGCCGCTGGCCGGGTCCCGGGTGAACGCGACACCCGTACCGGAGTCGGGACCGAGGTTGCCGAAGACCATCGAGCAGATGTTGACCGCCGTGCCGAGGTCACCGGGGATGCGCTCCTGGCGGCGGTAGAGCTTGGCCCGGTCGGTGTTCCACGAGTCGAAGACGGCCTTTATGGCCAGGTCCATCTGCTCGCGCGGGTCCTGTGGGAAGTCACGTCCGGCGTCCCGCGAGACGATCTTCTTGAACTGCTTGACCAGCTTCTTCAGGTCGGCCGCACCGAGATCCACATCGACCGTGACGCCCTTGGCCTCCTTCGCCGCCTCCAGCGCGTCCTCGAAGAGGTCGCCGTCGACACCGAGGACGGTCTTGCCGAACATCTGGATGAGGCGGCGGTAGGAGTCCCACGCGAACCGCTCGTCGCCGGCCTGGGCGGCGAGACCGACCACGGACTTGTCGGAGAGGCCGATGTTGAGGACCGTGTCCATCATGCCGGGCATCGAGAACTTCGCGCCGGAGCGGACCGAGACCAGCAGCGGGTCGTCCGCCTGGCCGAGCTTCTTGCCCATCCGCGCCTCAAGGGCGTCGAGATGTGCGCTGACCTCGTCGCGCAGCTCCGTCGGCTCCTCGCCACTGTCGAGGTAGACCTTGCACGCCTCGGTGGTGATGGTGAAGCCCGGGGGGACGGGCAGCCCGAGATTGGTCATCTCGGCGAGGTTGGCACCCTTCCCGCCGAGCAGGTCCTTCAGATCCTTGTTGCCCTCGGTGAAGTCATAGACGAACTTCTGGCCCTGCGGGTCCCGGGATTCCGGGGTGGATACGTGGGGATCTTTGTTTTCCGACACGGGTCTCGGCTCCTCGAGGACGCGGTGGCTGCCCTGACGGCGAGGAACATACCCAGATCGAAGGTGTCTGGGTACGTCCACTTGCGCGTCATGAGGCCTCAACCACCGTTCGCCAGCAGATCGAAAGTGGAATGGCCTGTCCCTCAATCGAGTGCATGTCTTCATTTCTTGAATGAACAAGCACTGGGTGCAACCAGTGCCCCGCCATTTGACCACTCAGCGCCATGGAAGCATCGATCGATCAAAGCGAAGCCCCTTGGCACCCAGTGCCACCATTTGAGAAGTACAGCTCCCAAATTGTCGCTCATTTGAGCGACAGGATTCTCAGAGTGGCGAGAATCACTCTACGGTCGACGCTCAGATGTCACCATCCGGACCAACAGGGAACACCCTTTGGTCACTCTTTGATCATCAAGGCGCAGCCGAGCGTGAGCGGATTCGATGCAGGGCATCCGCTCCGGGCACATCAAGACTCACCCTTGGCTGAATATCGTCGAATCTGGTTCGAAATAGCGCTCAGATGAGCGAGTAAAGCAAGAGGCACGCGGTGCCTATGACGCCACGTGCCTCTCAGGACCGGAGGGCCCTGCCGGGCCCCTTCAGATTCCGGGAGCGGTTCTCAGCCGCCCGAGGTGTCCAGCTCCGCGTCCGCGCCCACTCCCGCGCAGTCGTACGGGTCCTTCAGCCAGCCGTCCGGCAGCACCACCCGGTTGTTGCCCGAGGTGCGCCCGCGCGGCCCGTCCGCGCCGTCCGGCCACGGCTGGTCCAGGTCCAGCTCCTGCAGCTGACCGCCCAGCTCGTCCAGCGACGAGGTGACCGCCAGCTTCTTGCGCATCTCGGAGCCGACCGAGAAGCCCTTGAGGTACCAGGCGACGTGCTTGCGGAAGTCGATCACGCCACGGGTCTCGTCGCCGATCCACTCCCCCAGCAGCGTCGCGTGCCGCAGCATGACGGCCGCGACCTCGCGCAGATCCGGCGTCGCCCCGGTACGGGGTTGGCCCGAGCCGGGGGCGTGGGCCTCCGCACCCTCGAACGCGCTCACCAGATCGCCGAAGAGCCAGGGGCGGCCCAGGCAGCCGCGGCCCACGACCACGCCGTCGCAACCGGTCTCGCGCATCATCCGGCGGGCGTCGTCCGCGCACCAGATGTCGCCGTTGCCGAGGACCGGGATCTCCGGGACATGCTCCTTGAGGCGGGCGATGGCTTCCCAGTCGGCAGTGCCGCCGTAGTGCTGGGCGGCCGTCCTGCCATGCAGGGCCACGGCCGTGACACCCTCCTCGACCGCGATCCGGCCCGCGTCGAGGTACGTGGTGTGGTCGTCGTCGATACCCTTGCGCATCTTGATGGTGACCGGCAGATCGCCCGCGTTGGAGACCGCCTGGTTGAGGATCGCGCGCAGCAGCGGCCGCTTGTACGGGAGCGCGGAACCGCCGCCCTTGCGGGTCACCTTGGGGACCGGACAGCCGAAGTTCAGGTCGATGTGGTCGGCGAGGTTCTCGTCGACGATCATGCGGACGGCCTTGCCGACGGTGACCGGGTCCACTCCGTACAACTGGATCGAGCGCGGGGTCTCGCTCGCGTCGAAGTGGATGAGCTGCATGGTCTTCTCATTACGCTCGACCAGCGCCCGCGTGGTGATCATCTCGCTGACGAACAGCCCCTTGCCGCCGGAGAACTCTCGGCACAGGGTGCGGAACGGAGCGTTGGTGATGCCGGCCATGGGGGCGAGCACCACCGGCGGCTGCACCGTATGGGGGCCGATCCGGAGCAGCGGGAGCGAGGGGGCGAGCGTGGTCATTGCTCCATTGTCGCGTACGGCGCGGAGCGGCCCGTCAGCAAAGTTCGTCAGTTACGGCCTGATCCACGACAACGCCGCAGACGTGCGTGCCCGGCCTCGCGGCGCCGCCGCCCATGTTGCCGGTCGGTCTTGACCTTACTATCCATGTATGCCCGAGCTGAGCCCCCGCAGACGGCAGCTGGTGCTGGCGATCTGCTGCATGAGCCTGCTGATCGTCAGTCTCGACAACACCGTCCTCAACGTCGCCCTGCCCTCCATCCAGAAGGAACTGCACGCCACCGTCGCGGGCATGCAGTGGACGATCGACGCCTACACCCTCGTCCTCGCCTCGCTGCTGATGCTCGCGGGCTCCACCGCCGACCGGATAGGGCGCCGGAAGGTCTTCAAGATCGGACTCATCCTCTTCACCCTCGGCTCGGTGCTCTGCTCCCTGGCGCCGAATCTGGAGTCGCTGGTGGCGTTCCGGATGGTGCAGGCGGTGGGCGGCTCGATGCTCAACCCCGTCGCGATGTCGATCATCACCAACACCTTCACCGACCCGCGCGAGCGGGCCCGCGCCATCGGGGTGTGGGGCGGTGTCGTCGGCATCTCCATGGCGGCGGGCCCGGTGGTGGGCGGCCTGCTGGTGGAGTCGGTCGGCTGGCGGTCGATCTTCTGGATCAATCTTCCGGTCGGTCTCGCCGCGCTGCTGCTCACCTGGCGGTACGTCCCCGAGTCCCGCGCCCCGAAGCCGCGCCGCCCCGATCCTGTGGGGCAGCTGCTGGTGATCGGGCTGCTCGGTTCGCTGACGTACGCGATCATCGAGGCGCCCTCGGCGGGCTGGGCCTCGCCGCGGATCCTGGTGTTCGCCGGGCTCGCCGTGTGCTCGCTCGTCGGGCTGCTGCTGTACGAGCCAAGGCGCACCGAGCCCCTCATCGATCTGCGGTTCTTTCGCAGCGCCCCGTTCAGCGGTGCCACCGCCATAGCAGTCTGCGCCTTCGCCGCACTGAGCGGGTTCCTCTTCCTCAACACGCTGTATCTGCAGAACGTGCGCGGTCTGAGCGCTCTGCATGCCGGTCTGTACATGCTGCCGATGGCGGCCCTGACCTTTGTCTGCGCACCGCTGTCGGGTCGGCTCGTCGCAAGCCGGGGGCCGCGACTGTCGCTGCTGGTGGCGGGTGTGGCCATGACGGCGTGCGGGCTGTTGTTCGCCGCGTTCGACGCTGAGACGGACGATGCCCTGCTGTTCACCGGCTATGTGCTGTTCGGCCTCGGCTTCGGCATGGTGAACGCGCCGATCACCAACACGGCGGTCTCCGGGATGCCGCGCTCGCAGGCCGGTGTGGCGGCGGCGGTCGCCTCGACCAGCCGGCAGATCGGCGGAACGCTCGGGGTCGCCGTGATCGGTGCGGTGCTGGCGGCGGGCGTGGCCGGCACCGGGGCGCCGCGCGGCGCCGAGTACGCGACCGCCTTCGTGGACGCGAGCAAGCCCGCGTGGTGGATCCTCACCGGGTGCGGGCTGTGCGTCCTGCTGGTGGGGGCACTGACCAGCGGGCCCTGGGCGTTGGAGACGGCGCGTCGGACCGCGGAGCGGCTGGAGGCGCGGACGGGTGTCCCCGTCGGGGATCAGGTGTCGGCGAGCTCCAGGGCCTGAAGGCACCGCAGCCGCCGGCTGGTCTCGTCGTCGGCGGGAAGGTACGTCACCATGGCGGCCGCGGTGGTGCTGAAGGTGCTGCTGAGTCCGCGGCCGCCGCGCAGGGTGGCGTGAGCGCGGGGTGCCAACGAGGCACCGGCCACCGAGGACTCCACCCTCCCGGCACCCGCCGAGTTCGCCCCGGCACCGGACCCGATGGCCGACTACGAGCCGGGCAACGACGACCCGGCCATGGTGCCCGTCCACATTGCATGGCTGCGTGTCCGCAAAGACATCCGTGCCATCGCCAAGGGCGAGCAGTACAACGGCGGCGGTACCCGGTTCAATTTCCGCGGCGTCGACACCGTGGTGAACACGTTCGGCCCGGTCACGCTGCGGCACGGCATCAATGTCCTGCCTGTGCAGGTGGATGCGTCGTACCGCGACACCACGACCAGCAAGGGCAACAAGATGCGCGAGTGCACCGTGCGCGTCTCGTGGCTGATCGTCGGCCCGAAGGGCGACACCCTCACGCTTCAGACACAGGGTGAAGCCCTCGACTCGGCGGACAAGGGCACTGCCAAGGCCCAGAGTGTGGCCTTGCGGGTGCTGCTCCTGACGGGCGGGTTGACTCCGACGCACGACAAGGACCCGGACACGTCCTACGTGGAGCGCGGTGAGGCACCGGTGCGATCGGCGGTTTCATACCGCGACGAGATCCTCGAACAGAACACGTCTCGCCAGCGCCTTGCGCAGATCAATTACGAGATCAAGCAGGCCGGTCTCTACGAGGCGAGCGTCATCAACGAGGTCGGCGACGACGAGAAGTTGGGCGCGTTCCTCTTCCGTATCGGTCAGGAGCGCATCGCGGGCGGTGCCGCATGAACACCTTCGCCACCATCCGCAAGGTCGCGTTCGACACCGAGACCACCGCACCCGATTCCAACGAAGCCCGCATCGTCACCGCCGCCCTCATCGTCCGCGGCGGCGACCGCCCGGACCACACGATGAGCTGGCTCATCAACCCCGGAGTCCCGATCCCGCCCGAGACCACCGAGATCCACGGCATCGACGACGCCCGCGCGCAGTCCGAGGGACAGGGCCCGGCGACCGCGCTGGACGAACTGGCCGACCGGCTCGCGCAGGCCCTCGCCTACGGCATGCCCGTGATCGCGTTCAACCTCTCCTACGACTGGACCGTCCTCACCCGCGAGCTGGAACGCCACCGCCTCGCGCCGATGAGCGAGCGCCTGCCCGGTCTCGCCGCCCTGCCGCTGGTCGACCCGCACGTCATCGACAAGCAGGTCGACAAGTACGTCCAGGGCACCGGCATGCGGAAGCTCAAGCCGACCTGCGACCGGTACGGCGTCGAGTTGGAGGACTGGCACACAGCCGAGGCCGACGCGCTTGCCGCGCTCCTCATCGCCGAGGCGCAGTTCGACCGGTACCCGCAGCTCCAGACGTACGGACCGCAGGAGCTGTTCGCCGCTCAGAAGGCGTGGCGGGCGGAGCAGCAGGCCGGGCTCCAGAAGTGGTTCCGGACCAAGGCCACCCCGGAGCAGGGCGGCGCCCCAGACAAGGTGATCGACGGCCACTGGCCGCTCGTCCCCGCCCAGCGGGGCGGTGCCCAGTGACCGTGACCGCGCCCACTCTGTTCGACCAGGCTCCCGCGGCCGGGCTGACCCCCCGCCCGGCCGCGGGGCCCGGCCCCCTCGTCATCGGCCTTGACCTGTCCCTCACCTGCACCGGCGTCGCCGGAGCCGGATGGTCCGACATCATCCGCACCAAGACCCGCGGAGACGCCCGACTCGACTACCTCCTCATCACCGTCAGCAGCTTCATCAAGGCCGCCGACATGGTCGTCATGGAAGGCCCGTCCTACGGACATGCCAACCTCGCCGGACACGAAGAACTCGCCGGCCTCCGCTGCGCGGTCCGCTTGTACTGCCACCGCCGGAAGGTCCCGTACGGCATCGTCCCGCCGTCCAACCTGAAGATGTTCGCGACCGGCCGCGGCAACGCCACCAAGGGCGAAGTCCGTTCCGGTGTCGCGGACCGGTACGGACACCACACAGAAGGTGTGGGCCGGTACGACCAGGCCGACGCGTACACCGCGATGGCCATGGGTCTGCACCGCCTCGGCTACCCGCTCGCCACTGCGCCGGACCGGGCACTGAAGGCCCTCGATGGCTGCGTCTGGCCGGAGTTCGTGGCAGGTGCGCGATGAGCCGAGCACCCGACACCCTCCAGCCTGCCGACACCTGGGCCACGAACGCCGCCTGCCGTGGTGAGGAACCCGAACTGTTCTTCCCCACTGGCAACACCGGCCCCGCCCTCCTGCAAATCGAGACGGCCAAAACCATCTGCCGCCGGTGCCCCGCCATGGACCAGTGCCTCCAGTGGGCATTGGACAAGAACATCACTGAGGGCGTGTGGGGCGGACTCGCCGAGGACGAGCGCCGCAGCATCCGCCGCCGACACGCCAGGAACCGCAGCGCCACCGCCCCCAAGCCCCAGAAACCCGCTCACACACTCCGCAGCGTGTACGAGGAGCACGCCCAACTCATCGCCAACGGCCACAGCAGGTGGACCGGCAGCAAACCCGTCACAGTCAACAGCCGCAGGTACACCCCCACCCAACTCGCGTTCGTCCTCGCAAACGGGCGGGATCCAAACGGCCGCGTAACCCCCACCTGCGGACACTCCGGCTGCATCACAGGCCACCACCTCGCCGACAAGACGATGCGTGACCAGCGCGGCCGGGACTGCACCCAGTGCAGCACCCGTGCCGACTACCAAGCCCACCTCGCCCGCCGGGAAACCCCCTGCGAGGCATCCCGTGCCGCCAACGCCTCCGCCGACCGGCGCCTCCAGAGCACCGGATCGACCAAGGACACCGCGTGAGCGCCTACCCCCTGCCGGACGGCCGGCAGATCACCGGAGCCCTCAGCGTCAAGTTCGGCCAGCAGGCCCGCGGCACCGGCAGGTGGATCGAGCAGCCCGCCGCCAAATACGAGTGCTTGAGGTGCGCGTACGTCGAGATCGTCACCGGCGCCGAGCGAGTCATGGCGTTCGCCCAGACGATCCGCAGCAGCCACCCGGCCACCTGCCCCGGATACCCCGCCCTGAAGGTCGCCTGATGGCCCGGCGCACGGCACCCGACCGCACCCACTGCCCCGGGTGCCGTGCGCCCATCCTCACCCAGCTCGTCGGCCACCACGCCGCCCTGCTCATTACCGCAGACCTCCAGCCCCTCACCCCCGAGCAGCAGGCCGAAGCCCGCACCCCACACCGCCTCATCTGGTGCCTCAAAACCCGCGGCCCCCACAGCACCCCACGGCTCCGCTGGATCGACCGCTGGCACCCCCCGAACTGCCCTCACCCCCACGTCACCGAGCACCACTGCACACCCGAACCAACCACCCTCTTTTGAGCAGGAGCCGCCACGTGGAGAACGTCCGCCACCTCGAACCGCGCGACCAGGCGGACCCGCACGGCCACATGCGGGACGACATGGAGGCCGAGCTGGACGTCATCGGCGGATGCCTGCACAACCCCAGGCACATCCCGAACGTCCGCACCATCCTCCAGGGCAGCGACTTCGCCCGCCCCGCACACGAACTGATCTGGGACGCGCTCGGCCACCTCTACGACAGCGGCCAGCCCATCACCCCCAACGCCCTGCGCATCGAGCTGGAGAAGCGAAAGCACCTCACCCGTGCCGGAGGCATCGCCTACCTCGTCCAGGTCGGCGACCACGCCGGAGGCGGCGAACCCGAGTACTTCGCCGAGAAAGTCCGCGCCGCCGCAGACCTCCGCGCCGAAGCCGACCTCGGCCGCCGCATCGTCCAGCAGGCCACCGCACCCGACGCCGAACCCGGCCAGGCCGTCACATTCATCGACGACTACCTCCAGCGGCAGAAAGAACGCGCCGCCGGCCGTAGCGGAGACCCCGCCGACGCGCTCCTCGCCGAGCTCCTCGACGCGTCCAGCCTCGACAACATGCCCACGCTGGAACCCCTCGTCGGTGACCTCCTGCACCTCGACACCCTTGCCCGGATCATCGGCCCGTCCGGGCACATGAAGTCATTCGTCACCATCGACCTCGCCGGGCACGTCGGCACCGGCATGAAGTGGCACGGCCACCACGTCCGGCAAGGCACCGTCGTCTACCTGGTGGCCGAGGGTGCCCGCGGTATCCGCCAGCGCGTCCGCGCCTGGGAGAAGCACTACGGGCGGCCGATGCACGGCGTTCTGTTCCTGCCCCGCCCCGTTCAGGCCCGCGGACCCGAATGGGACACCCTCATCGAAGCGATGCGCCGCCTCCAACCCGCAATGATCGTCATCGACACCCAGGCACGCGTCTCCGTCGGCGTCGAGGAGAACTCCAACACCGAACTCGGCATCGTCATCGAGCGCATGGACGACCTGCGCCGCGCCACCGAAGCCTGCGTCCTCCTGATCCACCACACCGGGCACGTCGGCGAGCACGGCCGCGGCGCCTCCGCCGCCAAGGGCGCGTTGCAGTCCGAGATGCACGTCAGCAAGAAGGGCGACAGCGCCAAGAACATCGTCGTCACCATGAAGGTCGGCAAGCAGAAGGACTCCGAGGAAGGCGCCGACCTCCAGTTCGGGCTGAAGGTCGTCACCCTCGACGGTGAGCACAAGCCCGACGGCCGGCCCGTCACCTCCGTGGTCCTCGAATCCCTTGACCAGCGGCCCGATGTGCCCGCGATCGGCACCCCGGAGTGGTTGGTGCGCCGCCTCGACACGGACCGGGTCGACATCCGGTGGGGCAGTCCGAAGGTGATCCGGTGGTGTGCGGACCGGGGCATTCAGATGCGGAAGGACCGTATTGAGGAAGCCGTGCGGATTCGGAAGCGTCGGGGCTCTTTTGACGAGGCGCAAATAGGGACGGGGGATGACATTCAGGGCGCCCCTATCGGGGCAGACCGGTACAGCGCGGACAACACCCCCTCCCCGATGTCCGATTCACCCCCAAATGACCTCCCCCCAAACCTCCCCCCTTCAACTTTCAACCAACCTCCCCCCGATTCCCGGGGGAGGTCGGGGGAGTTCGAAGAAAACCCCAGGTCAAACATCCCCCCACAACCGGGGGGAGGTCCGGGGGATGGCCCATCAAAACCTCCCTCCCCCCGCTCCCCCTCTAGGGAGGGGGGAGGTGTGGGGGAGGACGAGAAAAGCACCACCCCCGAAACCCCCCTTTGCACCATCTGCTGCACCCCCCTCCAGCCCCTTCGGGCCAACCGCGGATACGACACCCACATCGGCTGCGACCCCACCACCGGCAGCCACCCCGACCAACCCGCACACCCCGCCGCCTGACACAGGAGCACTCATGTACCCGACCCTCTTCACCACCCCCGGCGTAAAGGCATTTGCCGAAAAGATCGACCGCGAACGTCAGGCCCAGCTCGCCAAGTTCGGCGACCAGCACCACCCCGACGGCACCGGCAGCGTGCACCAGCAGAACGCCGCGGGGCTGGCACGCATGGAGTGTGACGACGCATTCGCCTCTGGCTACGGCACCTGGTGCCACGTCCTCTTCGAGGAAGTCCGTGAAGCCCTTGCCGAGTCCGACCCGGCCAAGCTGCGCGCCGAACTGGTCCAGGTAGCCGCCGTCTGCGCCGCATGGATCCACGACATCGACAGCCGCCCGGCGGTGGCCCGGCAGATCCGCGGCACCGAGACCGCCCCCGCCGTGACCGAGGAGCCCGAGACCGCTGGAAACCGCCAGTGCGGCCACGACGACTACCACGACGCCCACGAGTGGGCCGACCGCCCGCACATCTGGTGCCCCGGCCACAGCCTCACCGAGGAGCCGACCCGATGAGCACGACCGGATACGAAGGAATCAGCCTCGCCGGACGGTGGGAGTGCGGCGCCTGCGGAGCATCCGGAGACGGCTGGTGGGACGAGGACAACGGCCTCGTCCTGGACGCCGAGCACGAGTGCGAGGAGCCGACCCTGTGAACCTTTCCCTCGTCGTGCTGGCCGCGTTTGCCGCCGGATACACGCTCGGCCGCTACAAGCCCCTCCACCGCGCCTCCGACTGGGCGAACTGGCAGAACTACGGCAAGCGCCCCACCGGCGCCCGCTACTGGGCGATGTACACGGTGCTGTCCGCCGAGAACATCGGCTGGCTGATCGCCCACCCAGTGCAGGGCTGGGACGCATGGAAGCACCGCAACGACCCGCCGCCCCCGCTGTCGCCGCCCGTCCGCATCCGCACCAACTACACCACCGAGGAGACGACCCGATGAGTGACCTCTGCGACGGATGCGGCGCCATCCTCGGCCCCGACTACACCACCGACCCCGACGGCGCGTACTGCACGAACTGCGTCGACCACCCCGACTCGCCAGCCGACGGCGTGCGGATCTACGAGCTGGAGCCCCGATGAGCGACCGCATCCGACTCAACGACCTCACCAGCGACGACCTGGACCGGCTGTACGACCAGGCCGACCGATACCGGACCGCATGGAAATCTGCGGAGCGGGACGTCACGGCGGCGGTACGGATGACCCAGGACGCCCAGCAGCGCGCCGAGCAGGCCGAGGCCGCCGCCGACGCCACGTACCGCGAGCGCGCCCACCTCGTCGCCCTGCTCGCCGCCCTGCACCCCTCGCACATTGGCCACACCGACCCTGCCGCCCCCGAATGGGCCGTCGTCATCGTGGAGACCCCGGCCGGACAGATGAGCTGGCACATCGCCGAGCGGGACATGAACCTCTTCACTCACGTCCAGCCCACGAACCGGATCTGCCGCGGCTGGGACGGCCACACCACCGACGAGAAGTACGCCCGGATGCGCGACCTCACCGAGGCCGCCCCGAACCTGCTCTCACTCGACACCGTGGCCGAGCATCAGCGCGAACACATCAAGCAGCTGACCGCCCGGATCACCACGCTGGAGCACGTCGCAGCAGGCAACCGGCGCCACGTCCAACTCATCGTGCCCGAGCTGGAGAAGGCCGAGGCGCGCGTGACCGAGCTGGAGGCCGAGAACGCCAAGCTGATCCGCTGGCACCGCGAAGACGGCACCGCCCTCGACAAGGCCCGACGGGCCGTCGACCACCTTGCCGACCGCTACCGAGGAGCCGAGACCCGCGCCGAGCAGGCCGAGTCCGCCCGCGACCAGGCCCGCGCCGAAGCCTCCGAAGCGCGCGCCGTCGTCGAACGCCTCAAGCTCCTCGTCGCCGCGAGCAGCGAGGAGGGCCACGCCGTCCGCATGGCTGCCCAGTACGCCGACCGCGCCATCGAGAACGGGAAGCGCGCCGAGCAGGCCGAGGCCGCCATCGAACGCGTGCGGGCCCTCGCTGACCTCATCGAGATCGGCGCCCCGTGGACCGCCAACCACCGTGACACCGCTGGCCGCATCCGCGCCGCCCTCGACCAGCCGCAGCAGCCCGCACCCGCCAACCGGGCAAAGCTCCGCGAGCAGTACGGGCAAGTACTGCGCCGATGGGGCTTGCTCGACGAGGTGAACGACCCACAGGCCGCCGAAGAGTTCGCCGTCACAGACCTGCTGGCCGTCACCGAGCAGCAGCCCACCGCCTGACCCCACCAACTGACCCGCCCCAGGAGGGACGACCATGATCGAACTCCCCGCGTTCCTCAACGGAACCGCCACCTGCGCCCAGCCCGAACACGACCCCGACCTCTGGGCCTCCACTCTCCCCGCCGACCAGGCCGAGGCCGCCCGCATCTGCCGCGGCTGCCCCCTTCGGCCCGCGTGCACCGACCACGCCCTCACCACCGGGGAGCAGCACGGCACCTGGGGCGGCCTCACCGCCAAGGAACGCCGCCGCATCCTCCGCCCCGACGACGACACGTTCCTCGACGGTCAAGGCCGCGTCCGTGTCCCCTGCGGCACGTACAAGGCCCTGTGCGCCCACCTGCGATACGGGGAGGAGTGCGAGGAGTGCAGGAATGCTCAGGCCGCTCGCACCCGGGCTGACCGGCTGACACGGCTGGCCGCCGAGCACGAGGTGGGCGGAACAGTGACGGGGGCCCGAATCCACCGGCTTCTCAGCGAGCCGGTGTGCGTCGGATGCCGGGCAGCGGTGGCACGGCAGTCCGCGGCGCAGCGAGCGGCACGGCAGGCCCGAGAGCGGCGGCCGGCACTCGCACTGGCGTCATGACGGGCGATACAACCTTTCTGCCGCGCCACACGTCATCAGTCGCATATCCACCATCAGAACCACGAGGAGCACCATGAGCCTTCAGAGCCACGTCGACGACCAGCTCGAACCGAAGGATGCTGCGCGCAACGCGTTGCTCAAGGCCATAGCCGAGCAGGCCGAAGCCACGACGGACTTCACGGCGCAGAGCGCAGCCCCCGCCCTGCGCGACCTTGCCGAGGCCTACGCCTGGGTCGTAAGCCCGAACAACGCGCACTGACGACGCAGCTCAGACGCCCCGTCACCCACCAGGTGACGGGGCGTCGACATGCTCAGACGACGTACGTCGGACTACTCCGACGACGCCCTGTTCTTCCCCGCGGCAATCTGGCCGGCCGTCTCCCCCGTCACACCCATACGCTCACCGATCGCCCGGTACGTGTGCCCCTGTCCCTTGGCCGTGATGACCGCCTGCTGACGCACATCCGCCAGCACCCGATGCAGCTCAGGCCACTCCCGGAGCAGCTCCGAGCAGGCCGCGGCCCGGTCCACCGCATCGGGGATCGCCTCCAGCGCCCGCAGCGCCTCACGCACCCGCTTTACCTCTTCAGCCACGACAGCCACCTCCCGGCCGGAGCGTAGAACTGCACAGACACCCATCCAAGGGGTACCCTCTGGAATGACCAAGGGGTACCCCTTGGTTACGTCTGGATGGGCCGACGACGCCCGACGACGCCCCACAACTGAACGAGCCCCGGCAGGACTGCGAATCCTGACCGAGGCTCTGACCACCGGAGAGTGACCTCCATGGCTACACCACAGCCTACCCAGCCGCCACGGGCACCCTGGTACGCGCGACTTGCGACCAGCGCCGGCCGCCCCGCCGTCCTCGGCGCCACCCTCATCATGTCGATGCCCGGCGAGTACCACGTCGCCCGCTTCGCCGGATGGTCCGACCCGTGGGCGTACGGCATGCCGTTCTCCCTCTCCGCCTACGCCGGGATCGCCGCCGTGATCGCCGCAACCCGGCCCAAGGGCGCCCGCGGCCGGTTCTCCGCCACGGCGGGCGCAGCGTTCGCGATCGCCCTTGCCCTGGCCGCGCAGGTCGTGGCGCACCTGGTGAACACCGGGCACATGAACCGTGATCAGGCGTGGCTGATCGCCGTCACGTCGATGGTGCCCCCGGCTGTTCTCGCGCACCTGCTGCACCTTGCCGCGACGCCGACACCTGTCGTCACCCCGCTGACCAGCGTTGACACCCCGGCCGCCGAACCCGTCGTCGAGCGGATCGAGCAGGCCCCCGTGCTGCCGCCCCTGCCGAAGCAACCCCCGGCCGCCCCGCAGCTCCCGCCGCCCGTCAAAGAGCAGCAGCCCGCCCCGATCGTCTACCGCGATCCCCGGTGCGCAGCCGTCCGCCCGCTGTACGACGGAGGGGCCAGGCCCGGCACCGCCGCCATGCGCAATGCCCTCATCGCCGCCGGACACAGCCGCGTCGGCGACTCCACCATCCGCGGCGTCATCCGCGCGGAGATCGAGGAGCACGAACCCGCCCTGGCCGCGTACCCGCCGGCCCTTCCCACCACCCGCACCGCGTAGCCCATGCTCGCCGTGCTCGACGTGTTCTTCCCGCTCGCGGCCCTGTCCGGGCTGCTCGGTCTCGCCTACGTGGCACTCACCGACGTCCCCCGCATCACCGGGACCGTCGCCCTCATCGTCACTTTCGCGGCGCTCGGCGTCGCCATCCTCCACTGAGGACTCCCGTGCCTGATCGCCCGATCACCCCGACCCGGATCATCCCGGCCAGCGCCCCGCTTCCCGAGCGCGGGCCCGAGCCCGGGGAGGTTCCGCCGTGGCGTGCCGCACCGGCCCCGCCCGCGCCGCCTGCGGCCCCGGTTCCGCCGCCCGCCGCACCCCCGGCCGTACCGCCGCCCCCGCCGCCCGTGCAGCAGATCTTCATCCCGCAGGGCCCGGTCGAGGTCCACGTCACCCTCCAGCCCCCGGAGCCCGAGCCGACCCGGTGGGAGCGATTCACCTCCTGGATCGGGCAGTTCGGCCGACCGTGGCAGATCTGCGGGGCGCTCACCCTCGCCCTGCTGCCGATCCCTGGCGTCGGGTACAGCATCGCCACCACCTGGGCCTTTGCTGTGTCCGAAACCCGCGACATGTGGGGGCAGGGCGCCGGATACACCCTCGCCCTCACCCCGCTCGCCTGGGCACTGCTGCGCATCTACTACTGCGGCGGCACCATCCGCCGGTTGCTCGTCCTCGCCGTGGCCCTGGTCGGCCTGACCGGCGCCATCCACCTCTACGACCCCGTCACCTGGATCACTGGAGTGCGCCCGTCATGACCACCACCCAGACCGGCGCCACCCTCGCCGCATGCGCTATCGCCGTCGCCATCCTCGGCATCCAGCTCCGCAAATGGTGGACGGGCGGCCGTGCCTGGAAAGACCTCCTGCACACGGTCCAGGGCTTCGTCACCGGCGCCCTCGGCACCGCGTGCGCCGGAGGCATCCTCGGCTGGCTCGCCGGATGCACCCGCCAAGTCGCCAACGG
The DNA here is from genome assembly GCF_040297265.1 of Streptomyces sp. NPDC001832. Lineage (NCBI taxonomy): Bacteria > Bacillati > Actinomycetota > Actinomycetes > Kitasatosporales > Streptomycetaceae > Streptomyces > Streptomyces sp. NPDC001832. The sequence continues at coordinate 108,214 of NZ_JBEOYU010000015.1, forward strand.
CGCCGGCGGAAAGGCCGTCACCGGCGTCACCGGAACCGAATCCAGCGCCCCCATCGCCACCGGCTCCATCGGGCAGCTCAGCGAAGAAGGCGGAGCGGTCGTCTTCCTCGTCGCCGTGATTCTCTTCGTCACCTACAAGGCCGTCGGCAAGGACGAGAAGGGCAAGCTCCTCGGCGCCATGGCTGCCGGGTTCATCCTGTGCGCCACCGCAGGCGTTGCCGGGGCGCTCCACGGACTCCCCGAACTGGTCAACAGCATCGGGCTGTCCGGTCGGAACATCCTGGAGAGGAACACCTGATGGCCGAGCTGGAGACCACCAAGCGCCAACGCGCCGCGCGCACCCTCACCGCTGGACAGCGCTACCTCATCCGCAACCTCGCCGAGCGCGCTGCCGAGTGGGTGCGCGCCGGCCGCCGCGACGACCTCGACGGCGTCGCCGCAATCCTCGGATGCATCCTGCGCCTGGTCCTGCTCGCCGCCGGAGCGTACGGAACGTGGTGGCTACTCCGGCGCTGGCCCGCGATCCTGTGGGCCGCCGTCCCGCTCTGGTGCTGGGCCGCCATCCGCGCCATCCCCGACGAAGACGAGGAGTCCCCCGCAGCGACCGAGTCCCCCGAGGCGCAGAAGGAACAGCTCCACGCGCTCGTCCGCGACCTCATCGGGGACCGGCCCGGCGTGCATCTCTCCACCCTTCTCGCCCACCTTCAGAAGCACGGGCAGGGGGAGGGCTGGGAGGTGGCGGATCTGCGAGCCCGACTGCCGCGCCTCGGGATCCCCGTCCGCCGCTCCGTGAAAGTCAAGCGCCGTGTGGCGTACGGGGTGCACCGCGACGACCTCCCGCAGTCCTCCCCGGCCGAGGGCGAGCAGCAGGCCGCCTGACGGTCTACCACCCGCATCTACCTGCGGATCTACCACCCCAGCTGCCCCTATCTACCCGCGATCTACTGGTGGATCTACCGCCGATCTACGACGCCTGACTGTCAGCACCCAGTTGTCAGTCCCTGCCCGTACCGTGGACGTGTCCCCATACGCGCTTCATGGCTGCTGCGCTGCTACGGACCGAGGCCCTGCCCGAACATCCCACTGGGCAGGGCCTCTTCGCGTTTCCCCCACACCGCTTTCACGCCCATGACACGATGCCTTTTCGACTCAACTGAGGGGGAGACCACGCATGCGCACCACCACCAGCCTGCTCGCCGCGGCCGTCGCGCTTACCGGGCTGACCGCCTGTTCCGGCAGCAGTGACGACGACAAGGCCACCTCGTCCAGCGGGCCGGAAACGGCGGTCACCACCTACACCGCCGCCTACTTCAAGGGCGACGCCACCACCGCGTACGAGGCCCTGTCGAAGCGCTGCAAGGGGAAGATCGGGCCGGATGCGTATGCCGGTGTCGTGAAGCAGGCCAGCACCGAATACGGCACCGACCACCCCGCCACGGACGTGCAGGCGGACGTGTCCGGGGACATGGCCCGCGTCACGTACAAGGTGAAGGGGTTGCCCAAGTTCGACCAGGAGGCGCAGCCGTGGGCGCGTGAGGGTGGGGCCTGGCGGTACGACGCCTGCTGAACCGGCCCGGCCCCGCCACCGCGCGGGGCCGGCGCATGTCCGCGACATACACACCTCAAGATCCGAGATCCGCCGAAATCCGTACCCTCCCGCACAGGAGGAGGTACGGACATGGACGACCCGCAAGCGCGACCGCACGACGGCCGAGGCCGGTTCGTCCGTACCATCACCACGGCGCAGCGGGACGCCGAAGCCGCCCTGCTCCGGTCGAAGGGCTGGACGTACCCGCGCATCGCCGCCGAACTCGGCTACAACCACCGTGCCGACGCGTACAACGCCGTCCAGCGCGTCCTTAAGGAGACCGTTCGCGAGGCCGGTGAGAACGTCCGCACCCTCGAACTGGAGCGCCTGGACCGCCTGGAGGCCGCCGCGAACGAGGTTCTGGAGCGGGAGCACGTCACCGTGTCCAACGGCCGCATCGTGTCCCTCGACGGTGCGCCACTCCCCGACGACGGCCCGGTCCTTGCCGCGATCGACCGCCTGCTGAAGATTCAGGAGCGCCGCGCGCGCCTCCTCGGCCTCGACGCCCCTGTGAAGCGCGACATCAGCCTGACCGACGAACGCGCCGCCGCGATCGAAGCGCTCGTCGAGGAGCTGGGCGAGCAGTGACCATCGTGGATCTCCGGAGCCGTCTCTCCGGCATGACCGAAGCGGAGCTGGACCTCTTGGAGGAGAAGCTCCGCGCCAAGCTGTGGCAGAAGCGGTGGGACCGCTGGACCCCGTACCCGTGGCAGGTGGCCCCCGAGGAGATCGAGACCCTCGGGTGGTGGCTCCAGCTCGGCGGCCGAGGCACCGGCAAGACGGACGGCTGCGCCCGGTACATGGTCGAGCACGTCAACGGACCCCCGTGCGACGACCGGCTACGCGGCGGGCATCGCATGGCCATCGTCGCCCCGACACAGGGCGACGCCGTCGAAGCCTGCGTCAACGGCCCCTCCGGGCTGCGCGGCCATGACCCCCGCGTCGTGCTCCGCACCGGGGCCGGCGGCACCTTTGCGCGGTGGCCGTCCGGCGCCGAGGCCAAGCTGTTCGGTGCCCACTCGCCGGACGACGTCGAGCGCCTCCGCGCCGGTGGCAACCGCTGCCTGGTGTGGATGGAGGAGGCCGCTGCGATGCGCCGTCTCGGTGAGGCGATCACGCACTCGGAGATGGGGCTCCGGATCGGTCCGAACCCCCACTACATTGCGAGCACCACGCCGAAGCCTCGTACTGAGCTGATCGAGCTGACCCGCCGCGCGGATGTCACCGTGACCCGCGGCCGGACCCGCGACGCTACCCACCTGCCGCAGGAGCAGCGGGACAAGCTCATTGCCAAGTACGCCGGCACCCGCATGGAGGCGCAGGAGCTCGACGGGCTGCTCTTGGAGGACATCGAGGGCGCTCTGTGGTCCCGGTCTGGACTTGACGCCACCCGCGTAGGTGCAGCCCCGCCCATGGCCCGCGTCGTCGTTGCGATGGACCCCGCCGCCACGTCCGGCGACGAGTCCGACGAGATGGGCATCATCGTGGCCGGCCTCGGCCAGCAGTACATCCCCGATCTCAACGGGACGTCGCGCCGCCACGGGTACGGGCTCGATGATCTGTCCGGCCGCATGCCGCCGCTTGATGCCGCCCGCCGTGCCATCAAGGCGTACCACCACCACCGTGCGGACGCGATCATTGCCGAGGTCAACAACGGCGGTGACTGGATCGGCACCGTCATCCGGCAGATCGATCCCACCGTGAACTACCGCACCGTTACCGCCAGCCGCGGCAAGCTCACCCGCGCCGAGCCCGTGGCCGCCCTGTCGGAGCAGCAGGCCCTCCACATCATCGGCAGCCTGCCCGAGCTGGAAGAGCAGCTGGTGTCGTGGGTGCCGGGCGACGCGTCACCGGACCGTCTGGACGCGTGGGTGTGGGCCATGACCTTTCTGATGCTCGCGCCCGCGGGCAACCTTGCCGCGGTCGCATAGGAGGACGCGCACATGGGACGACTCAAAGACGCGCTCGACGCCGCATTCGGCCGACGCGCCATCGGCATGGACACCCTCCGGGACCGGCGCCCGATCACCGTGGCCAGCATTGGCGGGCAGCAGTCCCTCACACTGGACCTGGACGCCGAGGCCCGCGGCTACGCGAACAGTGCGGTGGCGTACCGGTGCGTGGCCGCCATCGCCGACAACGGGTCCTCCGTGCCGGTCGTCGTGCGGCGCACGGACGGGTCGGTCATCGAGCAGCACCCCGTCGCGCAGCTCTTCAACAAGCGACCGAACCCGCAGATGTCCGGCAGGGTGTTCAAGTCGCTGCTGCTCCAACAGGCCGAGCTGGCCGGGCAGGCGTTCGTGTGGCTGGATCGCGGCGAGACCGGGATGGGCGACGTTGCCGAGGCGCACCCGGTGTTCGACCCGGTCGACGTGATCGTGTCCAAGCCCTTGGCACAGCGGCCGACGACGGCCGACATCATCGGGTTCATGATCCGGCGCCTCGACGGGGTGCAAGTCCCCGTGCTGCCGGAGGAAATGCTCTGGCTCCGGTACCCGCACCCGTTCGATCCGCTCGGGTGCCTGGCTCCGTGGAAGGCTGCCCGGCACGCGGTGGACATGGACGCGTACGCCCGCGAGTGGCAGCGCTCCAGCTACAAGAACGGGGCGTCGCCGACGGGCGTCGTCTACCTCGGCCAGATGGAAGAGCAGCAGTTCAACGCCGCCAAAGCCGCCTGGCGCAGCAGCATGACGGGCCCGGCGAACGCGGGAAAGAACCTCCTCGTCTCCTCCCCGCCCGGCGGCGGTACGCCCGTTTCGTACGCCCGCGTCGGGCTGACAGCCGAGGAGATGGACTACCTCGAATCCCGCATGGCCAACGCGTCCGAGGTCATGATGGCGTTCGGGATCCCGCACGACTTCCTCGCGGCCGGGACCACGTACGAGAACCGGTCCGCAGCAAAGACGCTCCTGTGGTCGGACACGATCAAGCCCAAGTTGGAGCTGATCGGCAGCGAGATCGACCGTATCCTCCTCCCGAGCGAATCCGAGGAGGCGGAGTTCGACCTGTCCGGCGTGGACGCTCTTCAGGAGTCCCGCACGGCCGTCGTCGATCGCACCGTGTCCCTTGTCGACTCCGACGTCCTCATGCTCGACGAGGCCCGAGCGGATATCGGCCGGGAACCACTCCCCGCCGGGGCAGGGCGGCTCACGATCAGCGCGTACCGGGCGCAGTACAACATGCCCCCGCCCCGCCTCAACGAGCGCTTGGACGTGACCGAGTTGGAGGCCGCTGTACACCGCGCGGTCGCTGACGTGCTGGCGCCCGTCGTCGCAAGAATGACGCAGGCCGACGCCCCCGCGACGCCCCGTCGTCTGGAGTTGACACGGGCGGACGACAACCCGTCGTCGCCGTCGCTGGATGACATCAACGCCGCCTATGACGACTTGGAGGCCGCAGGGCGCAGCGCCGTCCGGGCCCTGGCCAAGGAGCAGTCCGCCCGGGTGCTGCGCGACTTCGACCGATTGATGAAGAAGCCGCAGCGCTCCTCCGAGTGGCTCAGCGAGGTGCGGGCCGAAGCATGCGCCCTAGCTCGCGAGCAGACCATCATCCTCGCCCCGCCGGACCTGGACGTCGTGCCGGCCGCCCGCGCCACGGACATGGACGTGGCGACCGGACCGGATGGGTGGGAGGAGCGCATCAGGGCGCGCGAGATCTTCGACCCGCGGTACTGGCGGCGTCGCACGGCCGAGGTGCTGCGCCCGTTCGTTGAGCGGGCATGGCGCCGCGGCGGGGTATCGATCGCGCCGAGCTTCGACCTGGACGAGCCGGACGTGGCCGATGCCCTGGCCGACCGCATCGACGAGTTGGCCGGGCAGGTGACAGCGACGACTGAGCAGGTGCTCCGCTCCCAGCTGCTCGCGCACGGCGTGGCCGAGGGCGAATCGGTGCCCGAGCTGCGTGCCCGAATCCAGAAGGTGTTTACGAACCTGTCCGACTTCCGGGCGACGATGATCGCGCGGACGGAGACGGTGGGCGGGTACAGCGCGGCGTCGCACATGGCTGCCCTGGACCGGGGTGCGGTGCGAAAGACGTGGATGTCGACCGACGACACCCGGACCCGCCGGACACACCGCCTGGCGCAGGGCGACACCGTGCCGATGAACAAGCGCTTCACGCTCACCGAGTCGCGGTGGCCTGCCGACTCGGCAGCCCCGGCAGCCCAGTCCATTCAGTGCCGGTGTGCGCTGACCTTCGAGTTCGAGGAGAACTGACCATGTCCACGAACTACACCCCCTGCCCCAGCGGCAAGCACCGCGTCCACCCGAACCAGTCGTGCGAAGAGGTGGGCGACCGCGCCTGGGACCCGATCATCGGATACCGCACGGAGGCTGAGGCTGCCCCCAACCCGCCCCAGTTCACTGGCATTCTCGGATCCAGCGCGAAGGAGTCCTGACCATGGCAACGTTGCTGCGCGGCGAGGTCCGCGCCATCCTCCAGCCCGCCGGGCATGCCCAGTACGCCGGGGCCTACTGCCCGCCCGGTGTGCCGTTCAAGGAGGTCCGCCGCGGCCCGTTCGACGGGAAGCAGGACATTGCCGTACGGCCTGACGCCGACGGCGAGCTGCCGAAGCACATGACCTTCGGTGGCGGCCGGGTCGTCTACGAGTACGACGGCCGCGACAAGCAGCACCGGGCCGTCTACCGGTACTCGCCGCTCCTGTCCCCGTCGCACCGCGAGGTGATGACCGGGGTGGCCGAGGTGTACGCCGAGCACGCACTGAAGAAGGAGGGCCAGTGATGGAGCTGGAATTCAGGTCCCTGGAGGACATCGACTGGCGGCTCGGCGAGGACGGCGACGGCACGTTCGAGGGCCTGGCATGCCGGTACGGCGTCGTCGACAGCTACGGCACGACGTTCCACCCGCGCGCGTTCCGCAAGGGGCTGAAGGGGCAATACGCCCTCCTCTTCATGCACTCCCCGTTCCAGCCGGTCGGCACGTTCTCGGCCGAGGAGCGGGACGACGGCCTGTACATCAGCGGCCGGTACGACGACACGGCGGCCGGGCGCGACGCCCGCACCATGGCCCGCTCCGGCAGTGCCTCGGAGCTGTCCGTTGGGTTCGTCCGTACCGACCTGCCGGAGTGGTCCAAGCTGGCCGAGATGAGCGACGAGGACCGCGAGACCACCATCGCGAACATCAAGGGCGCCCGGCTGGTGGAGGTCTCGCAGATCACCGCCCGCATGGCCGCCGTGCCCGGCTCGAAGCTCAAGACCGTACGCAGCGCCCTTGGTGATCTGTACGAGCAGGTCGACGCCCCCACCCTCGACGAGCAGGCCCACCAGGCCGAGGAGGAGCAGTCGGCCGACGTCCGGCGGATGGGCGAGCGGCGCCGCCGGGCCGCGCTGCTCCGGCTCGTCTGACGACGCAGGTAGACGGGCGTCGTCCGCGACATACACACCTCCCAAACACGCGGACGGCGTTTCGATCTACCCTCGCCGCAATGATCCGGGGCTCACACCGGACGTAAAAGCCGTGAGCATGCCGGGCGCGATCCACCGGCCGTGAAAGACGGACCGCAGACCCCCAGACATCTGGGCGGCTGCGAGCCGTCCACGGAACCGGAAGGACGCCGCGATGAACACCCACTCGCTCCCGCGTCACCCCCGGACCGGAGTCCGTGCCGTCGGCATCGTCGGCGGACGCCCGGTCTACCCCATCAAGGGCGGCGCCCCGACACTGCTGGAGCAGCGCGACGAGGTCGCCAAGCTCCTCGCCGACGACTCGTACGACGGCGACGTCGACGAACTTCTCAAGCGCGCCGACGACATCGCCGCAAAGATCGAGCAGGCCAACCAGCGCGACGCCCGACTCCGCCAGCTGCGCGCCGCAAACCTCCCCGCTGGCGACCCGCAGCCCAACCCGGGCCAGCGGCAGCAGCCGGGCATGCAGCCCGACGACCAGGGCACCCCGCATCCGGTGAACGCGGCCGAGGCGTTCGTACGGTCCGCCGCTCTCGCTCACTTCCGCGCCAACGGCGCCGTCGGTAAGTTCTCCGTCGAGCACCGCGATGCCCCGACCGGCACCGTCACCACCACGAACGGTGTCCCGACCCGGCCGGAGCGGGTGCCGGGGATCATCCCGCAGAACCCCGACTTCCCCCTCCTCATCGCGAACCTCCTCGACCGGCAGACGTCCAGCGGCAACACGCTGGAGTACGTCCGCGACACGTCCGGACCCGTCGAGGGCGCAGGTACGTGGAACAAGGCCGCGGTCGTGCCTGAGGGGACGATGAAGCCACAGAGCGGTCCGTTCTCATGGGACACGATCACCACGTCCCTCAAGACCGTGGCCCACTGGGTGCCCATCACCCGCCAGGCCGCCGACGACGACGGCCAGATGATGGGCTACATCAACGGCCGCCTCACTTACGGCCTGGAGTACAAGCTCGACCGGCAGATCCTCACTGGCAACGGCACCACGGAGATGCAGGGGATCCTCACCACTCCGGGTATCGGCGCGTACCAGCCGGGCGCCGGGTCCACGGACTCGAAGCTGATCACGCTGCGGAAGGCGAAGACGCAGGGCGAGCTGGCCTTGTACCCGCCGGACGCTGTGGTCCTTAACCCGCTCGACTGGCAGGACATCGAGCTGGACCAGGACGGCACCGGCCAGTTCCGCGTCATCACCAACGTGACCGAGGGCGCGGCAGCGCTCCGCATCTGGGGCCTCCAGGTCGTCACCAGCGTCGCCATGGCGGCCGGTACGGCGCTGCTCGGCGGCTACCGCACCGGCGCCACGCTGTGGGAGCGACAGGGCATCACCATCCTCATGACCGACAGCCACGCGGATCTGTTCCTCGCGAACACGCTGGTCATCCTGGCCGAGCGCCGGGCGAACGTGGCCGTGCACACCCCCAGGGCGTTCGTGAAGGTCACGTTCGCAGCGGCCCCGTGATGGGCTTCATCCAGGCCGCCGTCAGCAGCGGCACACGCGTAGAGGGGCAGGACGTCGTAGACCTCCGCATCGTGGAGGGCGACCTCGGCGGTGGCGGGTCCACGGCATGGGCCGACATCACCGGCAAGCCAGCCACGTTCACGCCGACGATCGGCGCCACCGCCACCACGGCGGTCGCGGGCAATGACTCGCGGCTGGTGGCTGGCGCCGCTGGTACGGCAACGGTGCGGGCGCTCGGCACCACGGCGACCACGGCGGCGGCCGGCAACGACGCCCGCCTCCTCACCGGAACGGCAACCGCGGTCAACAACGCCGCGGCGGCGCCGACTCAGGCCGAATTCAATGCGCTGCTCGCCGCTCTGCGGGCGCGCGGCATCATCACCGGGAGCTGATCACCATGGCAGCGAAGAAGACCGACGAGCAGCCGCAGGCCGCTGTGCGGACGCAGGAGTACGCGGCCGGTACCGGCTGGCAGGTCGGCCAGACCGCGCCCGAGGACGCGTTCCGGGCACTGGACGCCGGGGGTACTGGTGCCCCGGTCGGCCCGGTCGTGGCCGTGCATCCGGGTGGGTACGCCCGGCAGATCGTCGCCAAGGGCGCTCTCGTGACGGAGGGCGTGCGCCGCGAACTCGACGCGGCCGAGGCCGAGAGCACCGAGGGCTGACCCATGGCGTACTGCTCCGTGGAACAGGCGAAGAACGCAGGCTGCACCGGCACTGACGCCGAGGTCGCTGCGTGGATCGCTGCTGCCACGGAGCGGATCACCGCCTACACGCAGCAACTCTTTGAGCCCACCCCCTTGGTGGTGGTCGCGGACGTGGCGCCGGACGGGACCTGTCTTCTCCCGCGCCGCGTCCGCTCGGTGTCCTCGGTGACACCCGTCGTCGCCACGGACGACGCCCCGTCGCTCCCGTCGTCAGCATGGCGGGTCACGTCGTCTGACGTGCTCGGACAGGTCGACGCCGTGCTCCTGCGGTGGGGCGGGTACGACGACCTCATCGTCGGGGCTGAGTCCTGGAACGGCGGCTGGCGCGGGCTCTGGGACCAGTGGGGCATGGAACAGGCCCGCATCACCGGCGAGTTCGGATACGCCGAAGTCCCGCTCCTCGTTGGTCAGGCGTGCGCCCTGCTTGCCGCGCACATCCAGGCGCAGGCCGCCCCGTCCGATGCCGACGCCACACAGGCGCCGGGCCTGGACGTGGACGACGAGGGCAACAACGTCCGCATCGAGAACGACACCGAGACGACGCCCGTCCCCCCGTCGGCGTCTACCGGATCGACGCAGGTAGACGCCCTCCTCGTCGGCTACCTCACCCGCGGCTACAACCTGATCGGCGGTGTCTGATGGTCTCCGGCAGCTTCAGCATGGACGCCCGCCAGTTTGAGCGCGGCCTCCGCCGATGGGTCGGCCGCCTCTCCACGGAGTCCAAGCGTGCCGCAGACCGGGCCGGTACCCGCGTGCAGAACGAGGCCAGGCGTCGCGCCCCGGTCGACACCGGCCGCCTCCGCTCCTCGATCGTCTCCCGGTCCGAGGACCACGGCCGCACCTACGAGGTCACTGTCGGCACGAACGTCAACTACGCCGCGGATGTTGAGTACGGCACCGCCCCGCACCGCATCTACCCCCGCACCAAACAGGCCCTGTACTGGCCCGGTGCCGCCCACCCAGTGGCGTACGTCAACCACCCCGGCACCGCCCCGCACCCATTTTTGGCCCCGTCTATCGCCATGGCTGAGACGTGGCTGCGCGAGGAGCTGGCGCGCGCCGGCAGGAGGGTTCGCTGATGGCTGCCACCACGTCCGGCGCCATCAAGGCGTACCTGGAATCCCTGGCGTTCGGCGTCCCTGTGTTCCGTGACGGACCGCGTGACGGGCAGAGCTGCCCGTTCATCGTGGTCACCGAGGCGCTGTCCACGGGGCTCGACACGAGCGGCAACGGGGACTTCGGTGACCCGTCCGCTCCAATTGCCATCGTCGAGAAGGTTGCGGTTGACCTGGTGCAGAACGCCCGCAGCAAGGCCAACGCCGTGACTGCAAAGAACGTCGAGCGGTACGGCCTCGCCGAGGCGATCGCGCGAGCCCTTCACGGCCACGGGCTGCCCGCGCACCCGGCCAAGGTCACCGCGGTCCGCGTCACCGACATCGACCGGTTCCCCATCAGCAACAACCGCACCCGGACCAGCATCACCGTGGAAATCCACCGCGAACTACTCGCCGAGGAGGTCACCCCCGCATGACCGACGTCACCATCCTCGCTCTACCGCGCGAGGAGGTAATTGCCGGGCTCGGCCGTGACTTCTGGCCCACCCCCGACGACGCCACTCTCCTGCGCATAGACCCCGCCGCCGGGGTCACCGACGGAGCCGTCGTCATCTACGCCACCCCCGGCATGCCCGGCGTCATGTGGTGGCTCATCGACGGAGTCATCCCCCCGCAAGCCGCCGGCCTGGTCACTGAGGAGCTGGCCGCGCAGGTACCGGGCTCGGTGCTGGAGGCTCCGCCGCCCATCACTGACCCCGAACAGCCCCGGCCCACCTACCCGTAGCCCCGTCCGGGCCGAACCCCGGCACCAGGAAGGACACACCATGCCGATCTCACGAGTGACCAAGCTGTACGCGGTCGAGGACTGCAAAGTCTTCCCGCTGCTCGCCGACCCCGAGGGCGGCGCCCCGTCGTACGGCGCGGGCATCGACGTACCCGGCATCAAGAGCATGGAGATCTCCGGCGACGTGGAGGTGAAGGAACTCCGCGGCGACAACGGACTGTTGGACAGCGACTCGTCGATCTCGAACGTGACCGTTTCGTACCCGCACGCCAAGCTCAGCCTCGACGTGCTCAAGGCACTGCTGGACAGCACGGTCACGGACTCCGGCACAACCCCGGCGCAGGTGTCGAAATGGTCGATGAAGCAGGGCGCGAAACCGCTGCCGTACAAGCTCGTCGGCAAGACCCCCACATCTGGCGGTGACGCCGTCGGCGGTGACGTCCACTTCACCCTCCACAAGTGCGTGATGAGCAGCTTCCCCGGCCTCGGTCTCGCTGAGGAGGACTACCGCACGATCGAGAACGAAGCCCGCGCCGTGCCGCTCATCTCGACCGGCGAGTGGGTCGACGTGGAGATCCACGAGACCGCCACAGACATCCCGACCACCGCCACCCCGTGATCCCCGGGCGGGCGCGCGGAACCTCCGTCTACGCCGCCGCCCGCCCGGCGCCTCTCCTCTTCCGCAGGCCGAAACCCGGCACTCATCCAGGAGCCCACCGTGACCACAGCAGCACCCCTTACCGCCCTCGGACGCGAAATCACTTTCGTGGACGGCACCACCGGCCGCCTCCGCTACAGCCTTGGTGCCCTCGCCCTGCTTGAGCAGCGGCACGGCGGCATCGACGGCATCCTGTCCGTCTTCGAGAAGATCGACGGCAAGGGCAGTGGGCTCTCCGGGGTCGTCATCGGCCCGATGCTCGAACTCATCGGCGCCGGTCTCACCGGGTCGGGCGGGTTCGTCCCCCACATCACCGAGCGCGTGGTGACAGTCCGGGAGGAAACCCCCGACGGCCGCAAGACCAGCCGCGACGTACGAGAGGTCACCGCCGTCCGCTACGTCCGCCAGTCCGACCGCCGCGAACTCGGCGACCTCCTCGACTTCAACGGCTTCGACCAGCTGGTAGACGCCATGACCGAGGCGTTCGCGGAGGCGTTCCCGCAGGGGGAAGAGGAGGCCCCGGCGGGGCCGGTCATCGACGTGGAACTGCCGGACACCTTCCGTGGGACGAGCTCTACTACCTCGGCACCGTCACCCTCGGACGCTCCGACAACGCCTTCTGGCACCTGACCCTCGCCCAACTCCTCGCCCTTGCCGACCAACACCGCCACGCCGCAGGCCAGTCGGCCCCCGAACCCGCCGGCGGCGAATCCCTCCTCGGATTCGCTGCGATGCGCCGCACCTGAACGGAGGTGAGCTATGTCCGACCCGCACCTCACCGGACACGTAGGCCTTGACCTGACTGGCCTGATCGAGGGCCTGCGCTTCGCGCGTGCCGTCACCAACCGGCAGATCAGCCGCCTCGTCCGCGACGCAAACCAGCGTCTGCGGGGAGTTGACACGAACTCGCTGACTTCGCGGCTCAGCAAGGTGGGCACCAAGATCGGGCAGGGATTCGGTGCTGCGCTTGGCCCGTTGGTGTCGCTGAAGGGCGCTGTGGTGCTGATGCTGCCGCAGATTGCCGCGCTGGCCGTAAGCCTGGCACAGATCGCCCCTGCTGCCGCACTCGCCGTGTCCGGTGTCCTGGCGATCGGTCTTGCGGTAGGCACGCTGAAGATCGCCATGTCCGGTGTGGGCGACGCCGTGAAGGCGGCGCTCGACCCGTCGGACCCGGAGGCGTATGCCGAGGCGCTCAAGAAGCTCACGCCGAACGCCCGCGCTTTCGTGGAGCAGATCCACAAGGCACAGCCCGCCTTCGATGCCATCAAGAAGACGGTGCAGGACAGGGTCTTTGCCGGGCTCGACAAGCAGCTCTCCTCTACTGCAAAGGTGGCGCTGCCCGAATTGCGGACAGCGCTCAGCAGCACCGCAGGAACCCTCAACCAAATGGCCACGGGCGTGTTCACTGCCGTCCGCGGCCTCGCGAAAGAAGGGGCGCTCGGGGTCGCGCTGAAGGGTGCGACACAGGGGCTCCACGAATTCCGTCGGGTACCGGGCCAAGTCGTCACCGGACTCGTCCAGATCGGAGCTGCCGCCGCGCCCGCATTCGAGCGGGTTTCGAAAGCGGGCGGGTCAGCCATGGACCGCCTGTCCGTGAAGATCGATAAGGCGCTCAAGTCCGGCGGTATGGAATCCGCGATCAACGGTGCCATCGACCTACTCGCACAACTCGGCCGGGTGATAGGCAACGTCAGCGCCATCTTCGGCAATTTGATCAAGGCACTCAGCCAGGGCGACGGCCTGTTCGGAACGCTGGAGAAGATCACCGGGGCGTTGAAGGACGCCACCGCCACTCCCGGATTCCAGCGCGCGCTTCAGGCCCTGTCGCAGACGATGGGCGTCCTTACCTCCACTATCGCGCCGCTCCTCGGCCAGGCCCTGGGCGTCCTCGGCCCGGTCATCGAGGCCTTGGCCGGACCTGCACAGCAGCTCGTGCGGGTCCTTGGGGATGCGCTCAGCCGGATTATGACCGCACTCGGCCCGGTTCTTGCCTCGCTCGCGACGGCGTTCGGCAATCTGGTGGTGTCGCTGCTGCCCCTGGTGGATGTGGCCGGCACTCTCATCGCCGCCCTGTTGCCTGCGCTGGTCCCGCTCTTCGATGCCCTGTCGCAGGTCTTTGTCGCGCTGGCCCCGGTCATCCAGCAGATCGCAACCAACCTGGCCGCTCAGCTGGTGCCGATCCTGGAGTCGCTGGCCCCGATCCTCGCGCAGATCCTTCCGCCCTTTGTTCAGTTGGCGCAGGAGGTCGGACCACAGCTCACGGAAATGCTTGCCCGACTGACCCCGGGTTTCTTGGACCTGTCAACAAAGATCGCTGATCTGTGGATCCAGATGGCACCCCTGATCGCCAAGGTGCTGGAGCTCCAAGTCGCGCTTGCCGAGAAGCTGCTGCCGATCATCCTGCCGGTCGTCGGCGGCCTCGTCATGCTGATCACGACCGGATTCAGTGCGCTGGTCGACATCCTGTCCCGCTACGTCATCCCCGCCGTCCAACTGATCGTGGCCGTCCTCCAGGGCGACTTCAGCGGCGCCGTGAAGCACGCCACGACGATCGTGTCCAACTTCAAAGAGGACGCGCTCAAAGCCATCAAGGGGATGGCTGACCAGGTCGGGCCGCTCCTTGCACGCTTCGCGGCAGTAGTCGGCCAGTATGCGCTGGACGCCGGACACCGGCTCGTGGACTCGATCCGCCGGAAGATCGACGAAGCCCTCGCCTACTTCCGCGACCTGCCCGGCCGGATCCGCGGCGCCATTCCGTCGGCCGGGTCGATCCTGACCGGTATCGGGCGCTCGATCGTGCAGGGCCTAGTCGACGGGATTCGGTCGGCGATCCCGTCGGTGCAGAGTGTGCTGTCCGGTCTGACGAACATGATCCCGAACTGGAAGGGACCGGCCCGGAAGGACGCCACGCTGCTGACCCCGGCGGGCAAGTCCATCATCAAGGGCCTGGTGGCTGGGATCGACGCGTCCACGGCGTCGCTGAAGTCGAAGCTCAACAGCATCACGACCACGATCGAGCGCGCGATCACCATCAACAAGGGCAACCGCAAGAAGCTGCCCGGCCTCAACTCGCTGCTGAAACGGGTGGAGAGCGACAACAAGAAGCTGCTCTCCCTCGCCAAGTCCCGCGACAAGGTGGCGGCCTTGCTGGCTGCGGCGCAAAAGAAGCTCGACGACGCCACCAAGGAACGCTCGAAGGCCGCGGCGGACATCCGTGACGGCATCCTCGGCGACGCGAACATCACCACCGGCAACAACGTCGTCAACTCGGTCTCCGCGATCACGATCGGGCTCCAGCTCGCCGTGAAGAAGACACAGGACTTTGCCGCGAACCTGGCCAAGCTGAAGAAGGCCGGGCTCCGGTCCGACCTGCTCGGCGACATCGCGAGCGCCGGTGTGGACAGCGGCGCGGCAACGGCCCAGGCGCTGGCTCGTGCGACTCCGGCCGAGCTGAAGCGCATCAACGATCTCCAGGCGCAGCTCGCGAAGGCGGCAACGACCACAGGCACTTCAGTGGCCGGCGCCCTTTACGACTCCGGTGTGAAGGCCGCTCAGGGCCTGGTCGATGGGCTGAAGAAACAGCAGGGCGCCATCGAGAAGCAGATGGAGAAGCTGGCCTCGGCCATGGTCAAGGCGATGAAGAAGGCCCTCAAGATCAAGTCTCCGTCGCGGGTATTCATGGGCATCGGCGAGCTGTCCGGAGACGGGCTCCGCGAGGGCATGCTCCGCTCCCGCGCGGCGGTGGCTGCCGCGTCCGCGTCCATGGCCTCGGCTGCGGTAGGGGCTGCTGATGTGGCCGGGCGGGCGATGCGCACGATCCCCGCTCCGGGGCAGCTCACGGCCGCGTACGCGGGCACAGCAGGCGGCGGGGACACGACGAACAACTTCTACCTCCAGGGCAGCGACGCCACCCCGGACGGCATCCTCCGCGCCCTGTCCTGGCAGGGCCTCATCGGACGAAAGGGCTGACCGTGGGACAGCAGCGCATCGGCCGCATCCAGTGGGGCGACCTCACCTTCGGACCCGGTTCCCCCTACATGGTCACCGCGATCAACGGCCTCGACGACATGCCCGACATCCGCGCCGAGGACATCGCACGCCCAGACCAGCACGGCGACTACACCGGACCCGACACCACCGGCGCCCGCATCATCCAGCTCGGACTTGGGCTGCGCGCCGACTCGCCTGACGAACTCCGCAAACTCACCCTCGCACTGCGCGCCGCAACGCAGCCGCAACGCCAGCCGCAGCCGTTGCGGCTCCTCGATCAGGACACCCTCGTCTACGGCAAAGTACGCCAGAGGAACATCCCGTACGACGCCGAGTACCTCTGGCGCACCGGAACCGCGGCGCTTGAGCTCTATTGCGCCGACCCGCACCTGTACAGCCTCACCGAGCACTCAGCCAGCACGACCGCGTACTCCCCAGCGGCCGGCCGAACGTACCCGCTGACGTACACGGGGGCCGTCCCTGGCCGCATGTACGGCGACGCCGGACAGTCCGGCCGCCTCACCGCGATCAACGACGGCGCCTCGCCCGCTTACCCCGTCCTGCGGATCGACGGCCCCGTAGCCAACCCCAGCATCGAGCAGGTCACCACCGGCGGCGGACTCGTCATTGACGGCACCCTCCAGCCCGGCGAATACCTCGTCATCGACACCCGCACCCGAGCCGTACTACTCATGGGCTCCAGCCCTCGCCGGTCCTGGGTACGTGCGGGGTCCACGTGGCCGCTGCTCCAGCCCGGCCCAAACAGCCTCGCCTACCGCGGCTCCGCACTCCCAGGCGCGAGCGGCCAACCCAGTCTGCTCACTGTCACCTGGCGCGACACGAGCCTGTAGAAGAAAGGACCCACCCATGGCACTGATCAACCCCCCGGCGTGGATGCAGGCCGGCAGCTACCCGGCCAGGACGGACCGGCTCGTCATCGCGTCCATGCTCGCGTACCCCGGATTCCTAGTCGACGAGTCCACTCCGCTCCGCATCCGGCAGGGCGTCCGACCGTCGTACACCAACCAGCAGTTGAAGGTCAGGGCAGCACCCACCCCGAACATGACCGTCATCGTGTCCGCGGGCATGGCATACGTCGACAACCACGACGCGGGCGGCTCCGGTACGTACGTCTGCATCAACGACTCCGACGTCACCCTGCCCATCCAGCCCGCCGGCGGTGCAGGGCAGTACCGCAAAGACTGCGTCGTGGCCTCGGTGTACGACGCCGAGACCGCCGGGTCCGCATCGGAATGGCGGCTGGAGGTCATCCAGGGCGCCTACGCCGCATCGGCCGGGGCCGCGGTACGGCCGTCGCTGCCGCCGAACGCGCAGATCCTCGCTGACGTCGCAGTCGGCGCTTCGGTCACGTCGATCTCCGCAGGGAACATCTCGGATGTCCGTCAGTACAGTGTCGGGCTCGGCGGTGTACTCCCGACAGTGGCGGCCGGCGCTCCGCCTCGCCCGCACCCCGGCCAGCTCATCTACCAGATGGACACAGATCTTCTTGAGGTCGGTCTCTTGGCCGGTGGTAAGCGACAGATCCGGGAGCAGATCCGCCCCGTCGTGTCGGATCAGGTCAGCTTCCCTACCTCCCCAGTCACGGGTACCTTCGTCGACTTCACGAGTGGCCAGTGGCCGCCGGTCACGGTAACGGCGCCTCCGTCGGGAATGCTGCGGATCACCATTGGGGCGTCCGTCACGAACACGAATGCCAGCACCTCCACGGCATGGGCACGATGGCGGGCATCGGGCGGCCTCTCAGAGCCGTCCTCGTCAGCAAACGCAGTAAGTGCCATGGGAAGCAGGGTGTACGCCAGCCGCACCGTGGTCCGGTCCGGCATCACTCCTGGTGCGTCTGTGACGTTCACCCCGCAATACAACGTCAGTTCGTACTCAGCTGGGGCAACGTCCATTACGGACGGGCAGCTGATCGTGGAGCCGATCGCATGACCGAGATTATGTTCCGTCCGTCCGATGCCGGGGGCATGCCGGAGCACACGTACACGTACCTGTTCTGCGACCTCATGACCGACACCGTGCTAGCCGAACTGCCGCTGTCCGATGTCACGTACTCCACCGTCCTCAATGGAATCGGCACGCTCACCGCGACAGTGCCGTATGCAGACGAGACGCTGCCACTCGATCCGGAGACCGCCACTACACCAGGCCGGACCGCGGTGTACGTCGACCGGGACGGGGTCATCGTGTGGGGCGGAATCATCTGGACCCGCCAGCCCGACTCGCAGAGAAGCAAGCAGATTCAGGCCGCGGAGTTCCTGTCCTACTACCAGCGCCGATACGTGAAGACCACCCTGTCGACGGACAGCAGCCTGCTCCTCAATACCGACCTGGTCCCTGCCGGACAGCGGCTCTACAGCGATCAGAAATTCCTCGCTTGGTCGCTCCTCTCGTACGCCAACAACCAGCCGTCCGGGAACCCCCGCATCAGCATCGACGGCCTGACCGGAACGGCGAGCGGTATCGCTCGGCAGGCTACGTACTTCGGTTTCGAGCGGCCCGAGATCTACAAGGCGCTCGCCGAACTCGCCGCGACCGACGACGGGTTCGACTACGGCATCGAGGTCGGCTGGACATCCTCGGCGAACAACCAGGCACCCACCCGATACAGGCGGGTGCGCGCATGGTTCCCGCGCCGCGGACGGACCGCCGACGAGTCCGGCTTGGTGTTCGTGAAGGGCGGCCAGGGAGCCTCGATCCTGTCGTACGACTGGCCCGAGAACGGCACCGCCTCCGCCACCGAAGTCAGCGCGCTCGGCGACGGGACCGGCGAGGCCAAGGTATCCGCGATCGTGCAGGACGCGGACCGGCTCGCGTCCGGATGGCCACTTCTGGAGAGCGTCAGTACGTACGACGGTGTCATCGACCAGGCGCAGCTGAACGGCCTCGCGAACGCAGAGCTCACGGCCCGCGGGCAGGCCCAGATACAGCCCACCTTCGAAGTGTCCGCAGACACTGACCCCGCATTCGGGTCCTACTCCGTGGGCGACGAGGCGTTTTTCGTCATCGACCCCGAGCCGCTCACCCCGGCTGGCCGTGAGGGCGTGCTCCGCATCGTCGGCATCGAGACCACCGCGGCAGCGGGGCCCGAGCGTGTCCGCCTAACCTGCGTGGCGGTGTGACGTGCCCCAGTACCCCACGACCCCGGACTTCCTTCAGCGCCTTGCCGAGCTGGAGGAGCAGGTAGCGCAGCTCCGCAGGACTGGGTGGGAGCGGGACGAGCTTCCCTTCTACCCGACGTCGATGCGGACGATGCCGTACGAAGACGCCACCGGCTTTACGTCGGTGTGGGAAACGGTCCTCGCCCCCCGCACCGCATCGCTGTCACTGGGGCTTGTGTTCATCGGTGACCAGGTCGGCACGACAAAAACGGGCGGCGAGTGGCAGGTCGTACTCGCGGAGTCGGCCATCGTCATGTCCGGCACCATCACCGCGACCTTCAGCTATCAGTTCGCGGCAGCATCCATCGACCTCACTCCGTACCGGGCCCGCACTGAGCTGAAGGCCCAAATCCAGGTCCGCCGCACGGTCGGCGCCACGACCGGCGGCAAATTCGGCGCCGGCGGCGCAATTGGCATGGCCCCCCGCTACGCACGAATCCTCTGAAAGGCACACCATGGCTACACCACTGTCTGCTGCCGCGGTTCTCGCGGCACTCCGCGCCGAAGGCGTGCACGTCGTCGAGGTCGGCAACTGGCGCACGCACAACCGCAACTCGAAGGGCGCCTGGGGACCGCTCAACGGGGCGATCGTGCATCACACGGTCACCAAGGGCACCGGCTCCACCGTGGCGATCGTCCGTGACGGGTACTCGTCCCTGCCCGGCCCGCTCTGCCACGGCATGATCGCCAAGGACGGCCGGGTGCACATGGTCGGCTGGGGCCGCACCAACCACGCCGGCGGCGGCGACCCGGCCGTCCTGGCGCGCGTCGTCGCCGAGGACTACGGAGACCGGCCACCGAAGCCCACCTGCGGCAACGCGACCGGAACCGACGGCAACCGGCACTTCTACGGGTGGGAGTGCGAGAACCTCGGCGACGGCAAGGACCCCTGGCCCAAGTCGCAGTACGACGCGATCGTGCGTGTCCAGGCAGCCCTGTGCCGGGCGCACGGCTGGTCGGCGAAGTCCGTGATCGGCCACCTGGAGTGGTCGAGCGACAAGGTCGACCCGCGCGGTATCGACATGGCCCGGCTCCGCGCCGACGTCGCCGAGCGCCTCACCCACCCCGCCAGCTGGAACCCCGGCGGCACCACCCCGAGCAAGGAGGACCCCATGGCCCTGAGCGACGCCGACGTGCGGAAGGTCGCGGACGCGGTCGTCGAGCGGCTGCTGAGCGCGGACCGCTTCGACGCCCCAGCCGACGCCGCGGACTACAGCGACGATCCGAAGAGCCCCCGCCACTACTGGACCGGGCGCAGCGTGTTCGCCGACCTCGTGACCAAGGTGCGCCGCGTCGACAAGACACTGACCGCACTCAGCAAGGAGAAGTGACCATGGCTGCACCCGTCGAAGCGAAGGTCAAGGCGTCGACTGCCGGCGCGTTCCTCGCCGGTCTCGCCGTCGCCGTACTGAACGCGGTCACGGCCGACAGCAGCCTGCTCGGCCCGCTGCCGTCGTGGGCGCAGGCGCCGCTCCTCGCCGTGGTCCCGGCCGTGCTCACGTGGCTGGCCGGGTACCAGGCCCGGCACACCCCGCGCGGCAGATACGGGGACGTCGAGTGAGCGAGGGCACCACCGGCATAGCGGCTGTGGACGCGGCGGTGATCTGGTCCGTGGCCGCGGCGGCTATCGCTGCCGGGCTCGGCCTGCTGTGGCGGATCACCCGCGGTGTCCGCCGCGTCGTGGCGAGGGTCGATGAGTTCATCGACGACTGGCAGGGGACGCCGGCCCGGTCAGGTGTGCCTGCACGGCCGGGGGTGATGGCGCGGCTGGACCGAATCGAGCATGAGCTGCATCCGAACTCGGGCGGCTCCCTGCGGGATGCGGTCGACCGGGTCGACGCCCGTACGCAGCAGATCGCCGCGAGCACCGACACCTAGTCCGGCCACCGCCCCCTCCTGCCTTCGGGCGGGAGGGGGCGCTTTCGTGCGTCCTGGGTCAGTCGAGCGGCGTGGACTGGTGTGCCGCGGCAATGGCGTCGATCCGGGCTGCAAGATCGAAGTCGGCCTCGGTCAGCTTGTAGTTGGCGTCGTGCGTCGTGACGGCGATGCGCAGGTGGTCGATCCGCAGGTCGATGTCTGCGTGGTGACCGATGCGTCGCTCCCGGTCGGCGATGTGCACGATCATCGCCACCCCTGCGTGATACCGGATATCCACCCGTCGCGTGATTTCGTCCCCGTCACGAGTCCACTCCGGCAGCTCGAACAGCCGCGCGTCAATCTCCTCGTCCGTCAGCGGCTTCGGTACGCCTGCCACGTCATCCCCTCTCGGTCACGGACTCCAGGATCTCCGCAAGATCCCGGCCGACCGGGGCATCCTGCCACGGCCGCATCGCCCGCTCTAGGGTGACGAGCTCCCGCCGCATCCTGGCCGAGCGGGTCTCCACCGCAATCGTCGCCACGGTCCGGGCGATCTCCACCGCCTGATCCGGCTCACGCGCAGCCGCCGCAGCTGTCGCCTGCCGAGCCATGTACACCCCGCGGTCGCGGCGGGCTGTCTCCGGGACGATCGCGAGGACCTGTGACCAGAGCGCACCAGCCTCCGCGCCAAGGCCAAGCCGCCCGTAACAGGTGGCCCTCTGAACTTCGAGGTATCCGGGCGTCCGTCGGCACGCATTGCCCCACGGCAGATCGTCGTCCACGCGCGGCAGCAGCCGGTCGGCCTGGTCGATGAGCTGGTCGACCATATGCCGTTCCCCTGTGAGGCTGGCGCCGTGGGCCTGCTGCTGCATGGCCATGATGCGCACCTTCGGGACGAGCTGGTCGGCATCATCGAGCGCGGCTTCACACAGGTCGACGACGGCATGCCCGTCGCCGAGATCAGTGCGCACTTGCGCTTGGTTCACGAGGGAATATCCGATGAGGTGCGGGTCGCGGGAGCGCATCGCGATCTCTTGGGTGACGCCGCGCCAGAACGCAGCGCCGTCCATGTCTCCGGCGTCCTGGTACAACCAGCCGACGAGCGCCGCGTAGGCCGCACCGACGCGCAGGAGCCCGCGGCGGGTCTCACCCTTCGCTGAACGGACCAGTTTGTCGATCAGTTGGTACTGCGCGGACACGGTGCCGATCAAGTCGTGCGGTCCAAGGAACATGTCGGCCCGGTAATGGCCCTCCAACTGCTGCTGGAAGTAGTCGATCAGGGCAGGGTCGACGTGCTGCGGCGCGACCGGTCCCGCAACAAGTGCGGCTGCGGTGACGGAGGCAAAAGCTTGGCGGCGCACCTGGTCCTCTTCGTGGTGCTCAGGCCGGATCCAGCCCGGCGGAGTTGTGAACCCGAGGTCCTCCGGCCAGCGGCCGAGCGCGTCGTGGATGACGATCGCTGTCTCCTCGGCCGGCCACCCGGGTCGGTCGCCCTCCCAGCGCCTCCAGGTGCGGGCTGAGACGGTGAACTGGTGGTCGTCGAGGAGCTGTTGCCCGTGCTCTGTGAGAGCCCGGGCGGCTGCCTCGATGGTTCGCCAGCCCGCGCGTAGCCGTGCGGCCCTCAGCGCGTCGTTGCGGCTCATGGGTTCAGTTTGAGGTGTCATCGTTCGCGCTTCCGGCCGTGGCCGCTACGTGGCCACGCGTGGCCATCCAACGACCTATTACCTACCCGACGTGCACACACATCATCAGGGTGTGACGGCGGGGCGTACAGCGAACTTGCTGAATGCCCCTCAATCGACGTAGGCCAGGGACCACTTATGGCGATGACGATCAAGGTGTACGAGGTAAACCGGGAAGGCACAGTGCGCATCGTGCGCCCGGAGGCCGAGGTCACTCCGCTCAAGACTGTGGACCAGTCGTCCGCGTTCCCGGCCTGCGAGTGCAACCAGTGCAAGGCCAACCAGTCGTGACCGCCCAGACGAAGCCGGCCGCCGCGCCGGATGCCGCGTACCGCACCTGGATCGGCCACACCTACGGCTGCGCTACCTGCCGGGCAGGGGCCACATGCCCCACCGCGGTACGGCTCGGCCAAGCATGGCGGGAGCTTCGCCGATGAGAGACGAGTCGAGCGACGTCATCACGCACTGCTGCTGGGCCATGGACCCCAAGACCAACGCACGCTGCACTCTCCCCCCGGGGCACAAGGGGGCGCACTACACCCCCTACGTGCGCCGATCGTGGGACCAGCCGGGCAAGTCCTGGCTTGCCAAATGACTCCCGCTCGCGGCTGATCATGCGCCGACCAGCCGCGGGCGGGGCAGCTCCTGAGCAGGCCAAAATCGCGGACTGCATCCCGCCTAGACTGGCTCGGCCGCCACGGAAGGAAAGATCACAAATGCGACCCGCGCGATTCCAAGACTTCGCCGTCGAGACCCTGCTCAAGGCCCCAGAGATCAAGAACGCCGAGCCGTGGACGGAGCCCGACAGAACGTTCGGGATCCACCTCACGTTCAACACGGGGGCGCAGCTCTGGGCCGCGATCACAGCCACCGCTGCACCCGGCGACGACTACGACCGGCCCGAGATCCCAGTGGCCTACGAGCCGCCCGCCGAGGTGGCATGGCCTGACCCGTACGAGGGCGGCAAGGTCACCCCCCCGCGTGCCGAGGCGTTCCTTGCCGCGGCGTTCACGAACTCCGGATCCGGCGAGATCGCGCGCGCGTATGAGTACTCGGCCGGCGCCACGCCGACACGGCCGACCGCCCACCCGGGCATGGGGATCGTGTTTCACGACGAGTCGCGGATCCAGGTCCTGTTCCAGCACACGGCCCGAGCGGGCCAGGACAAGGGCGGCAGGTCATTCGACCTGCAAGACGCCTTCTGATCTCTCCGCCCGGCACGGATCTCGGCCGGGTCGGAGTGCAAGTGCACCACCTATCAGCACCACCCCCATCAAGGAGGAACTGATATGTGCAGTCACACCAACCCCGGCCACCGATTCGACCCCGGCCTGACGGAGGGCTGCTGCCCCGTCTGTGGTGCCGGTGTGGGCTCCGAGCCCGGCACCCCGACCACCATGCACCAGGCGAACGGGTCCGGGAACGAGATGTGCCCCGGCAGCGGGCAGCCCGCGCAGTGACCCGATGAGACCGCCCCGGTCGGCCGCCCCCCGTCGGCTGGCCGGGGCTCACTCCTGTACGAGGTCAGCGAGCGGTACGCCGATCGCGTCGGCGATACGAATCAGGGTGTCGATGCGCGCCGCGGCGTGGCCTTGCTCGATCCGGTTGTACGGGCCGAGGGTGATGCCGGCTCTGAGCGCGACGGCTTCTTGAGAGAGGTTCGCGTGGAGGCGAGCGGAACGGATCTGATCGCCAATTGCCCGGCGTCGGGTGAGAACCCGGTCTGCGGGTAGAGGCGAGTGGTGCACCTATCCACGTTCGCCGGATCATGATCACTTGTCTTTACGGTTGACCGCAAAACGGTGGATCATGGATGCTGCGGGTGAGACGGAATTGATCACTCCCCTTATCGGCCCTCCTTGTCCTGCCCCCCAGGCGGTTCGGAGGGACCGGCTGCGCCCCCACCATCCCGGCGGGGGCGCCGCTATTTCCACTCGATACGCACTGACGACGGATCCCAGTAACCGCCGCCAGGCTGCCGCCCTTTCCGCGCCGGCAGGAGAGTCACGGTCATCAGGTACGCCACGACCGCCCGCTGCCGAGACAGGTCGAGCCCGTTCCACGCCGCTTCAGGGTCCTCCGCACCGACCAGCCCAGCAACGGGGTTGACCTTGACCGCGCGGGACAGCACGGTTTCAGCACCCGCCAGACGGGCTCTCGCGGCTTCTGAGGCCACCTGCCAGGACCGCATGTCCATCGCCCCCGCCCCGAGCGCAGACGCCAACTCGTCGAGCGTTGCCCGCGCTTCCCGCATGTCCGTCTGCGCGCCACGGATATCGACAGGGTCCTCCCGCTCAGCAAGGAGCTCTGCGGCATCGGGCCGAGAAAGCCGCTCCAGGATCGCGAGCTGGACGTGATCGTCCACCAGTTCCCGCTGACGAGACAGATGCTTGAGCGAGCGGCACCGATACGCCCCCCAGAAGCGAGTCTCCGAACCGGGGTTCCGTGAGTTCGATGTTGCGGCACGCATCGTCTGACCGCACACCCCGCAGAGGTAGAGGCCGGAGCCGAGGAACTTGCGCGTGTTTCCGGGAGTGATACGGCGGGACGGGTCAGTGAGTATCGCGCAGACACTTCGCCATGTCGCCTCGTCAAGCGCACCGGTCCAGAGCGCGGTACCCGCCTCCTTGCCGCGGTGCTGGACGATGCCAGCGTTCCTCGGCCGCAGAAGCATGCGACGTAGCTCTGTGGCCGTCCAGTCGCCACCCGTACTCGTCTTCACCCCACGGGCCACCCACCCCGCAGCAATCGACCGCAGCGATGCGCCCGCAAGCACCGATCGGGCCGCTTCCCGAATGTGCTCGAACTCAAGGTCGACGGGCGTCATACCGTCAGCCTCCCACCCGAACGGGCGACGCCCGCCAAAGTGTTGACCCTTCTGAGCCATCTCATCCCGCTTGCGCTTCTGCCGCTCAACCATGCGCTCCACCTCGTACCGGGCCTGGACGCCGAGCTGCCTGGCAATCATGCGTCCGGTGGCGGTAGTGAGGTCGAGGTGCCCGGCTTTCACAGTCCGCGTCTCGATGCGTAGGGGCTCGCACACGTCGATGTACTCCTCCAGCTCGGCCGGGGAGCGGTGGAGCCGGTCGGTGTGCCAGGCCAGGACGGTGCCTGCGCGCCCCGCTCGCAGGTCTTCGAGCATTCGCCGGTAGTCGGGGCGGGGCTTGCCGCTGTAGGCGCTGAGGTCATTGTCCTCGTACACCTCGACGACGTGGAGACCGAGCTGAGTGGCGAGCTGCTCGCAGTCTTCGCGCTGACGGGCAACGCCGAGGCCGGCGCCTTCGCGGTCGCGGCTGATGCGGCAGTAGATCACTGCGGAGGGTCGGCCGCCTGCGGCGGTGTCGATGGCGGCGCGAATCGTGGGGCTCATGGCCCCAGCCTGGCACTTTAGGTGTGTCTTTCGCAGGGGTTTGCCAGATCGAAGGCTCACGAAAGGCAGTTCTAGGGCCACGCCTCTTCTATATGGGTGGGTGGCCGCCGGGCCGCTCGTCCGTCTCCGCGCGTAGCCACCGGGTGTGTTCGAAGCGGCGATTCCACTCAGCCGCAAGAGCTTTGCTCATCTCACCGGGGCGGACGCAGAAAACGGTCTCCTCGGGAAGCTCTACCTGGACCATGGATCTGCCGTCAGGTACGAGTTCGCTGAACGCGATGCGCGCCCGCACAGCCTCGCGCTTTGCCTGTCCTTCACTGTCAGCCATCTGACCCCCATTGGCGCGGCCCACACCGCAATTCGATCGTCAGTTCGATCGGTACGGCATACGCAGGCTACCGGAACATCACGCCCCCCAGGCGGATCACTAATGCTGCCACTCCGGACAACTTTTGACTACAGTGCGCAGGCGAATACTACTCTCCGCACATCTCAGGGCATGGCATATGCCAGACAGCTACTCAGGGGGCGCAAACGTGTCCAGAAGCCTCATCAACTGGTCGAGCTGCTCCGGCGTCATCCTGTCTGCACGCTCCACCAGGGCCCGGGCCTGGCCGCTCTTGTGCCAGACAGTGTCGATGCCGAAGAACTGGGCGCCGGCCGCGTCCTGAAGCCTGCCGAATGGCAGATCCAGTGCGCGAGCGAAGGACTTGAGCTGATCAAGCGTCGGGGGGACAACGGCCTCCCCCTTTTCCAAGCGGTCAATCCAGCTGTACTTGATCCAGGACTTGCCCGTTTCCGGGTCGGCCCCGCCGAGCTCTTCGGCTCGGCGCAGACTCAAGCGAAGTTCTGCCCGCCTGGTGCGCACGAGGTCGGACAGGTCCGTACGCGCGGGTGCGTCCTGTTCAGCCATAAGGATCATCCTGCCACTCCGTGTCATGTCATAGGCAGTGAGGTGTCCATGTGACCAGCGGGGCGTACGGATCATTCCCCCTGGTGGCGCACTACCTGCCGTCTCGCGCGCCGAACAGAGTGTCCATGATGCGCAACACGTCGCGCTAGGGCGCATTGAAGCCACGGCCAATTCAAAAGGTCACTGTCCATTTCGATGGACATCCCGTTCAGGATGTGCAACGCTTCTCATGTCCAACCAGAACAACACCTTGTTGCAGGCGGTTGATGTGAGCAGAGAAATACCCATGTACCAGCTGGTCAGCGCCAATCTGATGCGCACCCTCATGCAGCGGACCGGCACCGGCGCCAAGGTCACCGGCCGCCAGCTCGCCGCCGACGCCGGTATCGCACACGGCACCGTCGGAAGTCTGCTGACCGGCGCACAGAACTCGGTCCCCGAGTCCACGGCAGACGCCATCGCTCGGCGTATCGGAGTCGACATCCTCGTGCTGTTCGTCCCCGTCGGCCGCAGCACCCAGGCGCTGAGTGTCGTCCCCGCCCAGGCCGAGTCGGCATGAGCGCCCGCGCGTTCAGCCGCGCTACTGCTGAGCGCCGCCTCGGCCCAGCCGCCGTCGAAGCGATCCGTCGCCAGGCAGCCGCAGCTCCCCCTCTTCGCCCTGAGCAGCGCGAGCAGCTCCGGGCGGTATTTGCCTCGGCCCGCGTGATGCCGGCCGAGCTGGGTCGGCCGGCACAAGCCGCCTGACCCGCCACGCAAAACGGGGCCGCCCCGGACGGCAATCCGGACGACCCCTCGGCACCTCAACCACTTCAGAAATCGAGGACACCGTGAACAACAAGCCTATCCCGATCCCGCAGTTGGGCGCCGCGACGGCGCTGGTGCAGCTGCTCACCGAGAACCCGCATCTGCCCCTGCTCGACTGGACGCTGCCCGAGAACGGTGGCCCGCTGTCGGGCGTCATCGTGAACGCCGGTGTGGACATGCGGCCGGTCGTTGCCGCGTACGCCGAGGTGCTGGGCGGTGAGGTTCGCGAGTTCGAGTTCGTCGGGTCCGTCGGCCGCATGTACTCGGCGTCGCTGTATGTGACGTGGCGGGACGTGCGAATCCAGGTCAAGGGGATCTGCTCGGCTGCGGCGCACACGATGGCGGTGGCGGCATGAGCGTCCGTCGTATGAGCGCGGCGGCCGGGGTGATCCGTGCCGCTATCGGTCGCGGGCAGCAGGCTCCGGGGATCGCCATGTCGCTGGAGTCGGCTGGCCTTTTGCAGTCGCCGGAGTCGGCAGCCGAGCTGGAGCAACTGCGGGCCCAGACCAAGGCAGTCCCCTACGTGCTTGGTGAAAGCAAGCTGCCCGAGGACTTGCGCAAGCAGCTCGTAGCGCTGCTGGCCGAAGTGCTGCGGCAGGGGGTTTCCGCTGCTGTGCTCACGGGTGGCATGTGTGCTCAGGGCGAGATGGAGGCGGCGCTGAGCGTGGCGCTTGCGCGCTACCGATACCCGGCTCCGGGTCTGTTCCCGTCGGCTGCGGAGCAGGTCCACCAGCTGCGGGCCCGGGTCGCCGAGCTGGAGGCGGTGGAGGCAGCAACATACGTGGCACCGGCGCCCAGCTGCACGCGCTGCTACGGGGCTGATGCCGTACGTTTCGTGACCACCGGGGGCACGACGGAGCCGTGCCGTGCTTGTGGCCCGTCGCAGGTAGAGCAGCTCCGTGCCCGGGTCGCCGAGCTGGAGGCGGCGCAGGCTGCTGTGCTCGCCCCGCACACCCGGTACCCGGACTCGCCGCACTGCCGGGCTGATGGTGACCCGTGGCCGTGCCCGACCGTGTCCACGCTGGTCCCGGCGCCGGTTTCTCCGTGGGAGCGGGCCGTGGCCGGGCTGAATGCGCTGGTCGACGCGGACGTGATCTTCCACGTCGAGCCGGACGGCCACATCTCGGCCCCGTTCAGTGACGAGCACATCGAGTGGGACCTGCGCGCCCGCCGCTGGGTGCTCACCCACGACGACGAGGACGAGGGCATTGCCCCGGACTCGACGCCGGACCCGCTGGCCTACGGCCCGACTGGATACCGCTGCGGGTGCGGCAAGGACGCCCACTCCAACCTCACGGCCTGCCAGCCGATGACCGCCGACGAGTGGAACGCCCGCTACCCGGTCGGCACCCCGGTCCTCGCGTACCCCGACACCCGTGAAGACGAGCCCCTCGACACCGTCACCCGCACCCCGGCGTGGACGCTCGGCCACGGTGCGGCGGTCGTGTCCGTCGAGGGCGCGGGCGGCGGGATCTGCCTGACCCACGTCGACCCGATCGGCGGTGCCTCGTGATCTGGCTGCTTCTCTTCTCCGCCGCCGCCCTCGTCTTCTGGCTCCTCGAACTGCTCCTCGGAGGCTCCGATGCCCGCTGACCGCACGCCCGTCACCGGGCCGTTCCGAATCTCCGTCGACGCCACCCCGACCGGTGCCGCGCTCGACATGAGTCACTACCTCTCCACCCTGATCCTCGCCCTGGCGCAGGCCGCCGACGAGGACGGGCCCTCCGTGCTCGACGACCTCCAGCGCATCGCCGAACTGGACCGGTCGGCCCGCCACCAGGGCATCGACTCGGCTGCGACGCATGAGCGGGACGAGCGGGTGTCCGATCTCCTCGATGAGTTGGTCGACGGCGGGTCGGTGCCGGTGTACGGGGCGCAGGTGTTGCGGCTGGCCGAGGCTCTGCGGGTGGTGTCCGGGCCGCGTTCGGTTCCGTCGCAGCGTGAGGCAGGTGCCGCATGAACACCCGCGACGTCATCACGGGCATGGTCGAAAGGCTCAATGCCGAGGCAGGCAACTCCCCGTACGCGATCTCCGGTCTTCCCATCCTGCTGGACGCCTACCGCGCCGAGGTGCTGACCGAGGCCGCTGACCTTCTCGCGGAGATCGGCACCCCGATTCACGGCACCCGCTCCGAGCACGAGCGGAGCCTCATGTATGGCGCAGAGCGCCTGCGCCGCATGGCCGACGAGACCGCCGCGGCCAACCAGTTGGCCCGGTTCGAGGACGCCCGGCACACCCTCCAGCACATCCGCGAGCAGGGCGGTGCCCGGTGAGCAAGACGTTCGGCGGGCTCCACCCCCGCCCCGACCGCAGCGGCATCGGCCGCAACCAGCGCGACGTACGGGACCGGGCCAGCTTCGACCAGGCCCCCGCCGCCGGA
Organism: Streptomyces sp. NPDC001832; assembly: GCF_040297265.1. Classification (NCBI taxonomy): domain Bacteria; kingdom Bacillati; phylum Actinomycetota; class Actinomycetes; order Kitasatosporales; family Streptomycetaceae; genus Streptomyces; species Streptomyces sp. NPDC001832. The sequence goes on from NZ_JBEOYU010000015.1 coordinate 138,081, forward strand.
GCGTCCTGCCTCCTCATCCTCGCCCTTCCCCTCCTCGGGCTGGCCATCGTCGCCGCCCTGACCACCACCGGAGTGATCGCATGACCGGACCCGAGCACTACCGCGAGGCCGAGCGCCTCGTGAAGGACGAGTACCGCACAGCCGAGAGCATTGCCGCCGCACAGGTGCACGCCACCCTCGCCCTCGCCGCCGCGCAGAGCTCCCCGACCACGGCCGTCCCGCGGCTGGAGACCGAGCCCACCGTCACCTACGTCTACCGGGCCGCATGGGGCATGACCCCGCTCGGCACGTACACCAACCAGGACGCCGCCCGGATCCACTGCGAGACCGACGCCCTCAACAACTCCCCGGAGTTCGACGGCAAGGTCTTCGACTGGCTCGGTGACGAGTCCGAGCCGAACGACCCGTACGAGCTCGTCATCGGGCCGGAGGACGACGAGCAGCCGACCGACTACACCGTCACCCGCATCGAAGTCGCCGCCGAGTACGACCCGGAGGCGGACGCCTGATGACGAACACCGCGCTGGCCGGGGCGAGCACCGCCCCGGCCGCCGGCCGCAAGGTCACACCGACCGGCCGCCTCATCCTCCCCGCCGACGCCAACCGAGCCGACTGGCTCACCGCTCGCCGCTCCGGTCTCGGCTCCTCCGACATGGCCGCCGTCCTCGGCATCAGCCGGTATGGCAACGCCCTGTCCGTCTACCACGACAAGACGGGCGGGCTCCCTCTGGAGAACGACGATTCCGAACCCGCCCTCTGGGGTCGGGCCATTGAGGACACTGTCGCCCGCGAGTGGGCCCGTCGAAACCGGTCTGTGGTTCGCCGCGTCGGCCTCGTCGCAAACGTCGACCGCCCGTGGCAGATGTGCACCCTCGACCGCCGCGTCCTCGAATGCCCTCTCGCCACCGGCCGCGAACGCTGCGCCGTAGAGATCAAATGCCGGGCCGCATTCAAGGCTGGACAATGGCGCACCGGGTGCCCGGACGACGTCCTTGCACAGACCCTCTGGCAGGCCGACGTCTGCGGATACGACCACATCCACGTCGGCGTGCTCATCGGCGGCAATGACTACCGACAGTTCGTCGTCCGGGTCGCCGACCACCAGCAGCTCATCGCCGACCTCCGCGCCGCCGGGGAACGGGCCTGGCAACAGATCACCGACCGGCGCCCGCCGATCCTCCCGCACGACGCAGATCCGGACGTCCTCCTCGACCTGTATGAGCAGCTGCACCACGACCGTGCCGGGGTCGTCGCGATCGACCGGGACGGCGACGCGCAGGACGCCCTGTCCGACTACCTCGACGCGGGCGCCGACGAGAGCGAGGCCAAAGCGAGGAAGAAGATCGCCAAGGCTGCACTCATCCGCGCCCTTGGCAGCGCTGACACGGCCGTCCAGGGCGGTCACATCGCCTACTCGTTCGACGAAACCAGCCGCGAACACGTCGACCGCGAGCGGCTCCGCGAGGAGTTCCCCGACGCCTTCGCCGCATGCGTAGAAGACCGGCCGTCGCGCCGCATCAACATCCCGAACACCGTCCGAGAGGCGCACCAGGCATGACCACCCTCGCAGAGCGTGCGGCGGCTGCGGCCGGCCGCAGCGACTCCACCCCGGCCACCGAGGACTCCACCCTCCCGGCACCCGCCGAGTTCGCCCCGGCACCGGACCC